>PLRZ01000250.1 GCA_003164075.1 Bryobacterales bacterium | reverse complement strand
TTGGCTCCCCAAGACGAACGCTCTTCATAACGAAAAACAGAGAATTTCGTTGGAGAATTCATCACCGGAGTGCTGCCCAGAGGACTCTGACCTTCCGGCTTAGCACATCTCTGTAGATCCATCGTGAGGGCGTGAGCCTTTGCGGTTCAGTTCCATTGTGCCGTTAGGAGGTTTTCCTTCCATTCAAGGCAGTGTACTCTCCGATAACGCGTTTCACGGCCGGTGATGCAGTTTCCGAGCGGCTCGTCCCTCTTTTCGTGCGCTTCTACGGCTTGCACGGGCCGCCCGTCAGCCCGGAGTGATACGATGCCAAGAGCTCGGCACTCATGCCCGCGCCCTCTAGCATCGCTCACTACCGAATCCTTATCCAAGCTTGGTGAAGGCGGCATGGGTGCTGTCTACCGTGCCACCGATACCAAACTGAATCGCGACGTCGCCATCAAAGTCCTGCCGCCAGCCTTCGCCCAGGACTCCGACCGCATGGCGCGGTTCGAGCGTGAAGCGCAAGTGCTCGCGTCTTTGAATCACCCCAACATCGCGGCGATCTACGGCATTGAGCTGGGCGCGCTGGTGATGGAGTTGGTCGACGGCGAAACGCTTCAGGGACCGCTGCCGCTCGAAACGGCGCTCAATTATGCGCGGCAGATCGCGGAGGCGCTCGAAGCGGCGCATGACAAGGGCATCATCCATCGCGATTTGAAGCCGGCCAACGTCATGATCACGACAGCGGGAGCCGTTAAGGTGCTCGATTTCGGTCTGGCCAAAACGACCGACCCGACCACTGCATCGGGCGACACCGTGAATTCGCAACTCTCACGATGTCTCCGACGCGGGCCGGCATGATCCTCGGCACCGCGGCATATATGGCTCCGGAGCAGGCGCGGGGCAAGGCCGTGGACCGGCGCGCGGACATTTTCGCGTTCGGCTGCGTGTTGTACGAAATCCTGACCGGCACGCCGGCGCTTACCGGCGAGACGACGGTCGACATTCTCCCCGCGGTAGTGACGAAGGAGCCAGATCTTTCGCGGGTCCCTCCTAAAGTGCGGCGGCTGATTGAATCGTGTCTCAAGAAAGATGCGAAGCAGCGGCTGCAAGCGATCGGGGATTGGCGGTTGTTGCTGGAAAATCCGGAGGCGCCGGCGGCAGCGGCAAAGAGCGCGTGGCCCTGGATTGCCACGGCCACAACAGCGGTGCTCATCGCGATGGGGATGTCCTGGGTTGCGTGGCGTGCAACGCGCTCGGCCGATCATCCGCTCACGCGATTGAATGTGGATCTCGGGCCGGATGCGATTCGCGGGATTCAGCACGACGGTCGCAATCTCGCCGGATGGGCGGCGCATTGTGTATCCGGAGCGTTGGCCGGACGGGAAACAGCATCTCGGCACGCAGTTGCTCGATCAGGCCGCGCCCACGCTGCTGCCGGGATCGGAAGACGCCGGCGATCCGTTCTTCTCTTTCGATGGCCAATGGATCGGCTTCTATGCCGGTGGCCAGCTCAAGAAAATCTCGGTTCAGGGCGGTGCACCGGTGGAGTTGGGGCGCATCTACAGCCCCGTTGGCTATGGTGCCAGTTGGGATGTGGACGGAACGATCGCGGCGTCGATGGGGATCCTGGTACCCCTCTCGCTCTTTCCCGCCGCCGGCGGCGCACCCACGCCGCTCACGAAGCTCGGTCCTGGTGAGGTGTCTCACCGCTGGCCGCAGGCCCTGCCCGGCGGAAGCGACGTTCTTTTCACGGCTTCACCCTCCCCGGCGTCATGGGACGACGCCAATATCGAAGCCATTTCGCTGAAAACCGGACAGGTCAAAATCGTGCAGCGCGGCGGATATTACGGCCGGTATTTGCCCGGAGGCTACCTCGTTTATATTCACCAGGGTGTTCTGCTCGGCGTCAAGTTCGATCCCAAGACACTGCAAGCGACCGGCGCGCCCGCGCGGATTCTGGAAGATGTTGCCGCCAATCCAAGCACCGGCGGCGGACAATTTAATTTTTCGAATACGGGGACATTCGTCTACGCGGCGGGCAAGAGTGCGGCACCGGCATGGCAGGTGGTTTGGCTGGACAAATCCGACGCAACGTTGCCGTTGCTGGCCGCGCCAGGTGCATACACGGAGCCTCGCCTGTCACCGGACGGGAGCAAGCTGGCATTCATGAACGGCGGAGACATTTATGTTCACGATTCGGACAGGGACACGATCAGCCGGCTGACATTCACGGGCGGCGCGAGCATGCCGGCCTGGGCGCCGGATGGCAAGCACATCATATTCCACACCAGCAGCCTCTTCTGGGTTCGCAGCGACGGAGCGGGAGTTCCCCAGAGGGTGTTAGAGGGCCCGAGTGCCGCCCTGCCCTGGTCCTTCTCTTCCGACGGCCGGCGGCTGGCGTACTTCGAACCCAGGCACGAAACCGGACAAGATCTCTGGACGCTGCCTTTGGACCGGACCGATCCCGATCATCCCAAGCCTGGCAAACCGGAGCCGTTCCTGCGCAGGTCGGCCAACGAGGTGCTTCCGAGATTCTCTCCCGACGGCCGCTGGATCGCTTACCGCTCGGACGAATCGGGTGGCAACGAGATCTACGTGTCAGTGCCGAGATAAAACACCCGCAATATTGCCGGTTTCCCCAATCCGGGGTGTGGCCAACCTGGGCGGGGACGCGGTAGGTACTCTATAGCAGTTTCTACATCTTCCTCTTTTCATACGTCGCTATCTGTTTTGCTCAGAGATTGGAATCCCTTTCGATTTCTGAGGAGACGCATTGACCGAAACCCGCTGCTGTCCGTACTGCCAGCGAAGCTTTCATCCATCCCCGTATCGGCTCCAGCAGCGCGTGTGCAGCCAGGCGGAGTGCCAGCGGCATCGCCGGGCCGACTACCACCGGCGGAAGATTCAAACCGACCCAGTGTATGCGCAGGTGGTCCAAGACAGCCGGAAGCAGTGGCGCGCCGAGCATGCCGATTATCAGAAGACCTACTGGCGCACCCATCCCGAGGCCGCCACGCGTAACCGTCAGCGACAACTGCAACTCGACCGGCAAAGCCGTATCACCTCGCTTGTAAAGAACAACGTAGCTCTGGACCTAAAGCATTCCGCAGCAGAGGTTTGGCTGGTTGGACCGGATGCGGCCGATCTTGTAAAGAACAACGTAGCTTTCTCCGAAGTCATAGTCTTTCAACGGGTTATTCCCCTCCAGCCGGAATCTTGTAAAGAACAACGTCCTGGTTCCAGCGACCTTCTCCCCGTATAAATGAGGAGACCATGCTGACGACCGAACAGATCAACGACCTGCATCGCCTGTACTGGTCCGACCACTGGCCCATCCGCAAGATCGAACGCCATCTGCACATGGGATGGGAAACGATCAAGAAGTACCTGGATATGCCGGCGCAGACTCCCGCGGGACGCCCCCGATCCAGCAAGCTCGACCCGTATAAGGCCACCATCGCCGAGTTGCTTGAAAAGGATCCTTCCGCCAGCGCCGCCGTGATCGGCCAGCGGCTCCAACCGCTGGGCTACACCGGTGGCGGCAGTATTCTGCGCCAGTATGTGCATGAAGTCCGTCCGCAGTCGAAACCGCAACGAGCCTTCGTGCGCATGGAGCCAAAGCCCGGCGAACGCTTCGAGGTCGACTGGGGTCACTTCGAATCGCTCGACTACCAAGGCGACCAGCGGAAGCTCTACGCCTTCGCCCTCGTCGATGGGCACAGCCGCATGCAGTATCTGGAGTTCACGCACAGCCAGAGTTTCGAGACCTTTGTTCGTTGTCACGTTCACGCGTTTCAGATGCTGAACGGCATTGCCCGCGAGCTCTGGTATGACAACCTGGCCACCGCTGTGGCCGAGCATGACGGTCGATTAGTTCGCTTCAATCCGCGCTTCCTGGCCTTTGCTCGTGAGTTCAACTTTTATCCGCGTGCCTGCAATCAGGCGAGTGGATGGGAGAAAGGAAAAGTGGAACGGAGTGGCATCGGTTATGTGCGGCAGAACTTCTGGCCGCTGCGCGATTTCCTCGATCTCCACGACGTGAACCGACAGGCGCGTGAGTGGCTCGATCAGATCGCCAACCGGCGCTTGCACAGCGAAACACGAGAGCGCCCAATCGATCGTTTCCAACCCGATGCCCTCCGATGCTTGCCGGTCATCACGCCGGATTATCGCGACACCGTCGCGGCGCTGGTTTACAAAGACATACGATTGCAGTTCGACGGCAATCTCTACTGCGTGCCGCATCGCTTCGCCGGCCGCCGTCTCACACTGAAGGCCGACTCCAGTTCGGTCACCATTTACGATCGGGTGACCGAGATCGTCAGCTATGCGCGTTCGTGGCGCCGTGGCCAGACCTTGGGCGCAGAACGATTCGAAGCCGAACTGGCTGAGTTTCGGCCCGCCGCCCGGCGGTCGCGCGCCCAAGACCGGCTGTTTGCCTTTCTCGACGGACTCTGTTCGAAAGCGGAGCTGGAAGCCTATCTCCGCGACATCGCCGACGGCGATCGCTCCCTGTCGCGGCAGATCACCGAACTGCTCGAACTCATTCGCCAGTACGGTCCAGATGCCGTGGCCGGCGCCATCGAAAAGGCCGCCACCGCTCGCGCTTTCGGCGCCGGACCCAGAGGGTACCCCGTCGCCAACATTCTGCGGCAGCAGCAGTCTCCACGCCGCGAACAGCCACCGCTTCGCCTCCGCGATCCGCGGTTGAATGAACTCGTCACCGACCCGCTATCGCTGCTGGCTTATGACGCCTTCATTCTTAAATCTGAAAAGGAATCCGATGATCCCCCTGGAACAGAAACTCCTCGATCTGAATCTGACGGTCATGAGCCCCCATCTGGAGACGACCCTCTCTGAAGCGGCCGGCAAGAATCTCAGTGCGGCCGCGACCTTGGAATGGCTTGCCGATATGGAGTTGGAAGCGCGTCGCGGCCGGCCCATCGAGCGCCGTTTCAAATGCTCGAAATTACAGACACAACCCAGCATCGACGCGTTTCACTTCTCTCACCACAAGAGCCGCTCGCAGAACAAGAATCGCGTCTTGCGCCTGCTCGACCTGAGCTTCATCGCCAACGGCACCAACCTGATTCTCATCGGAAATCCTGGGGTCGGCAAGACCTTCTTGTCCAAGATCGTGGGCTGGCGCGCCTGTCAGTCGAATCAGCGCGTTCTGTTTACCACCGCCATGGACATGCTCAATC
>PLRZ01000206.1 GCA_003164075.1 Bryobacterales bacterium | reverse complement strand
GCTACATAACCTCGAAACTCCGTTCACCGATTTGAATTTCGAGGTTATGTAGCCTGTCCCCGAAATTACTTCTGCGACGGGCGCTCGACGCGGCCGTTTAATCCCTCGTCGAGGGTGATGTTGTTCTTCTCCAACGTTTCACCCAACGTTTGATCGAGCGAGATGCGCGCCCGCGCGTAGGCTGCCAGCGCATTCACCTCGGAGATCTGTGCATTGACCAGCGCCCGCTGGTCGGCCATCAACGTGTCGAAAGTAGTGCTCTTGCCGCCGGTTTCGAACCGATGCTGGTCGGCATCGAGCAACTGCTCCTGCAGCGTCGCCGTGTCCCGGGCGGCGTCATAGCGGGTATGCGCCTGGCGGAGGGCCGTCACGCGCGCCGAAACATCGACCACGATGGTGTTGATGTCTTTCAGGCTGGAGACTTGCGACTGGCGATACTGAAGCTGGTCGATGCCATAGTCGGCCTGGGAGCCGCGGTTGCCGAACGGGATCGAGAAACTAAGCGAGCCCGCGTAGTTGGGAAAATCGTGATCCACCAACTGCGAGAAGGCCCGGGCATAGCCGCCGACAAAATCGGCATTCGGGGGAGCGCCGCTAACTACGTGACCTGCGCCGGCGACACCGCGATCGTACGTCTGGAGATTCAGGGTCAACGAGGGCAGAAGCGGGTTGGTGGTGGCGGCGAGGTTGATGTCCGTGGTCTGGTCGCGATAGTTGGAAACGGCGACGTCCGGCCTCTTTTTCATGGCGGTGGCCACCAGCTCGCGCAAGGGAGGCAGATCGTCGGCATCGGGAATCTGAAGGCGATCCACCAGGACGATGCCGGCGGATTCGAGCAGGGGATTTTCGGTATGGCTAATGGCTTCTTTTATGAGGACCTCCTGCTGGCGAACATTGGCCTGCGCAATGAGGAGTTCCTGGCGGCGGGTGGAGACTTCGGCCTGGGCGCGGGGCAATTGGATGGCCGGTATGGCTTGCGCGGCGATCTCCCGGTTGGTGTCGTCGAAGAATTTCTGCGCGATCTCGACGGCGCGCTGGCGGGCTTTCAACTCGTCGTTGGCGGCCACCAGATTGTAGTAAAGGTTGAGGACACTGGCCGCCAGGTCGAGCAATTGGGCGCGGAATTGCTCTCGCGCCGCGGTGGTGTTGATACGGCCGACGCGAATGGTGCGATCGTTGAGCTTCGTGCCGAAGCCTTGCAGCAGGGGCTGGCGAAAAAGCAGGTCCATGCGCGCTTCCGACGAGGGATTGACGAAATCGCCGGGCGCGTTTTCTCCGAAGGTCTGTTGGTATTCGCGGTATGCAATCGAACCGCCGGTACTCAGGCCCTGGGTTAATTGGGTGTTGTAGGTGTGGGCGGACTGGACCAGCACATCCGTCTGAGCCAGAATCGTGTTCGCTTCGGGCGTACTGATGTGCGAGAAGCTGGTGGCGTTTTGCAGCGAAGCGTCGTAGTTGGGCACCACCGCGCCGATCTGTTGAATGGTGGCTCCGCCGTTTCCGCCGCCACCGCCACCGCCGCCACCGCTGCCACCCAATCCGGCGCTGACGATGGTTCCGTTGACACCGACACCGGCGTCAACGGCGGCGATCTGCGAATTTCCGGCTTGCACGCCGCGCAGCGGACCTCCGGCTTTGGCGCGCTCCAGGGCGGAATCGGCCAGCAGGGGTCCGTAGCGGTCGATTTCCAGGTTCAAGTTGTTCTCGATGGCCAGGGCCAGCGCATCGGCAACGGTGAGATACAGATTACCGGCGCGCATCAGGCCATCCAGGCGGAAGGAGTTTTGCAGATGGATGGGCACAATGGTAGGCGCCATGTAGGGACGAATGGCCGCCGGCACGCGGGCCACCTGGATGGCCGGCGGCTGATTCTGCGCCTGCAAAAGAGAGCCGAGGCAGGCTGCCATGAGGAGGACGCGTCTCATTTTGCACCTCCCGGAGCGTTGGGTGGGATGAAGGATTCGCGTTGCACGTGGCCGCTGGCGGCCTCCTCCATGTCGACGTGGTTCACTTCGAGGGTGCGGCCCATGGCATCGTCGAAAGCGATTTTGGCGTGCGTGTAGTTGGCCATGGCTTGCACTTCGGAGTCCTGGTCCGAGGCCAGTTGCTGCTGCGCTTGAATCACCAGCGCCACGCTGCCCACACCGTAGTTGAAGCGTTTCTGCTCGGCGTCGAGGCTCTGTTCGGAGAGCGCTCGCGTGGCCACGGCGGTTTCGTAGCGGGCGCGGGCCTGCTGCAGGTTGATCAGGTTGGTCTTGACGTCGACGCGCACCTGGTTGACGGCGCGCTGCAATTGCAGTTCGGCCTGGCGCAACTGCAATTCGTCGGTGACGTAGTCGGCCTGGGCCTGGCGGTTGCGGAAGGGGATGTTGAGGGTGATACCGGCGGAATAATTGGGGAAATTCCGGCTGAAAATCTGGTTCAGAACGTTACCTGTTCCGCCAACGAAGTAAGGGTTGGGAGCGCCGCTTTGGCCGTTGTATATCGGATTCACGGGGCCGGCCAAACCGTTGTTGGTCAGTTCCGCGAAGGCCTGCAGACTGGGCAGCAGATTGTTCCTGGTGCCTTTGAGCAGGACCTTCTTGCTATCGAGATTGATGTTGGCCTGCACGATCTCGTCGCGCTTATGCATCGCTTCGTCCACCAGATCCTGTATCGGCCTGACCTCGCCGCTGTTCGGAACTTCGATGTGGTCGAGCGGAATCACGTGAATATCGTCCAGCCAGGCGTTCTGCATGGCGTCGCGATTGAGTGCGTTTTTGAGCACGATCTCCTGCTGCGCCACGTTGGTCTGGGCGATGAGAAGGGCTTCTTTAGCGGCCGATAGCGCGGCGGCCGCGCGAGTGACTTCGATGCCCGCCATGGCGCCGATCTCGACCTGTTTCTTGTTGCCGTCGTAGAGCTTCTGAGCCGCGTCCAGAGCCTGTTGTTTGATGCGCACGGCTTCGTCGAAGCTCACCAGGTCCCAGTAGAGATTGAGCACGGCGGCCACAGTTGTGCTCACCTGCTGCTTCATCAGCAGGTCGCTCACCTTGAGGTTGTTCCTGGCTACCTTGATGTAGCGGTTGTTGACCGGCAGGCTGAAACCTTGCAAGAGCGGCTGGGTCACATAGAAATCCAGATACCCGTTAATGTAGGGATTGAAAAGAGGCGTGGAGCTGTTATAGTCGTTGCGCGCTTCGTATAACACGAGCTGGGCGAACGTGCCGGTAATCCAGCTCTGCTGATAGCCGACATACGCGTACCGGCTGGAGTCCACCAGGGTGGTGGTGGCATTCAACTGGGTGTTGGTTTCGGGCGTAGTGGTGTGGGCCAGGTTTACCTGAAAAAAGAGGGCGGGATCGAGATTGGGAGGATTGGGACCGATTCCGGTGATGACGCCGCCGCTCGAACCGATTCCGGCGCCGCCGGCGAGCCCGCTGGATGCGTTACTGACGCCCGCCGTGCTGACGCTGGTTGGCCCCGGCGCCACCGGCGTGTCGGTGCCGCGCAAGAGNNAGCGCCAGGGCGATCACGTCCTGGGCCGAAAGATAGAGGTTGCCGCTGCGCACCAGTTGCTGCAGGCGCGGGGTGTTGACCAGCTTCACGGGAGGAACGGTCCGCTTTTCGAGGTGGAAGGGCTTCAGGAATCGTCCAATATACCGGGGCGGTTTGGGTGTGTCGATGGAGACTTCCGATTGTTGCGCCAAGGCGGCGGAGCCGGAGGCCAGCACCATCACGGCCACAAGCCTCATCGGCAGAACCGGCGGGCAGCGAAATGACAGAGCATTCATGTTTGGAGTCCGGGCACTTCATCGCAACTGCACTGCCACCCTGCGAATGCCGTGGAAGCCATTGATATGATTATAGTTGCCGGAGCAGCCTTAACTCCCCGCGAAGCTTGTAGTGTTCGTTCGCGGACAGCGGTTTGCGGAAACGGACGGGAAAGGGCGTGATGCCGTCAGCGCAAGGCAGCGACGTTAACGGTATCGCCGCCGGCGGTCCCATGCCCGGCCATGATGTCGTCGGCTCTCTTCTGAACTCCTGAGGTCGTGGAATTTGCAGTGAGCCTGCAGGTGGGGCAGGCGGTGCTCGCCTTCGCTCGATGCTATTCGAACAGCGGGCTTAATTCAGTGCGGGCGGGCAGGCGAGCACCGCCTGCCCCACCTGCGAAGCTCTCGCCATCGAAAGGAATGGCTCAGCCCATTTTCCCCTGAGCTTCGACTCCATATGGCACACAGGGGCGGGCTTCAGTTAGGATGGACTGAAGCCATCTCCAACTGGAGTTCCCATGAATATCTATCGACAGGCAAGCTCAATTCCATTAGTAATAGCCGCATTGTTTGCGTCCGCTCCCACGCCGGTACGCGCGCAGGGGCGGGCGGCGCAAACCGTGCCGGTCCCCGCGGCCCCGGCACAGACACCGGTGACACCGGTGACCCCGGCGACACCGGCGACACCGGCGGGCCGCGGACGAGGAGGCATTGCAGGTCCAGGACCGGCGGTGGGCGGCGATATCGACGAAACGCCAGTAGTGACGCACCATTCCGTCACGGTGGACGGCAAGGCCCTCAACTATACGGCGACGGTGGCGCAGATGCCGCTCAAAAACGCGTCCGGCGAAACCGAAGCGCACATCTTTTATATGGCGTACACGCTGGACGGCGTGAGCGATGCGAGCAAGCGTCCGTTGACCTTCTGCTTCAATGGCGGGCCGGGATCGGCATCGATGTGGGTGCATATGGGCGGGATGGGGCCGCGCAGTCCCAAACTGCTGCCCACCGGCAGCATGCCGCCGCCGCCGTATCAACTGAAAGACAATGCCGACACGTGGCTGGATAAGACCGACCTGGTTTTCATCGACCCGGTGGGCACGGGATACAGCCGGGCCAAGACCGTGGAAACGGCGCGGCGCATGAACGGGGTGCAGGGCGACATCCAATCGGTGGGCGAATTCATGCGGATGTACCTCACGCGCACGAGCCGCGAGGTGTCGCCGCTATTCATCGCCGGGGAGAGCTACGGCACCTTCCGGGCGGCGGGACTGGCGGGCTACCTGATCGACCGCGGGATCGCCTTCAACGGCATCGTACTGATTGGGACCACGCTCAATCTGGAGACCATCTGGAGCCGCAGCGACGACCTGGTGTACGAGTTGGAACTGCCCACGTATTGCGCCGACGCGTATTACCACAAGAAGGTGGCGGCCGATCTGCAGAAGAAAGACCTGAAGACGTTCCTCAAGGAAGCGGAAGGGTTCGCCATGGGCGAATACTCCGCTGCGATGGCGAAGGGCGACGAACTGCCGGCGGCCGAGCGTAAGGCGGTAATCGACAAGCTGGTGCGCTATACCGGCCTGGACGCCCACTACCTGGAAGAGACCAACCTGCGGTGGGACGTCTCGCACTTTGCGCGACAACTGCTGCGCGATAAAGAGCTCACTATCGGCCGCTATGACGGCCGTCTCACCGGACCGTCGGGCCTGAACACGGGGGAGACCGCGGAGTTCGACCCGTCCAGCACGCTCATCATGCCGCCGTTCACGGCGATGTTCACGAACTACATACGCAACGAACTGGGCTACAAGACCGACATGTACTACTATCCGACCGGCGGGATTCAGCCCTGGGATTATGGCGTGCAGAACGGTTTCGGCGACACCACCAGCATGCTGCGCAACGCCATGGTGAAGAACCCATACCTGAAGGTGATGATCGCCGCGGGCTATTTCGACCTGGCCACGCCCTACTACGCGGTGGAGTACACTTTCAACCACATGGGGCTCGACCCCGCGATGCACAAGAACATCGCCTGGGATTTCTACCAGGCCGGCCACATGCTGTACATCGACAGCGATTCGCATACCAAGCTGAAGCACGACTTCAGCGAGTTCGTATCGGGCGCCCTGCCGAAGGACGGACAATAGAGGGGTGCACAAAGCGATCATCTTCGATCTTGGCCGGGTGCTGATCGATTTCGACTTCAAACGCGGCTACCAGGCGCTCGAAGGGATGTGCCCATACCGGGCAGCGGAGATTCCCGGACGCCTGGCAACCTGCGACCTGGTGGAGCGCTTCGAAACCGGCCTGATCGAGCCGCGGGATTTTGTGGCCGAGATGTCCGCGGTGCTGGATCTGAAGATCGATTACGACCGCTTTTGCCGCATCTGGAGTTCGATCTTTACCGGGACGCTGGTGCCCGAAAACCTGCTCGCCGGCTTGGCCGCGCGCTACCGGCTAATGCTGCTCTCCAACACCAACGCCATCCACTTCGAGGGATTGCGCGCCAGCCATCCGATGCTGCGCCATTTTCACGATCTGGTGTTGTCGTATGAGGTGAAGGCCATGAAGCCGCGGCCGGAGATCTTCCAGGCGGCCATCGCCCGGGCCGGATGCCGCGCGGAAGAATGCTTCTACACGGACGATGTTGCGGCCTTCGTGACGGCGGCCCGAAATTTGGGGATCGACGCGGTGCAATTCGAATCGGCGGCGCAATTGGAGCGGGAATTCGCGGCGCGCGGAATTCGGTGGAACGACGGCAAGGGGTAGACAAAAGAAAAAATGCCGGGCGTCCTCGTGAGAGAACTCCCGGCTAAGGAACCCCTGTATTCCGCTCGGAGGATTCGGAATGCAGGGTCGGAGGAGCTTTTACGCTAGCAGGCCGCCATGTCCCAGGCAAGCCACTTCCCAACCGGTCACATGATACCGCGCCAGCAGGGGCGGCATTACGAGGTCGACAACGTTGGGTTTGGCCGACCGGAAGCAGCCCGGAGCCGAAATGATCGGTACTTCGTCCTTGTACGACATTAGTAGCAGGTTGCCGGGTTCTACCGGCGCCAGGAACCGCTCCACCTGGCAGCCCACTTTCAGCATGGCCTGACCGATGACATCCTCGGGCCCGGCCGGCGCGGTGGTGGAGGCCACCAGGATCACGCAAGGCTTGGAGCGCAGCAGATGTTGCATGCAACGCGCTACGGAATTCTCATCCTCGGTACACGACAGTACAAAATTGGCACTGACGCCAAAGCGCTCCAGGCGCTGGCGCATGATGTTCTCGAAAAGTTGCCGGGCCCGCTCCCCGCTGATCGGGTCGGTGTAGAGAATGCCTACACTCGGAGTGCGAACCGGCCTCGCCTGTAGAATGGGACCGCGCTCTTTCAGAATACCGATGACGGCTTCCAATTGCTCTTTGGCGACTGCAAACGGTGCACTCTTGACCGTTGCAATGCGCTGGCCCGCCACGGCATAGCTGAAATTGAGCGATGTGGCAATTACGACGCTCGCCGTGCAGTTGATCTGCTTGAGCAGTTCATCGTCCACCAGTACGCAACAATTCTCGGTGGCCAGCAGATTGGCCCGTCCACCGGCAGCCAAGCGGATCTCGAAACTTCCGCAACCCATTTCACTGGCTACCTGGCAGACTGCTTCGTCTTCGCCGACTTCGCCTTCCTCCAGCTCGGTAACCCAAATGGATTCCATGCCTTCGGATTCCAAAACCCGAACATCTTCGTCGCTGATGACGTGCCCTTTTGCCAGCAGCTTTTTCCCACCTGGACGGAAGACGGTGCAACAGAGGACCCGTCCAGTTGAGGATTTCACTTCAACCGTTTGCGCTCTCATGNNTGTAAGCCTCACAAGAAGTAGGATCCAAGAAGTAGGATCAACTTTATTTCAGGTTTTTTCATCCTGAAAGTTGATTTTATCTGAAACCACCTGAGATGCGTGGATTATTTCAGCGGTCTTTTGGGGGGAGTACTGAAAGCCACTTTGGGGGTATTCGGAGTTTTCCGCTTCCATGCAGGGAAAACCTACAGTTTCTGCGCCTGGCATTTCAGGAGTAGCTA
>PLRZ01000503.1 GCA_003164075.1 Bryobacterales bacterium | reverse complement strand
TCCACGACGTCAGGAGTTCTGACGGTGTGGCATGGGGACGATGTCCTGAGCGAGGCCATAGGCGCCAAAAGCTCGCCACCACGGCCCCCTCCCGTCACAACAAGGACCGCATCCATCCATTTCGATCCCCATCGCCGGCCTGGAAAAACCCGTTCCGGTACATTTCAGGCGCCATCGTCTGGCGCTGCGGAGCCGTCTGGCCTAAAATACTAGAGAATCGGTCGTGCGAGGATTTTATGCCTACTTTTCGCCAAGTAATAATTGTGTTTCTGACAGCCCTGACCCTGGTTTCATGCCGGCGCGATCCCATTGCCGCCAAGAATCACTACCTGGAGAGCGGCAATAAGTACTTTGACAGAGGCCGTTTCACCGAAGCCGGGATCCAGTACCAGAATGCCGTCAAGATCGATCCCAAGTTCGGCCCGGCGCACTACAAGCTCGGCTTGGTGTCCATGAAGGTCACCCCACCCTCGGCTGCCAGAGCCGTGAAAGAGTTTCGGAGAGCGGTCGAGCTCTTGAAGGACAACCAGGCGTATCGCGACGAATACAAGGCGGCTATGATCCGGCTCTCGGAGCTGTACATAGCTCTCGGGTACGGAGATAAGCAGCTCATGGCCGACGCGGCGGGGTATTGCGATCAATTGTTCAAGATGGACCCGAATTCCTTCGACGCAGCCCGGTTGACCGGCGATCTCAACCTGGCTCGCGCCAAGGTAGCTGGCGAAGGGGCCACGGGTAGCGCCGCGGCTGTCGAAAAATCGTTGGTCGACGCCATGGAGTACTACCGCAAGGCGGAAGCCCTCAAGCCCAATGACCCGGCCATCGCCAACCAGATAGGCCAAGTCTTGTGGCACCAGAAGCACTACGCGGAAGCCGAGCCGTACTTCCGGAAGGTGATCGATCACGATAAGACGGCCTTCACCGCTTACCTGAACCTGTACGGCCTTTTCATGGCGGAGGGGAAAACGCCGCAAGCCGAGCAGGTGCTGAAGGAGGGCGCTCAGATCAACCCCAAGAACTCCGCATTCCTGGAAAGGCTGGCGTTTCACTACGCCACGCAAGGCCGCCATGACGAAATGATCGACACGTTGCGCCAGATCAAGACCCACGCCAAAGACTGGGACGGGGTCTATCGCTTTGTGGGTGATTTTTATCTGCGCAGCAACGACACCGAATCCGCGTTGCGCGAATACCGGGAAGCCATCGTGCAGGATCCCAAGCACAAGGCCACCTACCAGCACAGCATCGTCGAGGCGCTGATGCATCAGGGCAAACGGGCCGAAGCTGCCGAGATGAATTCCCAAATACTGAAGGAAAACCCGAAAGACAACGACGCCAAGAGCCTGGCGGCGACTTTCCTGTTGGATCGGGGCGACGTGGCTCGGGCGATTATGGGATTGCAGGCGGTTTTGACCAGTGACCCGAACAATGCCGTCGCGCACTATGAATTGGGCCGGGCGCTTGTGGAAAGCGGAACGGCGGATTCGCGGGAATCGGCCAGGCAGCACTTCGACAAGGCCATTCAACTGCGGCCGGACATGATTCAACCCCGGCTGGAACTGGCCTCTTTGCAGGTGACCAACGGTCAGTACCAGGCTGCCCTGGACTCCGCCGGGGAGGTCTTGAAACGCGACCCGGGCAACGTCAATGCCCGGCTGATCGAATCGCAGGCCCTGCTGGGACAGAAGAAGTTCGGGGAATCGGATACCTTGCTGAGCGCCATGTTGAAAAGCAACCCCGGTTCGTCGGAGGTCTACTATCAAGCCGGCGCGGCAGCCCTCTCCCAGGGCAAGCTGAAGGAAGCCGAGGCGGCCTTCATGCGGTCGTATGAGTTGAATCCGGCGAATCCGCGCGCTCTGTTAGGGGTGGTGCAAACGGATATCCAGGCGGGGCAGCCGGACAAAGCCATGACGGTGCTTCAAAACGACAGCCGGAAGGCGCCCAACCGGATGGACATCCAGATCCTGATGGGCATCACGGCGCGCCAAGAGGGAAAATACGCCGACTCTCTGGCGTATTTCAATCGCGTGCTCAACGGCCTGGACAAGAAATCCAAGACGCGCGCCGACATCTATCTGCAGATCGCCGATACGTATCGCGTTCAGGGCGATCGCGACAACGCCATTGCCAACACCATCAAGGCTCGCGAGATTCTGCCGGAGAATGAGATTTTGTTGCAGGGGCTCGGGATACTGCTCAATGGGGCGGGACGCAAGAGCGAGGCCCGGCAAGCTTACGAAGCCTGCCTCAAGGTGAATCCCAACAACATCGCCGTATTGAACAACCTGGCGTTTCTGATCGCGGAAACCAATGCGGACCTGGACATGGCGCTGAATTACGCCCAGCGAGCCAAGTCGCTCGACCCCAACCAGCCCGACATCACCGATACTTACGGGTGGGTCCTGCTGAAGAAGGGCCTTGCCGATCAGGCCATCCTGGTCTTCAAGGATCTGGTCAACAGAATGCCTGCGGATTCCACGTATCATTACCATCTGGCAATGGCCTACGACAAGAAAGGCGATTCCAAGGGCGCTTCCGACCAATTGCGGGAAGCCATGAAACACAATCCCTCTAAAGACGAGTTGCAAAGGATTCGGGAAATGCTCGGCAAGTTGGGCAGTTGACAGGGGCGGAGCGGTAACCAAGTCCCGTGGAATCGCCGCAGCGTTTTCCGAGCCGCGCGCGCAAGCAAGCGGTAGCTCGTTTCTGGTGCGAAAACTCCGGCTCGTAACGGCAAGACCGCTNNGAATCATCGCGGCGTTTTCCGAGCCGCGACTGTCAGGGAGCGTTGCCGCTCCTCCCGCAGCATAGTTTCCCGACAAAAACCAAATAGTTCCCGCATGAATTGCAATGAATTGCCCTCCGTTTGGGCAGCTAATCCTGGCCGGGGGGGCTGGCTCCTGAAGGGGACCCCGTACGAAGATTGCCTGGTGATGTATCGTCTCTCCACGACCGGCATGCGGCACAATTCGAGTGGCGGGCAATCCCGCCCGTAACACGACTTATGCCGCATCACGCCTGCGACCGCAATGCCTGGCATTCGGCGAGATGGCCCACGCCACCCATACACCTCCGCCGGGTGGGGCATACAGGCAAGTTGTGCATCGGGGGAGAAGACCGCGCTGAATGGACTCGTTAAGGTGGATCCCCTAAGAGAACGCCTTGGCCAGTACCAGCGACATGCGCGTAGCAGTACTTACTGAGGGGCCAAACTCGATAAATCCAGTTGATTTTCTTAAACTTTGTGAGTAATATCGTAAGGCAAGGTAAAGAGCGACAACCGACCGGAGGAGCGAGCAGGTTGCGTAGAGGTTTTTGGTTGGGTTCGAGCTTGACTTCGCAGGGCAAAGCCCTTAGAACGGATTTCCGATAACTCGGAGAAGGAGAAACGTACAACATGAAAAAATATTTCGGGTTGCTTGCCGGGGGACTTGCGATGATTGCGTTCCAGTCCACCGCCAGCGCGGCCTTTATCGAATGTGGTGGCGTAGGTAGCGGATCGGGTAACACAGTTTTCGGCAGCGGGTCGACGGTCGGCAGCGTCCTTGTGTCCGGTGGCACAGCAACGATCACTTGCCCGAGCTTTACCCTACCGGCCCTAAATTCCCTGGTCTCTGTGGACCTTAACCTCAACGACGATGCTCAGAGCCCGGCCAACAGCACATCGGCGGTTCAATGGACTTGGACCCAAACTTCGGCCACCCCCTCCGGCGTCACCGGGAACGGGGCTATTGAAACATCTACCGCGTCTGGAAGCACCTTTACAGGTTGCGTAACTACGGGCGGGAATCTACCTGTTTGCGACGCCACCGCTACCTTTGCGGACCCCGTTGCTGCCGGCGGCACCGTAGCCAGCATCGTCTTCACCGTGTCCGCTGCTGCAATTAACGGTGGCGTTTCCAGTATTGGTAGCGACAGCGCTTCGCTGTACATCCAATTCGACGAAGCAGCTCCTGCTCCCGAACCAGCCACGTTGACTCTGGTCGGCGGCAGCTTGATCGGGTTGGGCCTGATCGCTCGTAAGCGCCGGAAAAAGGCGTAATCCGCAATCTCTCATCAGTGCAAGGCTCAGGCGTCGGTCGGGAAAGTGAATTTATTTATAAAGGTAGTGCGCTCGGCGCACTACCTTTTTCTTTTGCACCTCAGGGTTTCCCCCGTGCTGCATTGGCGCGCGGCCCGTTGGCAATCATGCCATTCTAGATGATATGGCGCCAGGATGGATTGCGCGAAAGGACCTGCGTGGGCCCGCCATTTTTGGGATCGCACTGGTATTGCTGTGGTGGCTGGCCGGTGACGTCTTCAAGTTCAGCCGCGACGAGGGCATCATTCTCGATGGCGCGCGGCGCATCGCCCAGGGACAGCAGCCCTACCGCGATTTCTTCGTCCTGACCGGTCCATTGACTTTCTGGATCGCCGGGGCTCTGGCGAAACTCGGTGGAAGTCTCCGGATCATACGCCTCCCCATGATTCTGGATGCCGCTTTTCTGGTTTGGGCGGTGTATTGGATCGCCTCACGTTTCGCCGGCCGGAACTTCTCCGCAGCCATTTCCCTGGCATTCCTTGCCTATCAAGCACGGGTTCCAAAGCTGTGGGTCAACCACCGCTGGGACAGCGCCGCGCTAGCTACTGCCGCGGTTCTGACCGCGCTGGC
Organism: Bryobacterales bacterium; assembly: GCA_003164075.1. The sequence goes on along the minus strand of PLRZ01000503.1, from coordinate 5,253 downwards.
CGCGCACCGGAAGGACAGCCGGGCCCTTTGGGCAGTGTCCGGATTCCTGGCGGCGGCCGCGGCTTGGGCCACCCCGACTCTGCTGCTAACGGCCTTCCCCCTGGCAGTCTGGGCGTGGCGCGGCAATCGCCGGAATGTGCTGGCATTCTTCGGTGGTGGCGCCCTGATCACCGCCGCCACCGCCATCTATTTGCAGTCCGGCCAGGCGCTCGGCCCCATGATCCGGTCCATGCTGTGGACCCACGCCAACTATGGTGCGGCGAACCGCATGACGTACGGCCAATTGGTCTTCCTGGGTGTCACGGGCGAAAATGCTTATGCCATCCCTTTCACCCAAAACCTCCTTGGCTCCTTTTACCTGCTGCTGCCCGCCGTCTTTCCCATCGCGGCGGTTGCCGGTTGGGGGCTCTACCTGTGGCGTGGCAGGAACCGGCCGGATACCACGCCGGATACCAAGGAGATACTCGCCCTGCTGGGCGCGGTAGCCGCCTTGGTCTTCTCCGCATGGCCTCGCTGGACAGCCGATGAACTCTTCTACACCGCGGCGCTGTCCACCGCCCTCTGCGCGGCGTTGCTCTACCGCGTGGTTCCGGCGCGTGTGCGGACCGGCGTCTGCGCGTTCCTGCTGTTCGCGGCTGCCGTCTCCATCGCGAAGAAGGTTGACGTGGCTCTCGATCTTTTCCCCTTCCAGTCGCGTGTCGGTACTATGCGCGGTACGGGGGAAGACCAGGAGTTTCTGCAAGCCTTGGAGCGTCATATCCAACCCGGAGACTCGCTGTTTGCCTTTCCCTATCTGGCGCCTATGTATTACCTGTTGAACGCGCGCAATCCCACGCGCTACAGCTTCATGCAGCCGGGGATGATGACCGCTCAAGATGAATCTTTGGCCCTGGCGCAGCTTTCCGCGGCGCCGCCGCGCTGGGTGATCTTCGAGAACCTGCCGGCGGAAGTGGTCCTCATCCTGTGGCCCGGCAGCGACCGNNAACGGCGCCTGGGGCCGGTTCGTGATCAGGGAACGGGCGGAGCGGTAAAGTGTGGGGCAAGGCTTCAATTGTTACCGAGCCGCGACCGTAAGGGAGCGCGGTTGACTCTCGCCGGCGCCGGCAAGTCCGAGACCTGAGAAGCCTGCCCCACGAACACTATACAATGGAGATTCTACCGTGCCGCCGTCTACCGCTCCGAGCGCCCAGGGCGCAGTCCTCCAAATGGCCCGATACGCGCTCTTGATCGCGTTTCTTTTTCTCTTCATCGCAGTGCCTTCCGCGACCCTGCCCGACGGCCCCGGGCTGGATTCCAGTTGGAGAATCGGGCTCAATCTCGCGCACGCCCAACACCTGACCTTCGGCCGCGACATCATTTTCACTTACGGGCCGCTCGGGTACCTGCTCCTGCCCACGTTTCCGGAAGCCGAGCCGTGGGCGGCATTCGCTCTTGCCTGGGGGATCGCCCTGGTCACCGTGTACGCCTTATGGCGGGTCTGCCGCCATGGCGGGCATTGGACCGCGGTTTGCCTGTACCTCGGCGTCTTCTGGATTTCCAGTGCGTTCCTGTTCGATTTCTCCACCGAGCGTTTGCTCGCCGCCGCCCTCGCGCTATCGCTCGCGATCGTCGTCAGACTCGACGCAAAACCGTGGTTCGACGTGCTCCTCTTGTCTCTCCTCGGCGCCCTGACCCTGCTGGTCAAGTTCAACCTGGGGATCCTGGCCACATCGGCCGCGTTCTACTTTGTGGCGTGGCTCGCATGGCGTTCCCGCCCGGCTGCCCGCACACAATGGACGCCTGCCGCCATGAGTCTGATGGTTTGGTTTCTTGCATTCGCCGGCTTGTACTGGGCTTCGAATGGGACGCCGGCGGGAATACCGGCCTTCCTTCGTAATTCCGCGCAGGTCGCCGGCGGTTACTCCGATGCCATGTCCTGGCCCGGTGAACCCTGGATCTCGGTTACCGCGCTGGCCACCTGCCTGATCCTGCCGATTGCGGTTCCGCTGCTCTCCGGCGAGTGGCGCCGCATGGCGCCCGCTATCCCGCTGTTGGCGGTCATCGTGTTCCTGTGCTTCAAGTCTGCCATGGTCCGGCAGGACTTCGGTCACGCCACGCCGTTTCAATTTGAGATGTCCATGGCCGCGCTGCTATTACTGGGTTTGGCATCCACTCCCCGCAGCCGCATCGTGGTGGGGGCATTCGCCGTAGTGAGCCTGGCGTTAGGTGTCGCCGTGGTCACCCAAATCTGGCCCGCCCACCTGCATCGTAGCTGGAATCGCTTCACCGGCTATGCCGCCCTGCAGAACCTCGATCTCTACCTGCATTGGCCGGATACCGTGGATCTCCTCGCAGCCCAAACCGACGAAACGCTCCTTCCCGACCGGCTGCCGGCCGAGTTCCTGCCCTCGCTCGCCGGCAAAAGAGTCGCGGTGTACCCATGGGAGATCGCTGCCATCCGCGCCAACAACCTGCGATGGCAGCCCCTGCCGGTGTTGCAGGCATATAGTGCCTACACGCCCTCCCTGGAACTTGCCGATGCCGGCGCGCTCGAACGGTCCGATGGGCCTGAAAAGATCTTACTCGAGTGGACGGCCATCGATCGCCGCTACCCTTTCTATGAAGCGCCGCGGAGTTGGCAAGCGCTGGTCGATTGGTACGACATCTCCCTCGAGACGCCGGAAATGCTAATCCTGCAGCGCCGCGCCACGCGACGCTTCGATCTCGCCACCCCGGCTGGGGGAACGGTGGCCCAGTGGGGCGAGACTATTATGCTTCCGTACGCCGCCGGTAACGAGATTCTGATCATGCAAGCCGAAATCCCGGAGAGCCTTTTCGGAATCGTCAGGCACACGTTATTCCGGTCGAATGTCATTGAGGTGGTGGCCGTTCGCGAGTCCGGCCTTACATCGCGCGGCCGGGTGGTGCGAGCGAACCTTCCGGACGGAGTCATCGCCAGCGACAATCCGCGGTTCTGCAGCGACCTCGATTCGATGATGGCCGCCGCACCGGAGCCTTTCCGGGATCGGGTCGTCGCGATTCGCTTTGAGACCGCGGGGCCTGCCGAATACGGACGCGCCATCCGCATCCGATGGTTTCGCCGGCTCCTTCGCCGGTAATTTTGACGCGCCTGCGGCGCTATCCATGGAGCAACTACTCCTCCGGGGATCGACCGGGGATTTCGGGTAGTCGGGGAAATTGACCTGAGCCACTCTCCTGCCATGACGTGGCGCAGACACTCTTGTCTGCGGCGCCGAGACTCTTCTCGGCGCTCCNNAGGCAGGAGTGCCTGCGCCACAAGCGAGCCAAACGCCAACAGCTCAAGGTCTCTTTAATCGAACCACGGTGTAGACCCCGGAGGGAACCGGCCCGAACGCGTACGGCAAGGGTCCCCAGATATCCGAGTAGAAACCGGCGCCCGAGACAAGGCTCATGGTCGTCGCGCCCGTATTTGTGGGGACCGCAAAGGTTTCCTGCGATGCCACCATTTGGGAAGGTATCGGTGTCACGTTGCTGTTGTTCGGCGGGATCACCACCACATCGCCGTCCCTTTCCACCGTGAACTCCCAGAAGTCGACGGGCTTAAACCCGAGGGCTTGCATGTAGTACTGAAAGCCCCAATGGCCGGCAAAACTTACCTGGAGGCCGGACGTGACGAAGTGGTCCCGAACGTAGCGGGCCGCCGTGCGGGCGGCATTCGCCTCAGTAGCGTCCGCGCAAGCTACCCAAAGCGATACCGCCCCGGATAAGACCAACGGTAGGGCGAGAGCCGCCATCGGCAGTCTTCCGGCAAGTCCTCCCATGGCTTCGACGCGCCGTGCCAGCAGGATCCCGACGGCTGGAATCATCGGCAGCACGGAGCGGGCGTTGACGCTCCAGTTCACAAAGGATGCGAACACCAACGTACCCAGCACCCAGGCGAGCAAGAGCGCGGAATCGGCGTCCTTGTTCCGGCGCCAGTCCGAAACCGCCAGCGCCACTGCGCCAAACCCCCCGGCGATGAACAAGGCCAACGTCACATGCGTGGCCATCGAATAGCTGTGCACCCACACCCAACAACAACTTGCCAGTCCCGCGGCAATTGCCCCAACGACCCGAAACCGGCGCCGCCACAGGACGGGGGCAAAGGTCAAGGCCGGAAGGGCACATCCGCCGGCAAAACTAAGCCCTGCCAGGGCCTTGTACAACCCGGCTAGCAGTTTCGTGGGGGACGCGCTGCCGCCCGCTACGGAATAATCGGCGGCGCTTGCCAGCAGTCCGACGCCGTAAATTGATTTCGTCCAGAGTTCATACCCGGCCATGGCGGCAACCGGCAACAACAGGTACACAAGCCAACTACCCACGCGTCGTTGGCGTAACACCGAGTAGACCAGGAGCAACGGGATCAACGCGATCCCGAAGTACTTAGTCAGGGCACAGATCGCCATCAGCAGCCCGGAAACGGCGAGCAGCGCCGGCCGCTTCCGTTCCAGCCCGTCGCGCCAGCATAGAATCGCCAGGACCCAGAACGCGGCCATCATGGTGTCGCACATCACGCTGGTGCTGGATACCAGAAAGCCGGGAGCCGCCAGCGTGGCCATGGCGGCCAATAGGGGCAGGCGTGTGAGCCCGCTCGCCAGGGAATAGGTTGCGAGGATTGCCGCCAGTGCCGGCAGAAGAAAGGCGGCGTGCAGACCAGCCTCCGACCAACCGAAAAGGGCGCCTGCGCCCGCGATGTAGTATGAAGCGAGAGGCGGGTTCTTGGTCACGTCGAACATGGGCTGGGGCGTGGCGTACCACGTGACGGCGAACCCATAAGGATTCCAGGGGTCATGGGCAATCTGCTTCCCCGTCCAGACGAACAACGGATCGTCGATATGAAACGCTTTTCCGAAGAACGGTACGAGGCAAACCAGGACCAGGACCGTCAGAATCAATCGATCCCGGGTTTTCACTTTGGCCGTTGTCCTTCGCCGTCGTTCATGGTTCATAGTGTGACAGAAAAGGCTCCAGCCTGCCCAACCCCGGGTGCTCACTAACCGCATGTCGGCCGCGGATTTCGGATAGTTGGGGAAATTGACCTGAGCCATGACGTGGCGCAGACACTCGTTTCTGCGGCGCCGAGACTCTTCTCGGCGCTCCGGGACGGTGGATGCCGCTCGCGAAGAGGGTCGAGATGAGTCTCGACCCAGCAGGCAGGAGTGCCTGCGCCACGAAAACGGGCCTGTCCCAAATTTCACGACGTCAGGAGTTCTGAACGTTCTTCCGCGCGGCGATATCTAAAGATACGCCACC
>PLRZ01000403.1 GCA_003164075.1 Bryobacterales bacterium | reverse complement strand
CTTGGCGAGCGGCATCCACCGTCCCGGAGCGCCGAGAAGAGTCTCGGCGCCGCAGACACGAGTGTCTGCGCCACGTCATGGCTCAGGTCAATTTCCCCAACTATCCGAAATGCCCGGCCGACATCAGGAGTTCTGAATTTCTGCCTGGCGGGGCAGGCGGTGCTCGCCTGGCGCCCCCCACCCGTGATCCGGCGTGGTTGACCTCCAGGCGGCGCGCTGGGAAGGTCCAGCCACACCGCAGCGGCGGAACCGCGCGCATTCCGAGCCGCGTGCGGGAGCAAGCAGCCTGGGCTAGTATTGGACGGCTTCGGCCGAGTCTCGTCCGGCCATCAATGGCGTCGCGTCGACCACCTCGAAGTCGCGGCCGGTAAGGCAGTGCGTCCACCCGTTGAAGACATATTCCGGGCTGCTGCTGGAACGCGGGTCGCCCCAATGGGAGTCGGTGTCGCTGGAGATTGAGATGGCGCTCCCGTTGTCGGCGACGATCATGCCATACCGCTTCAGCGCGCGGATCAACCGGCGCATCTCCGGCGGATAAGACTTTCCGGCGTTATCGCCCTGGCGGCACACGCCCTCGTCCACCGGCGCTCTCAGGCGCCATCGCGACCCCATCGGCGGGAGCGTCGCCTCGCCTTTCCGGCTGGCATAGTGCCGCGCGGGCCAGACGTAGCTGCTTCTGGTGGCGTTGACCGTAAAACGGACCATGTGACGGATCTCGCCTTCGCCGAACAACTCGGCGTAGGTCAGGACGCCCGGCCAAATGGATAGGCCTGCCGCGTCGGCGGAGGTCCAGCCGTCAGGCCGAATATTGTTTGCCGTCAGATCGTAGATCGCTCCCGATCCTGCTGTGTATGGGGGCGCAGCGGAGCCCAGGGCGAAGATCTCGTAAAGCTTGCACTCGTCTTTTTGGAGCACCATGAGGTGAGCATCGGTGTCTTTGTATGGACCACGGGACACAGTGGCTTGCCGGCTGGTGCCTTCCATTACCATGTTAGCGGCGATCGGGTATTTGCCACCATCGCTTTCGCTGGATGCAAACTGAACGTTGTAGGCCGGGGTCTTCGAATCGGCCAGATTGAGCGTGTACTCGGGCACGATCCCCACGCGATTGGAAGCGTACGTGCCGATGATCCCCGCCGATTCTTCCGAAACCGGCAATGTGTCGACGGTCGAGTTCCAGATGTTGTTGTCCGGAAACATCGGGCAGCCCGCAACCTTCCGCGTGTGGACAAAACTGTTTCGGTTTTCATAGCCTGCCGAAACCCAGGCGAACCTGCCGATTCCATCCCGGAGGCAAACTTCCAGAACGTCGGCATGACCGGCTGCACCGAGGGCCAGGATCACCGACCCGCGCCGGGACTGATCGCAGGGCGGCTCGCTGCCTGCCGGGAAGGTGGAGGGGCTGCCTGGGCCGCTAGAGGACTGCGCCGCCGCGAGCCAGAATAATACCATTCCGAGGAAGCTGCTGCGTGGGGCCATGCCACTCAGTATCTCATAGAGATAATCGCGGGACCATGCAACTTGACAGACTGCCGGGGGACCAGCCACACTTTGAGGTAACGGTTACCCTTTGGCGACCTTGTCCGGTGGCCGATCTTGTCCCACCAACACTCCATGGAAACCAACAATACCCGGCCTCCGGAGTCCGCGAGCAACACCCAGACGGTGGCGCGCAACTCGTTCTGGTACGGGCTCGAACAGTTTTTCGGCCTGGGGGCCGCCTTCTTTACCACGGTGTTCGTGGCGCGCGTCCTGGGCCCGGAAAGAATGGGCTACTTCCAGACCATCACATACCTCACCAGTATCTCGATGTCTGTGGGCGCGTTTGGCCTGCCGATCACCACGCGTAAGTTCATGGCGGAGCAATTGAACCGCGGGGAGCCTGGCGTAGCGCGCGCTACTTATCTCGCCACTCTTAAGATCGAGACTTACATCGCCCTGGGAGTTTGCGCGGTCGGGCTGGTGCTGGCCTTCTGGCTGGGAGACCCGCGGCAACGGGCCATCACGATATTGCTGATTGTGGGCATGGTGCCGCGCATGGTAGGTAGTATTCCGTCGCAGGCCAATTGCGCAGCCGAAGTAATGCGGCGGAACACCGGCCCGTCCCTGATGGGGGGGATGGTCACCCTCGGCCTCACGCTGGTCGGTCTGCGGCTCGGCTGGGATCTGGTAGGTTTGGCGGCGGCCATCCTGACAGGCGCCACTTTGGAATGCGTCTGGAAGTTGCGTTCCGTGGAGCGCTGGCTGGGAGGCGTCGCTCCAGGCGCCGTCTCTCCGGAGTTGAAGAAGCGCATGTTCACGTACTCCACCCAGGGTTTGACTCTGATGCTGCTCAACCTGGTGGTGTGGGACCGTTCCGACCTACTGATCCTGAAGGCCATGAACAGCGACCTGCGGCAAGTCAGTTTTTTTTCCTTCGCCTTCAACGTGACCGAACGCATCTTCATGATTCCGGTTTCGTTCGGCGGTTCCTTGTCGGCCACCATGATGGCGCAGTTCGGCCGCGGCCAGGCCCGTTTGAGAGAAATGACCGTGGACGGCGCCCGCTACGCCCTGCTGGTGACGCTACCGCTACTGGTGGGGCTGGCATGCATTGCGCAGCCGCTGGTGCTCCTCCTGTGGGGCAAACAGTTCCGGCCCATGATTGTCACCATCAGCATCGTCGCCCTGATGGCCATTCCCAAGTCTTTGGTGGCAGCGCCCACCATGTTGTTGCAGGCCACGGAGAGACAGGGATTTCTGATTGTTTGGGGGTGCGTCTGCGGGGCCGTCGACATAGGGCTGGATTTCCTTCTGACGCCGCATTACGGAGCCAATGGCGCGGCAGTCGCCAACGGTACCGCGCAGGCGATGGCCGCCGTGGGGATTTGGATCTATTGCTGGAGGACCGACGGCATCGGCCTGGGGCCGCGGCACATCGGCCGGATTGCAGTCTCCGCCGGCATCATGGCCGCGGGCGTCCTTTTGTTCACCCGCGCGGTGCCGGGCTACTTCGGCATGTTCGGTGCGATTGCCTTGGGCGCGGCCCTCTGGTTCATCGCGCTCAGGGTCACGAAGGCGCTGAAAGCGGAAGATGCCGGCCGCTTCATTTCGCTTGGCTCGCGCCTGCCCGGGGCCTGGCGTCCGCGTTGGAAACGCCTGATCCAGTGGCTCGCTCCGGCTGGCTCGGCGGCTTGAGGCTAACCGGGCAAAGCCGCACCGGACGCCTTTGTAGTTGACTCGTAAGTCAGTACCCGGCAGTCCGGTCCACTTATGCAGACTGTCCTGGTTGTCGCGGAGCCGCCGGGGAATCGGACCCTCTTGGGGAGCGGCATCCGGTGCCCGGAGGGCCGAGGTGAGTCTCCGAACTCCCGACGTCGCCCCGCAATTTCTGCCTGGCGTGGAAAATGGGCTGAGCCATTCCTTTCGATGGCGAGAGCTTCGCAGGTGGGGCAGGCGGTGCCGCCTGCCCGCCCGCGCTGAATTTGGGACTGCGGCTCGGATAGGATCGAGCGAAGGCGAGCACCGCCTGCCCCACCTGCGGGCTCACTGCAAATTCCACGACATCGGGAGTTCTGACATCGGGGCTGAGCGGCAGCGTGGAGGGCTCCGCAATGGCGGCAGAACCAAACGGGCAGCGTATTGCGAGGCGGATTGGCCCGGCCAGTTGCGCCGGCTTCGCCGGCCAGCACCAGAGAATCAAAAAGGGCAGCCCGCGACCCGCCGAGCGCCTGGAGCGCAGGCACTACGGCCGGGATTCAGAGCCGACGACACCTCCTGGCGGCAATGTTTCCCTGTTTCCGGAGATCGCGTCCACCCCTGAACCGGACCGCAAAAGACCTGGGTACACGCAGCAGCATGGCCGCACGAAGACGGACTACCGCGAAGCGGTTTAGTTCACTGCTTGGGGGCGAACTTTGCGATATCATGCTTTCTTGACCAGCAAACTTATCCTTCCATTCGGCCTGGCACTGTTTCTGGCGCAGGCGCAGACTACCGGGCAGTTTGCCCTGACCATCGACAACATCATGCGCGGTCCGGCGCTGGTGGGGTACGAACCGGCGCAGCCGCGCTGGTCCTACGACAGCGAGCACCTCTACTTCCAGTGGAAACAGTCCACCGATAAAGAAGATGCGCCCATGGACACCTACACCGCCAACCGCGACGGCTCCGGACTGCGCAAACTGACCGACGCCGAGGTGCGCCAGTTGCCCGCCGCCACCGGCGACACCAGCAAAGACAAGCGCCTGACGGTCTATGCGAGCTCGGGCGACCTCTACGCGATCGACAACACCACCGGCAAAATCCAGCAGATCACAAAGACTACCGACACCGAAGCCAACCCGCATTTTCTGGCCGATGGCAAATGCATCTGGTTCACTCGCGGCGGCAACGTGTACGTGATGTCGCTCAGCTCCGGCATGCTGGTGCAGATGACGGATATCCGCCCGGCGGGCGCCGCCGCTCCGGTAGGGACTCCGGCCGGCGGGCGCGGCGGCGGTGGGCGCGGCCAGGGTGGCGGACGCGGCGGCACGGCAGTCGGCGGCGCCCCACAAGCCACCGGCAGCGCCAGCCAGGACTATCTCCGCAACGAACAGAAAGAGCTGCTGGAAACGGTGAAAGAACGCGCCGCGGCGCGCGACGCGGTGGAAGCCCGCCGGAAACTGGAGCCGGCGCAGCGCAAGCCCTTCAACCTGACCGGCACACAGACGGTCCGCGACCTGCAACTTTCGCCCGATGAGAAGTACGTCTTCGCCTCGGTGACGGAGCCGGGCGCCGCCAAGGCCACCATCGTGCCGAATTACATTTCCGACACGGGCTACGTGGAGGACATCAACGGCCGTTCCAATGTGGGCGACAGCCAGTCCACCTCGCGCATCGCCATCCTCAACGCGGAAACCGGCGACGTGACGTGGGTGGACCATGGCCAGCGGCGGCCGCCGGGGACAATTCCCGCGCCAACACCCGCGCCTGCGCGCACCGACGGGACCCAGGGCGCCGCGCCTTCCCGCACTCCGGCGCCGCAGGATCGCGACGTGCAACTGGGCATGCCGGTCTGGTCCGACGACGGGACCAAGGCGGTGATCGCGGGCCGCTCCGGCGACTTCAAGGACCGCTGGATTTTCGCCGTGGACCCGGCCACCGGCAAGACTCGCGAACTGGTGCACGATCATGACAACGCCTGGATCGGCGGGCCGGGCGCCAACACGCTCGGCTGGATGAAGAACGATCGCGAGATCTATTTCCAGTCGGAACGCACCGGTTACTCGCACCTGTACGCCGTGGCCTTCGACGGCGGCGACGCGCGGGCCTTGACCTCGGGCAATTGGGAAGTGCTCAACACGCGCCAGTCGCGGGATAAGTCGCACTTCTATCTGACGGCCTCCAAGGACGGCCCGTTCGACCAGTTTCTGTACGAGATGGCGGGCGATGGCGGCCCGCTGACGCGCATCACCCAGGAGCCGGGGAAGCACGCGGCGACGCTCTCGCCCGACGAGCGCTCGGTCGCCGATCTCTACTCGTATACCAATAAGCCGACGGAACTGTACGTACGCGAGAATAAGCCCGAGTCGGCGGCCACGAAAATCACGACGTCTCCCGCGCCCGAGTTTTCACAGTATAAGTGGCTGGACGCACCCATTGTAATTGTGCCGGCGCGCGACGGCGTCAAAGTGCCGGCGCGTCTGTTCAAGCCCGCCAACGTCAAGAAGGGGGGGCCGGGAGTAGTCTTTGTGCACGGCTCCGGCTATCTGCAGAACGTGGACCATAAGTGGTCCACTTACTACCACGAATATATGTTCGACCACATACTGATGGAGCGCGGCTTCACGGTGATCGACGTGGACTATCGCGGGTCGGCGGGCTATGGCCGCGACTGGCGGACGGCTATCTATGAGCACATGGGCGGCAAGGACCTGGACGACATTGTGGACGCCGCGAAGTACCTGGCGGACGCGCAGGGCGTCGACGCTAAGAAGATCGGCCTGTGGGGCGGCAGTTACGGCGGTTTTATCACCCTGATGGCGATGTTCACGCAGCCCGACGTGTTCGCCGCCGGCGGGGCGCTGCGGCCGGTATCGGACTGGGCACTCTACAACCACGGCTACACCGCGGAGATCCTGAATACGCCGCAGACCGACCCGGAAGCTTATCGCAAATCGTCGCCGATTTTCTTCGCTCAGGGACTCAAGGGCGCGCTGCTCATCTGCCACGGCATGGTGGATACCAACGTGGAGTTCGCCGACACGGTGCGGCTGGTGCAGCGGCTGATCGAACTGCACAAGGAGAATTGGAGCGTGGCGCCGTACCCGGTGGAGGACCACGCCTTCCGCGAGCCGGGCAGTTGGGCCGACGAATACAAGCGAATTCTGGCGCTGTTCGAGAAGAATCTCAGGTGAGCCGGCAGGGGGGCGTGCTCCGAGGCGTTTGGCTATTGGTTGTTGGCTCCCTTGGCGCGCCCGCGGCGCGTGTTCAAAACGACTGCTGGGAATGCAGTCAGTTGAGAGCGGTACGAACGTCAACGTCAAGCGACTCATTGAGGAAGTCTGCGGGCGCGCCCAGCGAGTAGCAATCGGAGGCGGGGCTGAGCGGGGCGCCCTCCGCCGCGGCTGCTTGTTCCGGCGGCATGTAGGCGGGGTGCCTATCAGGGCGCCG
>PLRZ01000335.1 GCA_003164075.1 Bryobacterales bacterium | reverse complement strand
ACCAGCATCGGCGGCCAGCGGCTGCGCATCAAGGTGGAAAACGCCTTTAACAGCGCTCCCGTCACCATCGGCGCGGCGCACATCGCCCTGCGCGCCAAGGATTCCGAAATCGTCGCCGCATCCGACCGCGCCCTCACCTTCAACGGCAAGCCAGGCTGTATCTTGAGCCCCGGCGTCGTCCGCCTGAGCGATCCCGTCGACCTGAAAGTCGCGCCGCTCACCGACCTCGCCGTGAGCCTCTACTTCCCCGGCGAGACCGGCCCGCCCACCTCCCACGGCACCGGGCTGCATACCACCTACATCTCCCGGGAGGGCGACTTCACCGGCCAGCCGGCCATCGCCGACGCCGCCACCACGCTCTCTTATTACTACCTCGCGGCCGTCGATGTGGAGGCGCCCGCCGGCGCCGCGGCGCTGGTCACGTTCGGCGATTCCATCACCGATGGCACCGCCTCCACGCCCAACAGCGACCATAATTGGCCCTCTCTGCTGGCCGCCCGCCTGGCGAAAAACAAGAAGACTGCCAGTGTCGGCGTCGCCAACATGGGCATCGGCGGCAATCGGGTGCTCTACGATGGATCGGGCGCCAGTGCCCTCGCGCGCCTCGACCGCGATGTGTTGAGCCAGTCCGGCGTGAAGTGGGTGATGCTGCTAGAAGGCATCAACGATATCGGCCGCGTCGGCACAAACACCCCCGAAGCTCCCACGGCCGACGGCCTGATCGCCGCCTACAAGCAGCTCATCGAAATCGCCCACACCCACGGCATCGCAGTCATTGGCTGCACGCTGACGCCCTATGAAGGCGCGGGCTACTCGCGCGAACCCGGAGAAGCCGTGCGCCAGGCCGTGAATACCTTCATTCGCACCGGCGGCGCGTTCGACGCCGTCGTGGATTTCGAAGCCGCCACGCGCGATTCCGGCAATCCCAAACGCTTCCGCGCCGCCTTCGATCCCGGCGACCACCTGCACCCCAACGATGCCGGCTATCAAGCCATGGCCGATGCCGTGGACCTCGCCATCTTCACCAGGAAGTGAGCCATGCCCGACGACATCGACCTGCTGCAAGGCGCCTGGACCGTCGCCGCGATGGAGGTTGACGGCCAGTCCATGACGGCCGCCATGTTGGGCGACGCGCACATCGTCATCGAGGGCAGCCGCTTCACCAGCACCGGTATGGGCGCGGTGTACGAAGGGACATTGCAACTCGACGCGTCCGTCAGTCCGGCGCGGATCGACATGAAGTTCGATGCGGGCCCCGAGAAGGGCAATACCAATCTCGGCATCTATCGATTAGACGGCGATTCCTGGAAACTGTGTCTGGCCACGCGCGGCACGGTGCGGCCCATCGGTTTCACGTCGACCGCCGGGAGCGGCATCGCCGTGGAGATGCTGGTGCGCGGCGGCAAGCCGCCGAAGGCTCGTAAAGCGAAGAAAGTCGAGACGGCGCCCACCGGGCCGGCGACGGAGTTCGAAGGCGAGTGGCCCATGATCTCCGGCGTCATGGACGGCAAGGCGATGGAAGCGTCTGCGGTCCAGTGGGTCAAACGAGTGACGCAGGGGAATCGGACAACCGTGCTGGCCGGTCCGCAAACCATGTTGAAAGTGGAGTTCACTTTCGACCCCGCGGCATCGCCCCGGACCATCGACTACCTCATTCTCGCCGGAGCGCACAAAGGCAAGCGCCAGCAAGGCATCTATCGCTTTGAAGGCGATGTCCTGACGGTCTGCACCGCCGCCCCCGGCGCGGAGCGGCCGCAAGAGTTCGCCTCGCTCCCCGGCGATGGCCGCACCTTGACGGCCTGGAAGCGCTGACGGTGGGGCAGGCGGTGCTCGCCTGCCCCACCTGCGGGAGCGGTGCAAGGAGGCCCAGCCCATTTTCCCTCATACCGCTCAATGCAGCCGCACAGTCTCGGTAGCCTCCACCGCGACCGGGCCCAGCAGTCCTGAAGGCAGCAGCGCGGAATCGGTCGTGAATTTCGTGATATTGGTGCGTGTCAGACGCTGTTCCGCCGGCAGCCGCTGGTCGCCGATCAGCCGGTTCGGCCAGAGATTCGTCACCGCAATCTCCAGTTCGTTCCACCCCGGATGCGCGGCCGCTCCCAGCGCGGTACGAAACGGCTTCTTCCACAGGATCCGGCCGGCAATCACCGGCAGGTAGGGCAGCACGTCATACCCGCGGCGCTGGCGGAACTCGTCGCGGAATCGGCCGGTCCAGTTCAGGCCGCCCAATTCCCAACTGTCGGTCACCAGGTAGCGCAGACTGCGGCCGATATAGGGGCGTGCATCTTCCAGCAGCGGTTCCACCGCTTGCCGCCAGTAGGTTTCGAGCTCGCGGCGGTCGAGATAGTCGATGGCGAGGCCCTGCCACGTATTGCTGGAGGTGGAGACCTTGGCGCCCGACGCGGCATAGCCGACGCGCAGGATCTCCCAGTTTCCGGCCGGCGCTTGCCAGTGAAACTCACCATCCGCGCCGAGGCTGGAGGTCACATCGCGGACATCGGCGGGTGACGCGTCCTCTTCACCCGGTACCGCCGGGTAGTCTTCGAGCAGCGCTTCGGTGGGCGGCATGGACATGCCAAGTTCCGCCGCGGCCGACTTGATGGCCAGTTGCCGTATGGGCTGCCGCTCGCCGGGGAGCGCGGCGCCGTGCCGCAAAGGATACGCCAGTACGGCGATATCGCGATAGCCGCCGTGGGCCGCGTTGGGCTGCGGCAGTGCGCGCCGCAGATCGGCCGGCCCATCCACGGCGATGCGCGACCAGACCAGGAGCTTGGCGCCCTCGTCCGGCGTCACCATGGGGCCGCCCAGGTTCCATCCGCTCTGGATATTGAGGCTCAGTTCCAGCCCCAGCCGGCCGGCTTCCCGCAGTGCATGTTTGTAGAGCGTGCGCCACCGCGGGCTGCCGAATTCCGGGCCTGCCGGGGCGGGGCGATTCTCGTGCTGAGAACTGCCGTCGGCATCCACCAGCAGGGCGCCGCCGTACCCCTTGGCCCGCATCTCTTCCAGGTCTCTGGTGATGGCGGCTTCGGTGGTATTGCCGTTGAGCCACCACCAGTAGCAACGCATGCGGGCTTCCGGCGGCGGATGGAGGAAGCCCTCGCGCAAAGGGTCGCCGGTGGGCGCGCTCAAAATCGGGATGGCCAAAGCCGCCAGTAATGCCAGACCGCGGGTGGATCGCCGGCGGTCTGGTTCAGCCCTATTCATGTGGGTTACCAGGGTTGCGTCGGAAGCTGAGCTTCAGCGCCAATTCTACTATACGCGGATCGTTGACCTGGCTGATAGCGATCCGGCCGGGTGCTTACACGGTATCCGGGAGGCACGTCTCTGAACGACNNATCCCGAAACTGTTTAAGCACCCGATCCGGCCGGGAGCGTATTCCGCGCCTGTGCCACGAAATTCCCAAAACGGTCAGGCGACCGGCCCGAGCGAGGTATTGGGATTGCCGAACAGCGGCGTGTTGCCGAGCTCATACGCGCTGGCGCGAACGGAGAGCCACCACTTCGGCGTCCTTCGAGTCGCTCGACGCCGCCCCCGCCGTGTTGGCCGGCGCCCGGCAGGCGAGCACCGCCTGCCCCACCTTACCTACCAATAGCGCCAGCCCGCTAACTAACGGGATACTGGTGCGCACGGCGGATCTCCGCTATATTTCGATTCGGTTCCCTTTTTTTTGCGAGTCAAACGTGAATAACACATCGCAGGCCACCCTGGAACAGAAGGAGTTGCAGGAGGCACGGCCCATCCTTCCGGATCGCGTCGAAGACCTGGGAATCCCTCGCGCCATGGTCGCCGACCTGTTTCTGCGGTACCTGTGGCTGCACGGCGCCGGCACCCTGGCGGCCCTCCACGACAAGTTGATGCTCTCGTTTCCCATCCTGGAAACCATGCTCCACCAGTTTCGCCAACAGCAATTGCTGGAAGTGAAGGGCATGGTGGGCAACGACTATTCCTTCACCCTCACATCCGCCGGACGGGCCCTGGCCAACGCCCGCAGTGAAGTCTGTATGTACGTGGGCCCGGCGCCGGTCTCGATCCAGCAATATCACCGCGTGGTCAAATCGCAAACCGCACGCATCCAACTGAGCCGCGAGAGCCTGCGGCAGGCATTCAACGACCTGGTGCTGCCCGACGCCCTGCTGGACTCCCTGGGACCATCGCTCATCGGCCACCAATCGCTGTTTCTCTACGGCGGCACGGGCAACGGAAAAACCAGCATCGCCGAACGCATTCTGCGGATCTATACCGACACCGTGCTGGTGCCTTACGCGGTGGAGGTGGATGGCCACATCATTACTTTGTTCGACCCCGTGGTGCACCAGGCTCTGCCCTCCACCGACGAACTGCTCGATCCCCGCTGGGCGGTCTGCCGGCGCCCCTGCATCACCGTCGGCGGCGAGCTTTCCTCGGCCATGCTGGAACTGCAGTTGGACGAATCCACCCGCTGCTTTATCGCGCCCTTTCAGATGAAGGCCAACAACGGCATCCTGATCATCGACGACTTCGGGCGCCAGATGGTAGCTCCCCGCGAGTTGCTGAACCGCTGGGTGGTGCCGCTCGACCGCCGCGTGGACTACCTCACCTTGTCCTCGGGCATGAAATTCCAGGTGCCCTTCGAATTGATGGTGGTTTTCTCCACCAACATGAACCCGCACGACCTGGCCGACGAAGCGTTCCTCCGCCGCATCCAGACCAAGGTGCTGGTGGATAATGTGAGCGCCGCGGTGTTCGACCAGATCTTTAACCGTGTCATGCAGGCCCACCAGGTGCCCTGCGAGCCGGGTTGCGCCGAATACCTGCGGCAGCGTTGCGCGGCCACGGGCAACCGGTTCCTGCGCGCCTGCTACCCCAACGATATCTACCGGCTGGTGAAGGCCATCAGCGAATATGAAGGCCGCTCGGTGCGCATGACCCGCGTGAACATCGACCGCGCCGTGGGCCTGTATTTCGCCAGAGCCGCCGAAGTGGCGGAATAATCGCTACCGCGCCCCCGCGCCGCCTTGCGCCGGCGCTCCCGGCGTAAGATACTAGCGGGCAACGGTGATACCTCAACTCGTAGCCATCGATGGGCCGCTCAAAGGCTCCACTTACGCGATTTCCGTGGATCGGTTCTCCATCGGCCGAAAATCCGACAACAGCCTCGCCCAAGCCGATCTAAGCATCTCGCGGCGCCACTGCACCATCGATTTTGTGACGGGCCGCTTCCGGCTCACCGACCACGACAGCCAGAACGGCACCTTCGTGAACGGCATTCCCATCAAGGAACGGATCCTCGTCCATGGAGACCAGATCGCCGTGGGCATTTCGGTTTTCGTCTTCCTGCTGGAGGAAATGGGCGCGCTTCCCGGATCCCCGCCGGTGCTGCAATATCCTATCGTCGGCGAAAGTCCGGCGATCCGGCACGTGCTGGAGTTCATCGGCCAAGTGGCGCCGCTGGAGTCCACGGTGCTGATCGCGGGCGAGAAGGGCACGGGCAAGAAACTGGCGGCCCGCGCCTTGCACGATTGCAGCCCGCGGGCGCGAAAGCCCTTTGTAGCGGTGAACTGCGCGGCGCTCAGCGAGACCTTCCTGGGCCGCGCGTTGTTCGGCTATGAGCGCGATGCGTTCCCCGGCGCGGTTACCCGCAAAGAGGGCAAACTGGAACTGGCCGAAGGCGGCACGCTCTTTCTGGACGAGGCCGGCTCTTTGCCTTTGCCGCTGCAAGGCGCGCTGCTGCGGCTTCTGACGGAGAAACGGTTCGAACGGTTGGGCGGTGGCGTGGCCATGGCCGCCGACCTGCGCGTCATCGCCGCCTCCGACCGCGATCTTGCGGCCGCCGCGCAGGAGGGCACTTTTCGGCAGGATCTGTATTTCCGTCTATCGGTGCTGTCCCTGGAGATGCCGCCGCTACGCCAGCGCCGCGAGGACATTCCGCTATTGGCCAATTACTTCCGGGTGGAACAGGGCGCCCGGCAGAAACGCCGCGTCCTGGGTATTACCGCCGCGGCGCGCGATTGTCTGATGCGTTACGATTGGCCCGGCAACGTGCGCGAACTGGAAAGCGCCATCGAAAGCGCCGTAGCGGTGGGTTCCACGGAAGGCATTCTGCCCGAGGACCTGCCCGAATCGGTGCTGCCGCCCGGGGACGCGCCCGACGATGTGGTTCCGCGGTATCACCGGGCAGTCAACGATGCCCGGCGCGAACTGATTCTGAAAGCTTACGAGCAGGGCGCCAGCCACGATCGCGCAGCGGCGCTGCTGGGCTTGCACCCTCACTCGCTGGCGCGCCTGGTGCGTGGGCTGGGGCTATTTCGGGGACAGGCTACATAACCTCGAAATTAATTTCGAGGTTATGTAGCCTGTCCCCGAAATAGCCTATGTCTCGATTGCTCACTTTCGCATGCTTCGCGCTGGCCCTGCGGGCCTATGCCCAAACCACCGGGGAAGTCATTGGCTCGGTGGTGGATGCCCGCGGCGGGGAAGCCCTGGCCCGCGTCGAGATTCTGCTCGGCGGCGGTCCCTATCGCACCACTACCGGCGACGATGGCAAGTTCCGCCTCCCGGGTCTGGCGCCCGGCGATTACGTCCTCAACGCCTCCACCGTGGGCTACCACCTGGTGAGAAAGCCCTTTCATCTGGATGCCGGCGGCACGGTGGATTTCGAGATCGTCCTCAGCCCCGACACGTTTCACCAGACCGACACCGTGGAAGGGCAGGCCAGCCCCTTCGACGCGGCCCGCTCCGATAGTCCCGGCGCCCTGGTGCTGGCCGGCAACGATGTCAAGAACCTGGCCAGCGTCCTGGCCGACGACCCGCTCCGCGCCGTCCAGAGCCTGCCCGGGGTTACTTCCAACAACGATTTCGACGCCCGCTTCTCCCTGCGCGGGGCCGATTACAGCCGCATCGGGTTCTATGCCGATAGCATCCTTCTGCANNGCGCGATTCGCGGACCGCTCCGCCGGCGTCCTCGACGTGACCACGCGCGATGGCAGCCTCACCGGCATTAACTTTCGCGCCAGCGCCAGCGTTTCCAATGCCGGCCTGGTGGCCGAGGGACCGTTCGGCAAGAAGAAGCATCGCGGCTCCTGGTTGACGGTGCTGCGCAAGAGCTATCTGCAGTATATTCTGGCGCGCACCTTCCCCGATACCACTTTCATCTTCGGCCTGGAAGACGCCCAGACGCGTCTCAGCTACGACCTGACGCCCAAGAGCACCGTCACGCTCTATTTTCTGGAGAGCTTTTCCGATTTGAACCGCCCCGGCGGCACCAGCGGACTGGGTGTCAATTCCATCGTGACCGCCGGCTACCACTTTACTTTCGCCAACCTGGGATACCGCTATTCGCCCACCGACCGCCTGATGATTGTCAGCCATGCCGCCTGGATGCGCGAAAAGTTCGACGATCACAATCCCGACAACCTGCCCACCGCCGCCGGTTTTTACGGCGAATGGGTATGGAACACCAGCGCCACCTGGCTGTGGAACTCCACCAGTCCGCTGGAGGCCGGATGGTCGATGCGCCAACTGCGCGACCAGGGCTACTCGGACCGCTACCAGTCGGTAGTCACCGCGCCGCAGGTGCTGGACCATTACAATGGCAATGCCTTCCGCGAGGGCGGCTACCTGCAGCAATCCTGGACCGGCTGGTCGGGGCGTCTCCACTTTACCGCCGGCGCGCGGTGGGACCATCACTCCATCGACAAGGTTGCGGCGGTCTCGCCCTCGGCGTCCGCTTCGGTGGGCATCACCCGGTCCGCCAGCATGCAATTCGCCTTCGGCCAATACGTGCAGTATCCCGAAATCTCGCTGCTGACTTCCCCGCTGGGCAGCCGCGCGCTGCTGCCCACGCGGTCCAATCATGCCACCGCGGCCCTGGAACAGCGGCTCGGCCAGCGCACGCGCATCCGCGCCGAGTTTTACAATCGCGCCGACCGCGACCTTCCCTTTCAGCCGCTGGCCGACGCCCGCATTGTCAACGGCAAAGTCTTTTCGCCGCCGCTCAATGCGCCCTACGT
>PLRZ01000142.1 GCA_003164075.1 Bryobacterales bacterium | reverse complement strand
CCTATTCCTTGTTCGGTGGGGCAGGCGGATTTGTCACTGTATGGCGCGGGCGTCACTTGCCTGCGCTATGCGCGCAAAGCCCACAGCGTCGAGAAGATCGTGTACAGGTTCCAGGCGATCACGACAGCGAACCAATAGTTCAGGAAGACCACCACGCGCGGACGATGGAAGCCGAGCGCGGCTGCCGCCAGAATCATGGCGAAGCATTTCGAGATCAGCAGCCCGGCAACCGGTCCGATGGCGAGCAAGCGGCCGACGAACACGCTGGTTTCCCGCGCTCCCAGATGCAGACCGATTAGGGTAGTCAACACATCCAGACTCTGTAGACCGAAGAAGACCGGCATTGAGGGCTCCGGAAACTCCCGCCGTAATCGGAATGGAATCATCACTGTGTGTTCGGGTGCAGTCCGACTCCATTCTGCCGGACAGCACTTAGCCCGGTCCAGACTCTCTTTGGTTAAACCATCTTCCGCAACACAGATGCAGCGCCCGGCGGGGAAAGTGGGCTGCCCCACCTGCGGGCTCACTGCAAATTCCACGACATCAGGAGTTCCGACCCGGAGTTCACTCTTCCCGCATGAGTTTGGATGGATCGAGGGCAAGCGCTCGCCAGGCTGGAATAGCGGACGCTGCCACGCCCAGCAGCGCCATCGTCAGCACCGCCCCGCCCACCACCACTGGATCCCGCGGATTCGCCCGATACACAATCTGCCCCAGCAGGCGGCTCGCGAACACGCCCGACAGCAGACCCACCATCGACCCCACGCCCAGCAGCACCATGGGCCGCCCCACCGCCGCGCTCATCACTTGCGTCTGGCGCGCGCCCAATGCCACGCGGATGCCCAGTTCCTTCTTCCGCCGGCTCACGCTGTAGGCCGCCATGCCGAAGATGCCCGTCACCGCCAGCATCGCCGCCAGCAGTCCCATCACGCCCAGTGCCACTGTCGCCGCCCGTGCCGGGAATAGCTCCCCCTCCACCGCATCCTGCCAGTTCTGCACCGTGATGGGCACATTCGGCTCGATGCCGCTCAGCGTGCGTTCGAGCGCCGCCGCCATCTCGCTCGGCGCCCGCCGCGACCGCACCACGAAAACCGTTTCGCTCTGCTCGCTTTGCGACAACGGCAGATACACGGCCGGCTGCGGCGATTCTTCCAGGTCGTGGTATTTGCCGTCCTGGGCCACGCCCACCACTTCCGTCAGGTTGCCGTTCAAAATGAAGCGCTGTCCCATTGCTGTCGTTTCACCCCACATTTTCCGCGCGAAGGTTTGGTTCACGATGGCCACGTACGGCGTCTGGGCGGTGTCATGCCATGAGACATCCCGCCCGCCCAGTAGCCGTGTGCCGGCAGCCTCCAGGTATCCCGGCGACATCCGATACCCATACGTCGCCAGCACGGAATTGTTAATCTTGAACTCTGTCGTCCCCGGCCGGAAAATCGGAATCCCATGAATCCCGCCGGTAAAGGGCGTGCGGCTCACCGTACCCGCGGCCGTCACCCCGGGGATGCTCCGCACCGCCTCAATCATGGCTTTCTTTTTCTCCACCGCCGCGTCGCCTGCCTGTCCCTCCTGGCTCAGGTCGATATCGGCCAGCATCGCGCCCCGCGGCTGGAAACCCAGCGGCACGTCGAGCGCGCGCACCATGCCGCGCACCGCCACCAGCGAGGCCGTTACCAGCAGCGTGCAGATTGCAATTTGTGCGCCCAACAACAGGTCACGGAGAGCAAACCGGCCGAGGGGCCTGGCCTCCGCCGTTCCGCTCTTCATCATCTGCAACGGGGTGTGCTGCCACGTCTGCCACGCCGGAGCCATCCCAAACAGCAGCGCGCTTCCCAGTGTCAATACCAGGCCCGCCAGGTACACGCGCGCATCCAGGCTTACTGTCAGTTCGCCCACGAACGGCTGCGACCGGTTCAACACACCCAACAGCAGGCCCGCGCTCCCCAGTCCCGCCGCTCCGCCCATCAGCGATACCATCACCGCCTCGGTCAGCAACTGCCGCACCAGCCGCGGCCGGCTCGCTCCCAGGGCCACACGGAGCGCCAGTTCCCGGCTGCGATCCGCCGCGCGCGCCGCAAACAGAGTTGCCAGGTTGGCGCACGCCGCCGCCAGCACCAGCAGCGCCAGCAGGGTCACGCTCCAAAGAAATCCGCGAATGACATCGCCGTTATCCCCGAGGAGTCCCGGATGGATCAGCCGCAGCGGCTGTCCGTCGTCGGTCTCCGGATATTCCTTCGCCAGTTCGGCCGCAATCGCATTCAGATTTTCCGTCGCCCCCCGCGGCGTCACGCCCGGCTTCAGCCGGCCAATCACCGTAACGGTTATGGATGTCCGGCTATGCAGGTAATCGAACCTCTCCACCGGCTCCTCGTTCACCATAGGCATCCAATAGTCCGGCCATACAAACCGCTCCGCGCCGTGGAACCGCGCCGGCGCTACGCCAACCACCGTAAACGGATGCTTGTCGAGTTCCACGGTGGTCCCGACCACGCCCCGATCGGCATGAAACGCGCTTTGCCACAGAGCCTCGCTCAACACCACATACGGCGCTGAATCCGGGCCATGCTCGTCCGCCGCGTGGAAGAACCGTCCTATCTCCGGCTGCACGCCCAGCACATCGAAATAATTGCCGCTGACTTCATCGCCGTGGACCTTGATCACCGCGTTACGCCAGCTCAGCGCCGCATGAGAATATCCATAAATCCCGGCCATCCCGCTGAAGGTGGTGTTTCGCTGCCGGAAATCTTCAAACGCGGGATACGACGTGGTCAGTAGCCGCCCGATCATCCACTGCTTATGGCGAATCTGATACAGGCTTTGTGGGTCGCTCACATCCAGCGGGTGCAGCAGCACCGCATTCAGCACTCCGAAGACCGCGACGTTTGCCCCAATCCCCAACATCAGCGTGACTAAGGCTACGGCCGTGAACGCGGGAGACTTCCGGAGCACTCGAAGCGCGTACCGAACGTCCAGGACCAGATTCTCCACTAACGGCAGGCCCTTTTCCGCGTGGTAGTCTTCGCGAACGGCCTCCACCGCCCCGAACTGCAGGCGGGCGTGGCGGCGGCCTTCCTCGGGAGTCATGCCCGCGCGGATGTTCTCTTCCGTGTGGGCCGCTAAATGCGAGTCAATCTCTTCTCTCAGCCGTTCGTCGCCGCGACGCCCGGCCATGAAGTTGAGAAGGCGTGTGAAGAACCGATTCAGGGCTCTCATGCCATTTGGTTTACCAACACGAGCATGCCACAGCTCCATTGGGAAAGCAACAGGTGATCGCTCTAAAACACCATATTGCCCGGCTTGACCCGCCGCTTCCGGCACCAATCCAGATACAACCGGGCGTAGCTCGCGGTAATGTAATCTTGCTCCCCGAACCCCATCCGCGCCGCCAGCCGATCGATCCACGCAGGCGAGCCTTCCAGTTCCACGTAAGTCCCCACCGGCGTCTCATCCACCGTGGCGATCCCCGCGCCTCGCGCCAGCCGATACTCGGTGCGGTACTTTTCGTAGCGGAACACCGGACGGTACCCCAGCCGTTCGAAGATGGCGCCGATGGTCGAAGGGTCCGCCACCGTCAGCTCCAGTTCCTCGCGCGATTTGTGCTTCCCCACCGCCGGCTTCCCTTTATACGTGACCGTGCTCAGCCGGCCGGCGCGCCGCAGCCGCAGCAGCGTGCTCGCCCGCCGCAGCGTGAGCCTGGGAGTATCGAACACCACATTGCTTTCGAAAACGCGCCGCCGCGCCAACCTGAACCCGGCCGACCGCAAAAGCTTCCGCGCGGTCCGCGCGTCCGGCACCGCCAGCTTGATTTCCGTTTCCGTGGGACTGCGCGTCATTTCTATTGCGTGCGATCGCCGCGGTGATGATCCAGAAAATCCTGATCGATGGCCTTGCGCCCGCGGAATCCCTCGTTCACGCCATGCCAGAAGGCGATCGCAGGTTCGCCCAGCTTCCAGCAGAGGTAAACTTCCTCCTCGCGCAGCAAGGTAGGGAAGTCGATCAGCCCCATATCGAGATCCTTCACTACGCAGCCCACTTCCTGCACCTGCTCGATCGCCGTCCCCAGTTTAGACCGCGTCTCATCGCGGCGATTCTTGCTGTCGATCACCCGGTCGCGGTCCACCATCATGCCGCCCATCAAAGTCACGCGCTGCATGACGGCTTGCACCGCCTCCTCCGCCTCCTGGTATTGCGACTTCAGGGAAACCGCCTCGCGCAGCAGAGGGTCCACGCGCGGGATCAAGCTTTGCGCCTCCGCCAGAGTGAATCGTCTCGCCATGCGTTACACCGCGTAGTGCGACGTCACGTAATCGTTCAGAATGCCGATGAATTCGGCCACAATATGGTCGCCTTTCAGGGTGGTCATCAGGCGGCCATCCACAAATACCGGCGCTTTCGGCTCCTCGAACGTGCCCGGCAGCGAGATGCCGATATTGGAGTGCTTCGATTCGCCGGGGCCGTTCACCACGCANNGGAAGAAGGTGCTGGTGGTGCGCCCGCATCCCGGGCAAGCGGTGACCTGCGGCGTGAAGCTGCGGATCCCCAGCGATTGCAGAATCTGCTGCGACACGATTACTTCTTCGCTGCGGTCGCCATTCGGCGGTGGTGTGAGTGACGTGCGAATGGTATCGCCGATGCCTTCCTGCAACACCGGCGAGAGAGCCGCCGCCGTCGCCACGATGCCCTTGCTGCCCATCCCCGCCTCGGTCAGCCCTAAGTGCAGCGGATAATCGCACACCGCCGCCAGCGCGCGATAAACGTCGATCAGATCCTGCACCCCGCTCACTTTCGCGCTCAGGATGATCCGGTCGTGCGCCAGTCCATGCCGCTCGGCCGCCTCCGCCGATTGCAACGCGCTCGCCACCATGGCGTCCAGCGTCAC
>PLRZ01000722.1 GCA_003164075.1 Bryobacterales bacterium | reverse complement strand
TGCCGTCCGGATTCTCATTGCATCGGTAGGTTCACGGCGGGAATCAAATCAGGGTGGCCGTTGAAACCTGCGCGATCCCGCCATTCCGAATCCTAACGAAGCGAGTTCAATTAGACTCCGATAATGGAGGTTAAGGGAACACATGGGCAACTCGCTTACGAACGCGGTTCGATGGCCGCGAGCACCTTCATCCCCGGCTTCAGCGGAGCGTCCGACGGCATGGCCACGGCATCGCCATCCGCCAACCCATCGGTGATTTGAATGCGGGTGACGCTGGAGTTGCCGGTCGTGACGGCGCGCTGCTCGATGGCATCGCCCTTCAAGAGGAAGACGTAGTTGCCGCCGCCGTCGTGGCGCAGGGTCTCTTTGGGAATGGTCAGTGCGCCGTCCACTACTCCGGTGCGGATGGTGGCGTCGACGTTGGTGCCGGGAATCAAGAGGCGGCCGGGATTCTCGATGTCGCAGATCACTTGTCCCACCTCGCGCGAACCCAGCGCCTCAATGGCGGTGGGCTTCTTCTCCACGGTCCCCATCCATTGTTTGTCGGGCAGGGCCTGCCAGGTGATGGTGACCGGCTGGCCGAGGGCAACGCGGCCGAGCTCCGGTTCGTCGATGTAGACGCGGACGCGCAGGCGGTCCATGAGGCCGATATTGGCGACCAGGTCGCCGGTACTCAGGTAGGCGCCGGGCCGCACGGCGAGTCCGTAGACCAAACCTGAGATGGGCGCGCGCACTTCGCTCTGGGCGGCCTGCTGCTGGGCCAGGCGGAGGGCCACGCGGGCGTCCTGGAGGCGCGCGCGGGCGGCGGCGATATCGGGTTGCGGGGCCACGTTGCGGCGGCGTTTCTCCAGGCCGGCGATCAGCACTTTGATCTGATCGACCTTGTCGCGCGCCGCGGTCACCTCGGCAGCGGTGGCGGCCTGCTTGGCGGCGAGGCGTTCGGAGGCCGCCAGCTCGCGCTCGGATTGTTGCAGATCGAGTGCGGCGCGCGCGGCGGCATTATCGATTTCGGTCAATTCGGCGGGCCGCGGGCCGGCTTCGAGCGACGCCACGTTGGCTTCGGCCTCGGCAACTTTCGCTTGCGCGGTGTCGATCTCGGCCTGCCGGGCGGGATCGGTCATCACGGCCAGCACGGCGCCCTGGGCCATGGCGCCGCCTTCCACGGCATCCACGCGGCTCACCAGGCCATCGATCTCGGCGCGTACCGCTTGCCACTGGAACGGCTCCACTTTTCCGTTGGTCGGCAAGGTGCTCACCAGAGTTTCGCGTCTCACGCGGGTGAAAGTCACCGAGAGCGGCGTATTCCTTCGAAAAACTCCCCAAACGATCGTTGCCACGATCACCAGCAGCAGCGCGAGCAGCAGCTTCTTCAACAAGAGATCTCCAAATCACTATCTTAGCGGGAAACGCCGGGTGCTCCGCGAATTGGGGCGGCCGGGGTATGCGTGGCGGGGGCTAATTCGGGGACAGGCTACACAACCTCGAAATACCGTCGAGAACCTTGCCGGAGGATCGGCTGACCTTATTTCGAGGTTGTGTAGCCTGTCCCCGAATTAGCCGCAGGCATGCTTCCGGGCGACGATGAGGTACTGCGTCAGAATCAGCGGCCAGAGCGTCTTCCGGAACACCACTTCGCCGCGTTCGCGGATGGCGCCGGCGACTTCCGCGGGCATGAGCGGGCGCTCATCGTGGAACTTCCACATGCCGGCCATCTCGATGAGGCCGCGCGCGATGCGGTAGAGCAGCGTGGGCGTGGGAAAGGTCACGATGAGCGTTCCCCCCGGACGCAGCGCGTCGAAATGCGCCAGCACGGCGGCGCGCGTCCCGGCCGGATCGAAGTGCTCCACCAGGCCGATACTGAACACCACGTCGGCTGGCTGTTCGAGCGACATGGCCAGCACGCTCTGCTGGTGCAGATGGACGATTTCATGCGGTCCCAAGCGCTTCTCCAGCAGCTCCAGGCCGTACCGGTTGGTGTCTACGACATCGTAGCGCGCGCATCCGATTCCGGCCAGAATGCTGTCGAGAAAGCAGCTATTGGCGCCGCCAATCTCCACAATCTTGAGGCTTTGGCAGCCGGCATAGCGGCGGATGGCACGGAGCAGCGCGGCGGTGGTGTAGCGTCTTGTCAGCTTGGCGGTGGGGGGGACGCTGGTATAGTAGCTGTCCCAATCGGTCGCGGTGGCTGTCGATTTCCGGCGCGTGAACACAAGATCCCTCTGAATTGCGAAATTGGCGATGAACAGGAGCCCTTCCGCGATCGATCTAGCCGGAATCGCCGGCAGACATAGACTGTAGTGTAACAACTGAATGAGCGCGGGGTCTCCGATCAGGAGAAGGGGGGTGCTTAAACGGTTTCGGGNNTCCCGAAACTGTTTAAGCACCCGGGGAAGGGAATACGCTCCCTAACGGTCGCGGCTCGGTAACTAATTGCAAACACACGGACATTTCGTGACAGAGCCGCACCCCGTGAGGGAGCGTATTCCGCCCGGAGCAGCGACGTATAATCGAGGATGTGCCGGGGAACCC
>PLRZ01000419.1 GCA_003164075.1 Bryobacterales bacterium | reverse complement strand
TGCCGCCCACCAGCAGCCCCAATCCCGAGATGGCGATGGCCACCAGACCGATCAGCCCGGTGATGCGGTCGAACTGCTGGATGATCTGGTCGGGCGTGGAGATGGCAAAATCGTCCTCCGCATTGGTGGGCAGGCGGCGAATGCGCCGCATGGCGCCCTCCACTTCCTGATACGCGTCGTCGCGCATGCCGGGCTTGGCCTTGGCCGTAATCATGAAGCGGTCGATCTGCGGATACCGCGATTCCGCCGTGTGCAGCGGCATTTCCAGGGCGTTGTCCTGACCGTTTTCGCCGAAGAACCCGCCCTTCGCCTTGGCATAAACGCCGACCACGGTGTACTCCGCGCCGTCCATCATAAGAGTCTTGCCCACCGCCCGCCCATCCGGGAAAAGCGCCTCGGCCACGCTGGCGCCAATCATCACGACGTGCGCGGCGCGGTGGTCCTCTTCGCTGGTAATGAAGCGTCCCGAGGAGAAATCGCGCGGCGTGATGTCGGCCATATTGGGCGAGCGGCCGGCTACATTAATGGTGTCGGTCTCATACCCGGGCACGCGGGCCATCAGGGGATTGCCATCGATCGCGGCCGGCAGCAGCAAATCCAGCCCCACGTCTTCGACCGTGAAACACCAGCGCTTCAGATACCCGGCGAACTCCGGCTTGATCGGCCGGCGCTGACGCTCCTTGGCGTTGCGCGGATTCTGGTTGGGGTCGCCGGAACTCTTGAAAATGAAAATGTTGTCCGGCCCCATTTCCTGGAAGAAGACCACCACGCCCTGCCGCAAGCCAGTCAGTAGCGACGCCACCGTCACCACCGTGGTGATGCCGATCACGATTCCAAGGATGGTGAGCAGCGACCGGAAGCGGTGTACCCACACCGCGTCGATGGCCATGCGCATATTCTGGGTGACGCTGATATTCACGATCTACTCCGCACGCAGGGCCACCACCGGATCCAGCTTGGCCGCGCGCGAGGCCGGATACCAGCCCGACGCGACACCCACGATGCTCGACACGCCCAGCGACAGGACCACGTATCCCGCCGTGATGTGCAGCGAAAGCTCGAAGACGCGGCCCAGCAACTCCGTCACAATGGCGCCCACGGTCACTCCCATGGCGCCTCCGATCACCGCCAGCATCACGGCTTCGATCAGAACCTGCAGCATCACGTCGCTGTGGCGCGCGCCCATGGCCTTGCGGATGCCGATTTCGTGGGTCCGCTCCGTGACGCTCACCAGCATGATGTTCATGATCACGATGCCGCCCACCACCAGCGAGATGCAGGTCACCGGGACCACCACCGCCGCCACCATGGAAAGCAACTGGTCGATAAAACCGCGGATGGCATCGGGCGTGAGGTTATCGAAGTTGTCTTCCTGGCCGGGGCGCGCGTGAAAGCGGGTGCGCAGCGAGACGCGCGTCAGGTCCAGAGCCTCCTGCAGCGTCAGACCGCTGCCCGGCTTGGGCCGGCCGAACAGCGCGAAGCCGGTGCCCGGACCGTACAGGCGATCGAACGCGGTGATGGGGATGTAGGCGGAATTGTCCTGGTCGCGGCCGAACGCCGAGCCCAACTTTTCCTGCACCCCGATGACCGTGAATTCCACACCCTCGATGCGGATGAGTTGGCCGAGTGGCGAGGTCTCTCCGGGAAACAGCGTGGTCCGCACGGTTTCGCCGATCACGGCCACAAATGAGCGGCTGCGGTCTTCCTGTTGGGTGAAGAAACGGCCGTCCACCACGCCGATGTCGCGGATGCCGGCCAGGTCGGCCGAAGCGCCCAGGATGCTGGCCGCTTCGCAAGTGAGGTTCTCGTGCTTGATGTCGGAGGAGTGGTTGCGATAGGGGCTGTAGAGCACGCGGTCGCCGTTCAGGGATTCCACGAAGCGCGCGTCGGCGGTGCGGATCGGTTTGTTGCGTTTGACCTTATCGAAATACTCGCGGCGGCTCAGGCGGCCGGTAGCGGCGATCTGCGCCACCAGGAAGGATTCCGAGCCGAATGCTTTCGCGGTGCTCTCCTCGGCGTAGACGCCCAGGCCGGCGATGGCCGCTCCCACCATGATGACGCTGGCCACCCCGATGATGACGCCGAGCAGGGTCAGAAAGCTCCGCAGTTTGTGACCGCGGATGGAATCCGCCGCCAGCCGGAAAGCATTTTGAAATTGTTGCCAGGAACGGGACACCCCGGAACGCGATACGACCATGTTCTTCCAGGATAACGTAAGATGGAGGAGCGCCACGGCCATGCCCACTCTCCGTCTGGCTTATGCCACGCAATATTCGATCGCGGTGATCGCCGTCTTCGTGCTCTGGAGCCAGGTTGGCGGCCAGAGTCATCTGGACCTGCTGCCCTGGTACATCAAGCTGGGCTTGGGGGCCGGCGCCGCGCTGGCGGTAGTGAGAGCCACCGTCGCGGCGGTCTCGCAGGAGCAGACCTGGAACGGCAGGACGCTGAAATGGCTGGGCATCCTGCTGGTGCTGCTGGTAGGCTGCGGCCTGGCGAGCTATTATGCGCACCTCTATCTGGAAGACGAGGGCGACGATCAGCCGGACAACAGTAACGCGGTCGGGGCTATTTCGGGGNNTTCGGGGACAGGCTACATAACCTCGAAATACAAATCGGCGATCGAAGCGGAGTTTCGAGGTTATGTAGCCTGTCCCCGAAATAGCCCCCCGGACTTCAGTCCGCCCGCCGCGGACTGAAGAGGCACTTGCAAAATTCGGTGGCGAACCCGCTCCCTCGCGGTCGCGGCTCGGTAAGTGGTTGCCTTTCTATGTGACCTTTCCTGGCCGCGCGCGGAAGCCAGCGTTTCTTCGAATTCTACAAGCACCTCTGAAGTCTGCCCCATAACTCAGCCGGCAGCAGGTGAACAGTATTGGCCTAAGTTAGCTTCGGCTCCCAACCCTTGCGGAAGATAGGCTTGATCCATCCGCCAGCGCCACCACGTTTTCGAAGTCGGCCTCGGCGGCGCGCAGATCCATGAAGGGCTGGCCACCCGCGCCGATGGCCGCGAGATTCAGTTTCTCGTTGGGAGATTTGTAGCCGGCCGCCTTCAGCGAAGGCGTGCTGCCGAACCCTCCGCGCGGAATGGCCCCCGCCAGCGCGGCTCCGTAGAAAAAGCACCGTCTTGAAAATCGGTTGTCGAACATTCGCTTTTCCCTGCCTTTCCGCTTAATTGTCTTGTGCTGCCAAGGCGGCATGTCCCGCCAAAGGGCGCGCCGCCTTTCCCGTGCGGGGACTTAGAATCTCACGAAGCCGGTTGCGGGCGCGAAACAGCCGGAGTTTTGCCGCCCCGGAGCTCACCCCAAGAACCGCGCCCAGCTCTTCCATGGTCAACCCCTCCACCTCGCGCATTACGATCAGGATGCGATCCGGCGGGGACAAGTGCGCCAACAGACTGTCCACGTAGTCGATGGTATTCAGGCGATCCTGTTCGTCGCGCAAAGCCTGCCAGCTAGCCGATGCCGCCGCCACATCCAGTTCCCGCTCTTCCAGATCCGCCATCAGGACGTCCGTCCGCCGCGGGCGTTTGCGCAGGTAATCGTAGACGCCGTTCACGGTGAGCCGGTAGAGCCAGAAGTCGAAAGCCGCGGCTACTCGCAGCCGGCCGATGGAGGTGTACATGCGGTAGAAAACTTCCTGAGATACATCGTCCACGTCTTCCGGGCGTGAAATCAGACGCCGGATCGTCCCCATGGTTCGCCGCCGGCAGGTATGGACGAGATCCGAGAAGGCCGCCGGATCGCCCGTCTGTGCGCGGCGAATCACCGCCAGACTGACGCCGTTGACTGTATGCTCCACCAGCATGAGGGGTTGCGGTCAAGTCTAGGTCAAACTCTAACTCCAAGTAAGACGCTGACGGTCTCGTTCACCTTCCAATAAGGAAGTTGTTTATTATCAATGGGGAAGCGACTCCCGATGAGGGGATGTCCCGGACCGTGTCGGACGTGCCGCACAACAGCATTGCCCCTACGTTCGCGGCCCAACCCAGGAAATCGCGCAATAATAACTCCCGGCGGTGCTGCCCAAAGTCAGAACTCCTGATGTCGTGGAATTTGCAGTGAGCCATCGAAAGCCCATTTTTCCCGCCAGGCTGAAATTGCGGGGTGGTCGCGCCTGATTCCACGGACCTTGTTACCGAGCCGCGCGCGCCAGCAAGCGGTCCTTGCCACTTTCTTGAGTTTCGCGACAGAAAAGTTAGCACACCCGCACGGCTTGGATTCCCAGCAGCAACCCGAGTTTCGCAATCTTGCCGGCGATGTGTCCGGTTCCGACAGCACAATGATGTGCCGGACCCTCGGCGTTCCAAGCGTTGACAAACTGCCGCGCGCCCATGCGGAACCGATACCGGCTGTTGGTGTTGCCGATCTCCAGAATCGGACCGGGGACCGATTCCGCTTCAGCCACCAGCAATTTCACCTGGCCGCCGGTCTCCACCACGCTCAGCAATGTTA
Source organism: Bryobacterales bacterium (assembly GCA_003164075.1). The sequence continues at coordinate 6,637 of PLRZ01000419.1, read as the reverse complement.
CCGGTCCGTGCTTTACCGACATCTCGACCGAGAGACCGCGGCCCACCTTGCCGTGATACACCTGCAGCGGCCGCACCTTGATCTTACCTTCGGCGATGGCCATGTGACCCGGGCCGTCGTGCCCCATCAACACCACATCGTCGGCATAATCGGTGGCGTAGTATTCCGTGAACGATCCGCCCGCTCCGAATGCGTCCATGATTTTCATGGCTTGCGCATTCTTCACTTCACACTCGCCTGCCACCGGAATTCCGCGCGCAGTCAGCAGGCTGGTGCCCAGAATGATCGAGCCGATCGCGTCCTCATTGGCGCTGTTGGCCGAACCCGAATAGTAATAGGCCAGGGATCCCAAGGCGTGCCGGCCGGCCAGCCGGTCCAAAGCTACCGACGTTCTGGCGGCCCGTTCCAGTTCGTCCCGCGAGCAATCCGCCTGGACGTCAAACACTTGCATGAAATCGCAGATGCGCGCGTCTATCTCCGCCCGGGAGACTGCCTCGCGCAGAGCCGCCAACTCGTCCACCTCGAGGATCTCGATGTGGCCGCCGAAAGTGGCGCACTGCAACGTCAGGTCGGAATAGACGTCGAGCATACCGCCGTAATAGTGGCCCATCACGCCGAGGCGATTGTGTTCCATGGTGTGAGCGACCTGGGCGGCATCGAGCCACTCGTCGATTTCACCCCATGCGGCCGGATCGTTCTCCAACATTCCCGTCACTTGAAAGAACGGAATATTACAGCGCCGGAAGACGTTCGCGATCTCCGGTACCGGACATGCCTGGCACCACGCGAGCCATTCGCCCGTCATCTTTCCCCGATCCGCCATGGCGTTGAACGCCGCGTAATCGATGGCCGCCCCGGGGGAGAGGTTCAGGATAATCACCGGCACGTTTGCCCGGCGCACTACCGGGAGAACGGTGGAGGAGAGCGCGTAGGTCGTAACGTGGAGAAATAGTAAATCGATATCGGCTCTTCGGAATGCGTGTCCCGCCGCCGCGGCTTTCTCCGGGCTATCGATCAAGCCAAGGTTGACGACCTCGATCCCCGGACGCCCGAGCCGTTTGGCGACATGGCCGGCATACTCGATCAGCCGCTGCTCCAGACCGGCGAACTGTTCCCAATACGCCTGAAGCCCGATGGCGAATATCCCGATTCGAAGGGCGCAACGGCCGTCGTCAGCGATGGTGGAGGCCATAGTGACAGAGTACAGTAAAGTATCGACTGGCGATCTTCTTCCAACACCATGATCGCTTCCAGGGTTGCCGGCGCGCACCCCCGGCAGTCCCGTGTGCTTAAAGAGTTTCGGGATTTTGGTTAAGAACCGCTTGCTGGCGCGCGCNNTGTGCCACCATGAAAGAAACATGCCCCTGACCTGCTACCTGGACGCCTTTTCGGGAATTAGCGGCGATATGCTGGTGGGTGCGCTGGCCGACGCCGGCGCCGGCCAGTCCGCCATCGCCGACGCCATCGCCGCGCTCGAAATCGGCGCCACCGTCTCCTTCGAGAAAGTCAAGCGCCGCGGAATCGGCGCCACCAAATTCCACGTTGCGGTGGAGCAGCAGCATGCTCACCGGCATCTCTCGCACATCGTCAAGATTATCGAAAAGGCCAGCCTGCCGCCGCGCGCCGCGCAAAATGCGCTGGCGGTGTTCCGCCGCCTGGGCGAGGCCGAAGCGGAAGTCCACCAGGTGCCCATCGAGAAAGTGCACTTTCACGAAGTGGGTGCGGCCGATTCCATCGCCGACATCGTGGGCGCATGCCTGGCCTTCGATCTACTCGGCGTCGATCGCATCGTGTGCTCGCCGATCAATGTCGGCAGCGGCACGGTGAAGACCGAGCATGGCATGTTGCCCGTGCCCGCGCCGGCCACCGCCCGCCTGCTCACCGGAGTCCCCATCTACGCCCGCGGTCCCGAACTGGAACTGACCACGCCCACCGGTGCTGCCGTAGCGGTCACGCTGGCGGCCTCCTTCGGCGTGCTGCCGCCGATGACCGTGTCGCGCACCGGCTTCGGCGCGGGAGGATACGACTTCCCGGAGCACGCCAACGTACTGCGCGTGATCCTGGGCGAGGCCACCGGCGCGGCAGAGGCGCTCACCGTCGCGGTGATCGAGGCCAATATCGACGACTTGAATCCGCAAGTGCTGGCTTACGCCATGGAGAGGCTCATCGAAGCGGGCGCACTCGACGTGTCGCTCGAAGCCATCATGATGAAGAAGGGCCGGCCCGGCAACCTGCTCCGCGTGGTGGCCCAACCGCAGGACCGCGAGGCCCTGGCGCAGATTATTTTCGCCGAGACTTCCACCCTGGGAATGCGGGTCCACACCGCCGAGCGGCGCGTGCAGGCGCGCAGTTTTGTGGATGTGGAGACCCCGCACGGCAAGGTGCGCATCAAAGTGGCCGGCGACGGATCTTATGCGCCGGAATATGAAGACTGCCGCAAGCTGGCGCTCGCGTCCGGCATCGCGCTAAAACAAATTATCGCGGAAGCAAATTACGCGTACATGAAACAATCAAGATGAAATACTACCTTACTACTCCGATCTATTATGTGAATGCCGCGCCGCACATCGGCCACGCCTACACCACCATCGTGGCCGACCTCTATAAGCGGTTCAAAGGAATGCAGGGCTACCATGCCGTGCTCACCACCGGTTCCGACGAACACGGCGTGAATGTGGAGCGCTCGGCGGAGCGCGCCGGCAAGTCTCCCCGCGAATTCACCGACGCCGTCGCCGCCGAATTCGAGCGCCAGTGGAAAATGCTTGGTCTGCAAATCGACCATTTCCAGCGCACCACCAGCCCGCAGCACGCCCGCGTGGTCAACGATCTTTTCAAACGCTGCCGCGAGAATGGCTACGTCTACAAAGGCTCCTACACCGGCCAATATTGCATCTTCGACAACCTCTACGTGAACGATGCCAAACCGGGCGACCCGTGCCCCGATTGCGGCCGGCCCACCGAGACCGTCACCGAGGAAAACTTCTTCTTCAAGCTCTCGGCCTTTCAGGACAAGCTGCTGGAACTCTATGAAAGCCACCCGGAATTCATCCAGCCGGAGACGCGCCGCAACGAAGTGATCTCCTTTGTGAAGGCCGGGCTCACCGATCTTTCCGTCACGCGCAGCAACATCAAATGGGGCATCCCGGTGGAAGGCGAAGCGCCGCACGTTTTTTACGTCTGGTTCGACGCGCTCACCGCCTACATGAGCGCGGTGGNNTTCGCCCACGGCTGGCTGCTGTTCCAGGACAGCAAGATGAGCAAGACGCGCGGCAACATCGTGCGCTCCGAGCCGATTCAAAAGGTGATGGGCGCCGACGCCCTGCGCTACTTCCTGCTGCGCGAAATCGTCTTCGGGCAGGACGGCAATTTCAGCTACGACGCGCTCATCGGCCGCTACAATTCCGACCTGGCCAATGGCCTGGGCAATCTGGCCAGCCGCACGCTGACCATGGTCAATCAGTACCGGCAGGGCTCCATTCCGCAAGGCGGCGACGGCGGCGGCATCGCGCCGCTGGCCGGCCAGACCATTCAGTCCGCGCAAACGGCCTTCGACAATTTCGAGTTTTCGAAGGGCCTGGAAGCCATCTGGGGACTGATCTCCGCGGTGGACAAATTCATCGTGGAGCGGGCGCCGTGGAAACTGGCGCGCAGCACCGATGAGGCCGCTCCGGGGCAACTCGACGACACCCTGTACACCGCCGCCGAAGCCCTGCGCGTGGTCACCGCCCTGCTCTATCCCGTGCTGCCCGAGAGCACCCGCAAAATCTGGTCGCAGCTCGGCATGCCGGAGCCCATCGAAGCCGTGCGCTTCGAATCGCTCGCCTGGGGCGGACTGAAACCGGGCCAGAAGATCGGCGAAATCGCCGGCGTCTTCCCGCGCATCGAGCTGAAACCGGCGGTCGACAAAATGCGCGAGCTCGAAGCCGAAGTCACCGCCGCGCAACAGGTGCTGATGGGCAAGAAGCCCGAACCCGTCGTCGAAGGCCCCGCCAAAATCGCCATCGACGACTTCCTCAAGGTGGATCTGCGCGTGGGCCTGGTGCTGACCGCGCAGCCCGTGAAGAACTCCACCAAGCTGATGCACATGACCGTCGATCTGGGCGAGGGACAGCCGCGCACCATCGTGGCCGGCATTGCCGAAGCGTACGGCCCGGCGGACCTCATCGGGCGCAAAGTGGTGATCGTGGCCAATCTGCAGCCGCGCAAGCTGAAGGGCATCGAATCGAACGGCATGATTGTGGCCGCNNGGGGCGCGCCTGAAGTGAGGCTGGTGGATTCCCACGTCCACCTGGACGATTCGAAGTTCGACGCCGACCGCGAGCAGACCATCGAACGCGCGCTGGCGGCCGGCGTGGAATGCATGATGGCCATCGGCACCGGCGGCGGTCCGCCCGACCTGGAGGTGGCCGTCCGCCAGGCCGAGCGCCATCCCTTTATCTACGCCACTATCGGCGTCCATCCGCACGATGCGTCCAAGGCCACGCCCGAAACGTTCGCTCGCATGCGCCAACTGGCGGCCCACCCGAAAGTGCTCGCGGTGGGCGAAATCGGGCTCGACTACCATTACGATTTCTCGCCCCGCGAGGTGCAGCGCGCGGTGTTCGAGCAGCAACTGGCGCTGGCCGCGGAGAGCGGCAAGCCCATCGTCATCCACACGCGGGAAGCGTGGGACGACACCCTGGCGATTCTGCGCGCGCACTGGCAAGGCGGCGGAATCATGCACTGTTTCACCGGCGACGAGGCGCAGGCACGGCAGGCGCTGGACCTGGGATTCCACCTCAGTTTCGGCGGCGTGCTCACGTTTCCCAAAGCCGAAACCGTGCGGCAGGCCGCGCGTGCGGCGCCGCCGGATCGCATCCTGCTGGAGACCGACTGCCCGTACCTGGCTCCCGTGCCCCATCGTGGAAAACGCAACGAACCGGCCTTCGTAGTGGAGACCGCGCGCCGCCTGGCGGAGGTGCGCGGTCAGACACCGGAGGCCATCGCCGAGGCCACCACGCGGAATTTTGAACACCTGATGTTTGCAGGGCGGGTCCGGTAACGGTAAACTGGTTAACTTACATGAATTTAGGCAAGCTGGGGCAGGCTTTCACCGCGCGTGAAATTTTCGACCTCATCCAGGACGAGCTGGAGCAGGTCGAAAAGAAGATCACCGTCGAATCGGCGGTGGCGTCGGTGGATGCCGTCACGGCGATCGGACAATACTTGCAGTCGAGCGGCGGGAAGCGACTGCGTCCCGCGCTGCTGCTGATCTCCGCCAAGCTGTCCAATCCCAACGGCAACTCCTCCAGCGCGTCGGCCATCCAACTGGGAGCGGTGGTGGAACTGCTGCATGCCGCCACGCTGGTGCACGACGACGTGATCGACGCCGCCGAAACGCGCCGCGGCCGGCCGTCGACCAACGTGAAGTGGGGCAACCATACGTGCGTGCTGGCAGGCGATTGGCTCTACATGCAGGCGTTCCAGATCGCCTTGCGGGAGCGCAGCTTTCAGATTCTGGACCTGCTGATCAGCCTTACCCAGATGATGGTGGAAGGCGAACTGCTGCAACTCGACCGCATCGGCAAGATCGACGTCAGCGAGGCCGATTGCATGGAACTGGTGGACCGCAAGACGGCGTGCCTCTTTTCGGTGTGCGCCCGGCTGGGTGCGCTGGCCAGCCATAGCGACACCCACTCGCAGGAGCGGCTGGGCGAATACGCCTGGAATTTGGGCATGGCGTTCCAGCTTGTGGACGACGTATTGGATTTCACCGCGCGCGAGAAGACGCTCGGCAAACCCGTGGGCGGCGACCTGCGCGAGGGCAAGGTGACGTTGCCGCTGGTGTACGCGCTGGAGCGCGCTACTGCCGCCGAGCGCCGCCTGGTGGAGACCATTTTGCGGCAGCGCAATTATGAGGAAGTGCGTTTCTCGCAGATTCTGGCGCTGCTCGAAAAATACCACGGCATTGAGCGGGTGAAGGAACGGGCGCAGGCGTTCACCGACAAGGCACGGCGGATCATCAACGAATTTCCCGACTCGCCTTACCAGCGCGCGCTGCTGGCGGTGACCGAGCTGGTAACGGAACGCGATCACTGAGAGGGCTGCCGGCAGGACTGGGAGATCCGTTGCCCGGCTAAAGTCAGCGCTTCCCCGTTGCGCAGCGCCTGATGAACTCCTGATGTCGTGGAATTTGCAGGGAGCCCGCGGGTGGGCAAGGAAAAACGCGGCGAAGACCCGACGCGGCATCTACTTGTACGGAAGTGGAGTCCTACCCCGCAACGGTAGAGGTCTGATCCGCACTTCGCATATCATAGGGGGGAATGGTGGGCCTGACAGAACTCGAATCTGTGACCTCCTGCGTGTCAAGCAGGCGCTCTAACCAACTGAGCTACAGGCCCCGGTGAAAGAATCAGTTTAACATCGAAAATCGATACATCATAATCGTTGGCGGTACAGGCACATCGACATCGACAGACCCTGTCGAAACCAGAACGCGCTTGGACGCTTTCCAGCGTCAAAGCAGGCGCTCTAACCAACTGAGCTACGGGCCCTTGGGGGGAATTTCCAGTGTATCGCGCGCTCCCCCTCACACATCTACCAGCGAGAGGATGGTCAGCGGCGCGTTCCCCTCCAGCCGGTTGTTCACGAACAAAAA
>PLRZ01000264.1:3075-5344 GCA_003164075.1 Bryobacterales bacterium | reverse complement strand
ATCGAAAGTGTCTTCAGGCGCGACGACGACGCGGCCGCGGCGTAGTGCAGCAAGGTGGAGGAATCGAGCCCGCCGCTGAGCCATAGTCCGAGCGGCACATCGGACAACAGGTGTTCGCGGACGGACTGCTGGAGCAGCGAGTCCAGCGTGCCGGTGGCCGATTCCAGGCTGCAATCCGAAGCCGCGCAACGCGGGATCCGCCAATACGCCTCCGACCGCGTTTGGCCATCCTGCCACTCCAGCCAACACCCCGGACCGAGCTTCTCAATGCCTTCCACCATGGTGTACGGCGCCGGCACGTAGTTGAGCGAGAGGTAGCAATCGAGCGCCGCCGGATTCAAATTGCGCTCCACCTCGGGATGCACGAAGATGGCCTTGATTTCGGAGGCGAAGTAGAGGTCGCATCCGCGCCGCGCCACGTATAGCGGCTTGATGCCCATGCGGTCGCGGGCCAGCACCAGGCGGCCGCACGATTCCGTCCAGAGCGCCAGGCCGAACATGCCGCGCAAGCGTGCGAAACAACCCACGTCCCATTCGAGGAATGCGGCCAGGACCACCTCGGTATCGCTCTGCGAGTGAAAGCGACGGCCGCGCTGTTCGAGTTCCCGCCGTAATTCCGCGTGGTTGTAAATCTCGCCATTGAAGACGATCACGGTATCGCGGCTTTCCGAAAATAGGGGTTGAGCGCCGGACTCCAGGTCGATGATCTTCAGACGCGTAGCGGCCAGCGATACGGTGCCGGATTCAAACACACCTTGCTGGTCCGGCCCGCGGTGCAGGATGGTCGCGGCGGCGCTCCGGATCCGTTCGGGGTCCGGGCGCCAGTTACGATGTGTAAAACCAGCGATTCCACACAAGATTCACAACTCCAGGGTGCCTATAAGTGTTTTGGGGGCAGGGACGGGGGCCCAGGACATTCCAATCTAACAGAATGTCGGCTGGCACGGCTAGTCAAGGGTGCTTAAACGGTTTCGGGAGGNNTCCCGAAACTGTTTAAGCACCCGCTAGTCAATAAGGGCTACCGGCATGGTTGTATCCTTGGACGAAGAATCAGCGTCATAAAGTAGAATGCCAGTTCGTGGCCTCACCTTGGTATTTTTGGCAGTGGCGGCGATCCCGGTCGTCTACTACGGGATTGCCCTGTTTAGCTGCTGGAGGTTCTTCCGGCGTCCTGAGCGTCGGGAAGATACCGGATTCACGCCGCCGATCAGTAACCTCAAGCCCATCCGGGGCCTCGATCCGGATGCCTACGAGAACTTCGCCAGCTTCTGCCGGCAGGACTATCCGGATTACGAACTGCTGTTTTGCGTAGGCGACCGCGAAGACCCGGCGATCCCACTGATCGACAGGCTGAAACTGGAGTTCCCGGAGCGGCGCATCCGCGTACTGTTCGGCTCGGGCCGCGACGCTTCCAACGACAAGGTGGCGAAGTTGGCGCGTCTGGTGAGCGAGGCGGAGCACGAGCACGTGGTGATCAGCGACAGCGATGTGCGCGTGCGGCCGGACTATTTGCGGAAGGTAGTGGCGCCGCTGGCCGATCCCAAAATCGGCGCCGTCACGTGCTTCTACCTGTCGATCGACGAGCGGAGTTTTGCGGACCGTCTGCAATCGGTGGGGATGATGTCCGATTTCTACGCCGGCATCGTAGTGGCGTGGCAACTGGACGGCGTGAAATTCGCGTTGGGGCCGACGATTGCCACCACCCGCGAGCGGCTGGCGGCTTTCGGCGGGTACGAATCCATCGAGAATCGGCCGGCTGACGATCTGCTGGTGGGCCGCCTGATCGCGGACCAGGGCGTGGAAGTGGAACTGTCGCGGTATACGGTGGAGACGGTGGCGGACTACCATTCCATCCGCGATCTGATTCACAAACGGCTGCGCTGGATCGTAGTGATGCGCTACATGCGGCCTTGGGGCCATTTCGGTCTCGTGTTCACCCACGGGCTGCCTTGGGCGCTGGCGGCGGTGGCGGTGCATCCGTCGTGGGCCGTCGCCGCCGGATACCTGGGAATCTACTTCGCGATGCGCTGCGCGATTACGGCGATGATCGCTGTCTGGGGCCTGAAGCAGCGCTCCTATTGCCGAAAAATGGGGCTGATCCCGGTGTGGGACGCGGTGGCGTTCCTGATCTGGGCGGCGAGTTTCGCGCGGCGCAGCATTCGCTGGCGCGGCAGCGATTATTACATTCGCGGCGGTACGCTGGTCCCCGTGAATCCGGCCTTCGCCGAGCCCGAGCAGACATAAGCGGACAGCGATCTCCAGCACTGCC
>PLRZ01000264.1:0-2994 GCA_003164075.1 Bryobacterales bacterium | reverse complement strand
AGGGAGCGGTCTTGCCGTTACGAGCCTGCCTTCAAGTGGTAAGGACCGCTTGCTTGCGGGGTGCCCTCTGGGCCGGGCTCGGAAAAGGCCGCGACGATTCCACGGGACTTGTTACTGAGCCGCGCCCCGCCAGGGAGCGGTCTTGCCGTTACGAGCCNNGAATGGCTCAGCGCATTTTCCCCGCCAGTTTGAAATTGCGGGCGACATCAGGAGTTCTGAACTTGCCTAACGCTCCCTCACCCCGTAAGGGAGCGTCAGATGTTGGCTCGCTTCACGTGGCTCCGGGGCGCGGCCCAAACTGTCCGCTACGTCACCGGATTGCTCAGCACTCCAATAGATTCGATTTCCACTTCCAGAATGTCGCCGGGGGACATCTTGCGGGTGCTGCCGGGAGTGCCGGTGTAGACGATATCGCCGGGCAGGAGCGTCACCCAGCCACTGATCCAACTCACGATCGCGGGGCAGTCGAAGATCAGGTCGGAGGTGTACTGCTTCTGCACAGTTTCGCCATTGAGGCGGGTTTGGAGAAGCAGGTTGCCGTAATCGATGCCCGTGACGATGGCGGGTCCGAGTGGCGCGAAGGTGTCGCAGCCTTTGGCGCGCCACCATTGCAAGTCCTTGCCGGGACCGTGCTGCCAGTTACGTTCGCTGACATCGTTGCCGCAGGTGACGCCGAAAATGGCGGCGCGGGCTTCGTCGACAGTAGCGTTTCTTACGGGCTTGCCGATGACGGCGACCAGTTCGCCCTCGTAATGGAGGTCGGTGGCGTCGCGCGGAGTAACGATGGGACCGCCGGGATCCTGCAGGGAAGTCACCGCTTTATAAAAGATCTCGGGACGCGTGGGCTGCGGACGTCCGCCGAGGTGACTCTTGTAATTGAGGCCGACAGCGAGGATCTTGCCGGGCTGGCAGGGCGCCAGCAGCGCCACGCTGGAGAGTGGCAGCGTGGCGCCGGTCTCGGCGTGACTGCCGAAAAGGTCGCCGCCGATGGGGCGCACGGTTTCACCATCCAGAATGGCGTAGCCCGTCGTCGAGCCGGAACGATAGCGAATGTATTTAATCACGCTTCGCTATTGTAACGCCGGGGCGAGCGAGGCGACGATCACGGGTGTGCTGGTGGGCACGTCCACTCCAGTGTCGGCTTCCATGGTGACCGCCAGGGCGGCGGTAGCATCCATATCCACTGGGCCGCGTCGCACGTCGATCGCAGTGCCATCGCTTTCGGATTGGAATATGCCGGCGCGGATGGGGCTGGCGCCTTTGGCTTTGGGGATGAACCAGAGCTCGTAGGCTTTCCCAGCGGGCGCCTGCGGGAGGTTGGAAGCGATCAACAGACATCCCAGGGTGAGGTTGCAGAAGACTTTGCCCTTGGGCTGGCCTGTCTTCTCACCGAAGGATGCGACGGTGGTATCGGGACCGTTGAGAATGGCGAAAGCCCCGTTGAGGCGCGTGATCTCGATGATCTGGCTCCGCGATTGCTCATTCAGTCTGAGAACCTCGCGGGAGAAATCCCATTCGCGTCCGCCGAAATAAAACGCGGCGGCGAGACACATGATAGTCGATCCGGCGAGGAACGGAGTCCATCCAAAGCTGCGCTGCCCGGCGCCCACGGAGGCCAGAATGCGGCGCCGCAGTCTTGGGGATATTGCGGCGGGCGCGGAGATGGCGCCGAGCAGGGCCGTCATTTCGCGCGCGCGCTTCATTTGCGCCAGACACACTTCGCATCCGAGGTCCAGGTGCGCGCGGATTTCATCGCGCTCGGGATTTTCGGCCAAGGCGAGAGCGTACAACTCGTAGTGATCCCGCAATTCGGAGCAGTTCATGCCGACACCGCACGAGCGCCAACTTCGTCGCGAAGATTTTTCAAAGCCTCCCGGACCCAAGTCTTGACAGTGCCGAGCGGTTGACCCATGCGTTCCGCTATCTCGGTCTGCGAGAGGCCTTCGAAGTAGGCCAGTTCAATCGCTTGCCGCTGGTGAGCGGAGAGTTTTTCGACGGCGGCTCCGATCGCGCGCGCTTTGTCTGAAGCTAAGATGCCGAGATCCATGCCGGTGTAAAGAGAAGGACGATCGGTCTCCGCGAATTCCACGGCGTGGCGTTCGCGGCCGCCGGAGGAGCGGAGGTAATCGATAGCGCGGTTGCGCGCGACGGCGAGGAGCCAGGGGCCGACGGCGCCCTTCCGCGCATCGAAGGCGTGCACGCGGTTCCAGATGCGGAGGAAAGTTTCCTGCACGAGGTCTTCGGCGATGCCGGTGTCGCGCACCACGCGGAGAATGAGCGAATAAGCGACGCGGCCGTAGCGGTCGTAAAGGTCCGCGAGGGCCTGTGGTTCGCGGCGTTGGAGGCGGACGACGATATCGGCGTCTCCCTCGGCGGCGCGAAACGCCAGCAGGATGGGCAGTAGAAACATTCTGAGATTCCGTTTGCGCGGGCCGCGCGTAGCGGCGAATTCGTGCGCGTCCCATTGTATATGCGAGCGCGAAGGCGGTGCAAGATTTGGCGCCGCGCAAAAATTTGGCGGCGCTGCAGCGGCGAATGGAACTCGATGAAAATCGAATCGCGGGGCGAAATGCATTTTTCTCTTGACTTTCTTCGCGAACAACCTTATATATGAATCACATTGCGATTTTTTCAAGTCGCAAAATTTGATGTTAGGGAGAAAAAATCGATGAAGAGCGCAACCAAGAAAGCCGCCCCGAAGAAAAAGGCTGCTCCGAAGAAAAAGAAGTAGCTTAGGGCGCGCCCTGCATAAGGGCCGTTAAAACAGGTTTCACTCCAAGGCCCCGATTTCTCGGGGCCTTTTTCTTTGATTCAGGCTTTTCCCTCCGATTCCCCGCGGCAGTCATGGAGCAGAGGAACTCTGGCGTTGGTACGGATCCCAGCCCCGACCCTGACTGCGTGCGCTCGCGAGCGGATGTCCTCTTCGATCCTATCGGCTTCGCCGCCGCCCTGATGTCGCCCCGCAATTCCTGCGTGGCGGGGAAAATGGGCTGA
>PLRZ01000118.1 GCA_003164075.1 Bryobacterales bacterium | reverse complement strand
ACGCCAAGGGGCAGAAAACCAACTACACCTACGACGCCTACGAGCGCCTGACCCAGACGCAGCACGTGCTCGCCAACGGCACCACCGATCCGGTGCAGCAGGTGAACTACTACTACGACAGCAACCCCTATTACCCGTCGTTTTCCACCAACGCCGTGGGGCGCCTGGCAGCGGTCACGTTCGCGAACGAGGCCGGAAGCGCCGCGGCGCCTTTGGGGTCCTCCGGGACCGAGCAGTTCATCTACAATTACGGCTACAATACGGCCGGCCGCGTCACCGCGCAGCAGCTCACGGTCCTGCCGATGTCCGGTTACCCAGTGAACCTGAATGCCACCTATTCGTGGGACAATCAGGGCAGGATGACGGGCCTGAACTACCCGAATTCCGGACCGCAGGAAACGCTCAGCTACGATGCCATGGGCAACCTGACCACCATCAACGAGAATCTCTGCGTGTCTGAAAACAACTCAGGCGCGTGTATCACCTGGGCCCAGGGCCAGTTGGCCAGCGCCGCCTATTCGAACATCGGCCAGTTGAGCAGTTTTGGCGTGTTGACCAACGGCTTTTCCTCAGGCACCAGTTACACCTACAACACCCTGCAGCAGTTGACGGCGATCAACTACAACACCAACGCCGGCTTCTACGTTCAGTGGACCTACAGCTACGCCGCCGGCCAGAACAACGGCCGCATCACCCAGTTCAGCGACACCGGCTTCGCGAGCACTGGGGAAATCGTCAACTACACCTACGACTCGCTGAATCGGCTGATTACGGCGACCACCAGCAACAGCACCGGCCCACAGTGGGGCGAATCCTACGCCTACGACGAATTCGGCAACCTGCAAAGCAAGACTCCGACCCAGGGCAGCGCGCCGTGGGTTTCCGTGCCGGTGAATTCCGCCACCAACCAGGCGACCCCGTCCGATGCCAACGGCAACTGGCTGAAACCCGGTGACATGGCTGAAACCCGGTGACAGGCTACGTGTTACCTGTTTTCCGGGGGGGGACGGGGACAGTGGGGCACTGTAACCCGGTGTCCCGTCCCTTAGTGTCCCGTCCCCGCGCATACGAGGCTCCGAACTCTCCAGGAGCCTCTGCGCAAGCCATTACAAACAAAGAGTCGGGTGACGCGAGGTTCCTGACGCCAGAGACGATCCCGCCAGGGACCGTCCCCCGCTCCTGATGTCACCTCGGCATTTTGAGCGGCCAAGGGAAAATGACCTCACCCAGCGGTGGGACAGACGAATCGTTTCTTGTCGTCTGTCAGGCTGTTAGGGCCTGGCGAGGGGCCGACAGACCACGAAAAACGATGGTCTGTCCCACCCGCTCGCCGCCGAAACTGGCTTAACGCAAATTCCACGACATCAGGAGTTCGGAGGCTCGGCGGACAGACACTACCGATATCACGCCATAACGCCGTCCACTACCCGCGGCGCTCAATGTGAGTCGCTACGTACGCGAGGAATAGACAGCGTGCTGAAAATCGTTCAATAATCCGACCGCCTCTTTGTCGGCGAAAGGAAGAAACTGCATCATGATGACGCCGCAGATGTTTCGATGCGGATCGATCCAGTAATAGGTATTGTTTATCCCGGCCCACGACAGGCTTCCCGCCGAACGGGCGCCGGGGACCGCCTTGGGATTCATCAGAAAACCGAGTGTGTAGCGGTCGTCATGGCCGGGGTGAAAATCCACATCGCTCGACAGGGTGGGGCGGAACGTCCTGAGCCTGCCGGCGGGAATGTGCCCGGTACCGTTAGCTGACATCAGTGCCACCGTCTTTTCTTTCAGGATTCGTTCGCCGCCTGGCCCCACTCCACGTTTGAGGATCATCCGGGTGAACTTGAGGTAGTCCGAAGCGGTAGAGTACAGTCCACCATCGCCGCGGTATGCCGTTGGAGCCGCCGGCACGCTTCGCGGCACCGGCGTCAGCGAACCGTTGGTCTCGCGCTGGTAACGGCCGACCAGGCGCTCATATTGTTCCTTGGGAAAGATGAATGTAGTATCCTTCATTCCCAATGGCCCCAGTACATACTGCTGCAGGTATTTTTCCAAGTCCATGCCACTGATTGCTTCAACCAGACGGCCCGCCCAAAAAGTGCTGGGTCCGTACTGCCATTTCGTGCCGGGTTCGAACGCCAACACGTGGGTTGGGTCTCCGCCGGAGGAACTGAACTTGAACATGGCCTCGTGCCAAATGTCGTAGGCAAAGCCGGACGTGTGGGTGAGCAGTTGCCGCAGCGTTACGGGTTTGGTGGCTGGCCTGAGGATCGATCCGCCCGACGATTTGAATCCATCCAGAACCTGGAGCGTTCCAAGTTCCGGCAGATGCTTTGAGGCCGGTTCGTCCAGCGTCAACTTACCCTGTTCGACAAGTTGCATCGCGCCCACGGACGTAATCGCCTTGGTCATGGACGCGATGGAAAAGATGGACTCGACAGTGATGGGCACGCCGGAGACGGAGTCGCGTGTGCCGAACGCACCGGAGTAGGTGATGGCGCTGGCAGTACCGGCCATTGCGGTGACCGCCGGAATCTTCCGCTGCTCCAGGCCGGAGCGCAAAACGGCCTCGATGCTGTTCGCGGCGAAGAGCCTGCGCGACTGCGCTCCGACAGCAAGTGCCAAGCCGCCAAATTGTCTGCGCGTGAATCGGTGCATACGTTTTGGTTGTAGCACTAAAGTTACTCCTGGTGTAGTTGCAGTCGTCGGCTACTCTTGTCGGAAAAACTTTGAAATCACTCTGGGCAACCCCGGCGACGCACCCGGTAATGGAGCTACATTGACAACGATGAGATCAACCGCTTTCTTCGCTCTGTTGCTTTCCATCCCTGCGTTCGGACAGCAGGCTGCACACTTGACGATGCTGCCGGGCGAGCACTGGTGGGCCGGTGTGATCAGCCAGGCGCACCTCATGCCCTTTACCTCGGAGTCCACCTACCAGTTCGATTTCGACGGCAACACCGCCGGCAATCAGGGACAGCCCCTGCTCATCAGCGACAAGGGCCGTTTCCTGTGGTGTGACGAGCCATTCG
>PLRZ01000733.1 GCA_003164075.1 Bryobacterales bacterium | reverse complement strand
TCGCCGGCCAGAAAGCGGAGCCTGCCATAGCGGCGCACAATCTCCATGTTGCCGGCGCCCAGCGTGGCGCGCTCGCCATGGTAGTGGAACTCGGCGCCGCGGAAATCGTCCACTGCGGCCACTCCGGGGACGGCCGCCAGCAGCGCCGGAATCGCGGCGGCCATCGGCGGGTACTGGCCGGCACCCGAGCGGATGGCCGGCCGCACATACAAATCGGCGCGCAGTTGCACGTCGAGCCACAGCGCCACCGTCTCGCGAAAGCTCGCCACCATGATCCCCACGCTGGCCATCATGGCAATGGCCGTAGCCAGCGCCGCCACCACCACCGACGTCCGCGAGAGCGATGCCGTCAGACTGCGTCCGGCCAGCAGGCTCTCGACCCGGCGGCGCGTCACCGTGCGGGTGGCGCGGTTGACCGCCAGCACCACGGCGGGCGAGGCCAACGCCGCCGCGGCAATCGCCAACAGCGCGGCCACGTATCCGCCCACCGGATAGCCGCCCCACGCCGGCGCCTGCGAGATGGCCCCGGCCGCCACCGCGAAAACCGCCGACCAGGCCAGACTGCGCCGCCAACGCAGCCGCGCGGAATGCTCGTGCGCGCCGCGGCTCATGGCCTCCGTGGGGGCCACTTGCATGGCTTCGCGCGCCGGCTTGAGGGCCGAGACGAACGCCACCACCACGCCGGTCAGGATGCCCGCCCACGCCTCGCCGGCCGTCAGTTCCACCGGCGTGGGACGGCTGCTGGTATAGAGAGCGTTCACCGTTTGGGCGATCAGCCCCACCACTCCTCCGGCCAGCAGGCGCCCCAGCAACACCCCCAGCACCGACCCGGCCACCCCGAGCAGCAGCGCTTCCACCAGAAACAGCCCGAACACGATGCCGCGGCTGGCTCCCACGGCGCGCAGGATACCGATCTCCGCCCGCCGCCGCACCACGCTCACCGAAATGGTGTTGTAAATGAGGAACGCTCCCACCACCAGCGAGATGTAGCCCAGCACGCGCAGATTCCAGCGGAAGGCCCGCAGCATGCGCTGGTTCTCCTGATTGCGCACGCCTGGCCGTTCCACCAGGTAAGCCGCGGGCAGAGCGGCGCGCACGGCCTTCTCCACGCGCGCGAAATCCTCCGACGGTCCCACGATGACGTCGATGCGGTCGAGCTTTCCGTAGCGCCCGAGCAGTTGCTGGGCGTCGGCAATATCCAGCACCAGAAACTCCGCCGGCCCGGCGTCCACGATGTCGGCGGCCTGGAGCCGCTGGTCACGCCCTCCGATCCCTACCGTCAGGGATTCCGGCGGCGTAATGTGCAGGCGGCTGGCGAGAGCTTTACTGAGTCCCGCGCCGGAGGAACTGCCCGATGCCCGGCGGCGCGCACCGGACACCGTGTCGACGCCGTAGAGCGGGACGCTGCCGATGCCTTCCACAAGGGCCTGCGCTTCGACGACCGGCGAGAATGTGGCGTTCACGGGCAGCGCGTCGAGCACCCCGATCCAGGTCTCGTCGATGGCGCCGTTGGCCAGAATCTCCAGGTCGGTCTTCCCCGAGAGGGTCTCCATGGAGGAGCGGAAAGAGCCGGTAGCCGCGTCTCCCGCGAGGTCGATGGCCACTACCACGGCTACGCCCAGCGCCACCGCGAGCACGGTGAGCAGGGTGCGCGGCAGATCGCGCCACAGCGGACGGAGGATGAGCGAGCGCAGGAGTTTCATGCGCGGGCCTTCATGACCGGGCCTCTCATGACCGATCGATGGACTGAATACGGCCGTCGCGCAAATTCACGCGCACTCGGGCGATGGCGGCCGCTTCGGCGCTGTGGGTGGCCACCAGGACGGTGGCGCCGAACTTCACGGCAGCTTCCAGCAGCAGGCCCAGCACCTGGTCGCCGCTGGCGGTATCGAGATTCCCGGTGGGCTCGTCGGCGATCAGGATGTCGGGCGAATGGACCAGCGCGCGGGCGATGGCGACGCGCTGCATCTGGCCGCCGGAGAGCTGGTAGGGCAGGCTGGCGGCCTTCTCTTCGAGCCCCACCCAGCGAAGGCGGTCGCGCGCGGTCTCCGTGGCGCCGGGCGTGCGCGCCAGCAAGAGCGGCAGTTCCACGTTTTCGAGCGCCGTAAGCGTGGGAAGCAACTGGAAGAACTGAAAGACGAAGCCCACCCGCGTGCGGCGCAGGGCGGTGAGTTCGGCGTCTCCCAGGGAAGCGGTGGCGCGCCCGTCGATCAGCACCTCGCCGGCAGTGGGGAAATCCATGGCGCCCGCCAGGTGCAGCAGTGTAGTCTTGCCGCACCCGCTGCGCCCCAGCAGCGCGGTGACGGCGCCGGGAGCGGGCGAAAGGGAAATGTCGTGCAGCACCTCGGTGGGCTGGGTACCGTTGCGATAAGTCTTGGAAACTCCGCGGAGTTCCAGACGGGGAGCGGGCATTCTCTTTGATCCTAGCGGTACCCGGGCCGGGGCGTCAAAGACGGAAAATGGGCTCCCTCTGCAAAAAACAATTTGCACGGGGAATGTTTTCTGATATTCTAAAAGCGCTCTGGAACTCAATCAACCGCGTCTGGTATGGACACAACCGCTGAAAGCCTACTGACTCGCGACGAAATGGAGAGCAGGCGCCTGTTAGCCGCACAGGACCTGCAAAGGGGACTCTCGCAGTCCCAGGTTGCACGCAAATTCGGGGTCAGCCGCACCACGGCGTCCCGATGGTATCGCTCATTGAGCGGGAAAGGGCTGGAGTCGTTGCGCAAACGACGCGCTCCCGGGCGGCCCAGCCGTCTGGCCCCCGACCAGCTCCATGCGATAGCCGAAGTCTACCGCACGGGCGCCCGGGCGGCGGGTTTCGAAGCCGATCGCTGGACTACGGCGCGTTTCGCCGATGCCATCTTTGTGCGTTTCGGCGTGCGCTACGATCCCGATCACGTCGGCCGCATCATGCACCGGTTGGGACTGCGCCAGCGTGTACGCCAATGCAATCCGGTCACCGGAGTGGCATACCCGCAGTTTCTGCCGGAAGTCACCAGCGGGGCGGCGTAGCAGCGAGCGGCCGGCCTATACCGTGCCTTCGCGGTATTGGTGAATAGTGCGCGCAGACGGTCCCGGAGCGGCCAACTTCTCCTTGGCGGCGCCCCCGCTTCGGGAAACTCGCACCCGCCGTGTGTCTCGATTTGCGCCGGCTCGACCTCTGTCTAGTGTCAGACCTCCTGATCTCGCCCCGCAATTTCTGGAAAATGGGCGGAGCCATTCCCTTCGATGGCCCCACCTGCGGGCTCACTGCAAATTCCACGATCTCAGGAGTTCTGAGTGTAGTGTCCGGGAAATAGATGGGCAAACCAAATCGGTCTACCGCGCTGCCGGAGTTTGCGGCAACTCGGGAATCTGAAACCGGCGCACAATCCGCTTCCACTCGACTTTGGGCTTCCGGAAGTTGACCGGAAGACATAGCGAGGCTCGCGGATAGTTCAGACATTGCGCGATGTGTTCGTTGGCGGGACGCCCGGCACATTTCAACTCGATGACCAGCACATCTTCCACGAGGAGACCGGCAAAGTATTCTCCCACCGTTCCTTTAGCGTGCCTTGTCCAGGGTCGTAGCCTTCATTTTTTGATTGCAGCTTGACTTGGTGGGGTGTATCATATCTCAAAACTTGCGCCAAAGTGACCGGTTACCGATGGCGGCCGAATCCTATGAGTACCGGTGCCGATCTGGAATTCTCTCGGGCAGAGAGAAATAAGTAGTGTCCCCTTTTCGAGTCAAACCGCGCTTATCTGTGTGAGCCGGCGTTTCGGGCGTGGGAAGGGGTCTTCTCAGTTGGGGTCCATTTGCGAAGCCCGTTCCCGGAATGCCGGCGGCACTGACGCAAAGCGGTAGAACTATCGACGAGTTTTTCGGAGGGGAACGTTGAAACACGCATGGTTCCGGTCTTCTGTTCTGGCAGTTATGTTTCTGGGCGCGGCATGGGCCCAGACTCCGACAATCACCGTGGGTCCGAGCTTCGGGACATGGTCCCTTGGCCCCATCAATATCCCGTTGACCGCCACCGGCGGTACCGGACCATATAGCTGGGCGGTGACTGCCGGCGCGCTGCCCACCGGGCTTTATATCCGGAGCGATGTTCCCAATCCCTTGCCAAGCTGGTGGCCGGCGGCGGCGAACGCCGGAATTGTCGGCGTCGCGACCGCATCGCAAAGCGCCACTTTTACCCTTACGGTCACCGACAGCCTGTCCCACAGTGCTTCGCTGGCGTGTAATCTCACCACCATTCCGCTCTCGATTCTGGATATCGGGAACCTGCCCGACGGTTTTGTCAACGCCTCCTATTCCTTCACACCGACGGCCGGCGGAGCGCACGGAGCGGTTACCTGGGCGGTGCCATCCGGAAACTCCCTGCCTCCGAGGCTAACCCTCGCTTCTGCCACCGGAACGATCAGCGGGACTCCCACCACTCCGGGTTCCTATAACTTCAACCTGACCGCCACCGACCTGGATGGAACCACCAACTGGAAGGGTTTCACGTGCAATATCTATGCCGTGGGTTTCAATACCGGCGGCGCTCTGGGAAACGTGAATGTCGGCGCCACCTTCAGCCAGACACTTACCGCCATCGGCGGGACGGCATCCTACACCTTTAGCGGCTCTGGCCTTCCCCAGGGCCTCACGCTTGCATCGAATGGAGTCCTTTCCGGCCAAGTCACCGGCGGTGGAGGAGCTTATCGTTTCTACGCGACGGTCACCGATCACACCGGCGGATCCTACACGAAGGAATTCGCGCTGAACATCAAGGGGCCGTCACCGGTGGTGCTGAACCTCGGCTACCCCAACCCCGCCAATGACGCCTCCATCGGTGAAACCACGGGCTATGGCTTCAACGCCAATGGCGGAATTCAGCCGTACGCCTGGAGCATCACCGGTTCGCTCCCGCCGGGCATGTGGCTGCGCACCACCAACCTGAGCAGCTACCTGGGGCCGATTGACGCGGAAATCGAGGGGACGCCGAGCGCGGCCGGGACATACAATTTCACCGTCAACCTTGAAGATGGCTCCGGCTTCACGGTGTCGCAAC
This sequence comes from Bryobacterales bacterium, assembly GCA_003164075.1. The sequence goes on along the minus strand of PLRZ01000733.1, from coordinate 12,558 downwards.
CATTCACCATCAATGTAAAGAGCGCCACCCTCGACTACCCATCCTCCGGTACGCGCGGCCAGCCCTTCAGCTTCTACCTGCGGCCGATCGGCGGTTACCCGCCTTACACATGGTCCATCCAGAGCGGCTCCCTGCCCAACGGGCTGGCACTCAATGGCGCTACCGGCATGGTGACCGGCACACCCAACGAAAACGGCACTTTTTATCCCCGGATAGCGATTGTGGTGCCCGAACCGGGAAGCCCCCAGACTATTTACCGCACCGTCGGGTTCACTATCAATTCGCCCACAAACCCCCAGATCTCCATGCCGGGAAGCAGCTATCCGTCTGACGCCATTGTCAATAGCTCCTATAGTTACAACCTCGGTTTCTGCTGCGGGGCGGGTTCGTTGACTTTTGCCTGGAGCGGAAACCTGCCACCGGGGTTGAACTTGAATTCCGCCACCGGCCAGATCTCGGGCACGCCCACGGCGACAGGGCAATACACATTCACGGTCACCGCCACCGATAGCGCCAATTCGTCCAATAAGGGGGTGCGCGTGTTCACGTTAAACGTGTCGCCGATTTCCCCCACCGTCACGATTCCCACCGCGACCATCGAGTCCGCCCTTTCCGGCGCCAGCCTGAGCGCCAGCGGCGGCAGCGGCGGTTACACCTGGGCGCTGGTTTCCGGCAGTCAGTTGCCGCCCGGTGTAACATTGAACGCGAACGGAACATTGACCGGTACTCCCACTTCCGACGGCATTTTCTATTTCACTTATAAAGTTACCGATAGCTCCGGCAATACCTTTACAGGCTATGCCAACGTCCGGGTCTATGCGTCCGGCGCTTCCGTACCGCCCAGCATCTCCACGGGGACGAATTTCGGCGCTGTGGCCCTGGGCACCGAACAGTATCAACTGGTGGCTTCGGGCGGCAACGGGACCTACGCGTGGGCGCTGGTGAACGGCTCTTTACCTCCGGGCCTCGCGCTGCGTACCGATTTGCCGTCGTTCTTCCAGTCGAACGCTTCGGCCGGTATTATCGGGGTGGCGACCACTCCGGGCAGTTACAGCTTCTCGCTCTCCGTGACCAGCGCGGGCCAGACGGCCTACCAGTATTTCACGATGAAAATTACGGCCCTTGCCGTCAAGGACCAATCCGGCATGCCCGATATGTTCGCCGGCTCCACGGTCAGCTACCAACTGACCGCTCTGAATAACGCGGGACCGGTCACCTGGACGCCCACCGGCAGCCTGCCCCCCGGCCTGAACCTATCCTCCAGCGGCCTCGTTTCCGGCACGCCAACCGCAGCCGGCAATTACAACATCAGCTTCTCCCTGACGGACGGTGTGGACACCATCTACCGGGGCTTGGGACTCAGTGTTTACACGGTTCAAATCACCAGTCCGGGGCTGCTGCCCAACGCCACGCAGAACGCTACTTATAGCTACACGCTGGCGGCCAGCGGCGGCACGGGGCCGTATACTTACTCGCTCGGCGGCGGGTTGCCGAACGGGCTGAGCCTGAATTCATCCACCGGTGCAATCACGGGAACGGTAACCGGCGGCGAGAGTAAGTACGATTTCAATATCACGGCCACCGACTCCAAGAGCAATTCGTACAACAAGGACATGGCGATCGATGTAGTCGGCACGCCGCAAGGCCTGCCATTACTCGGGACATACTGGAACTCGAACGATTGCACCATCGGCAACGGCTGCTGGCACGGGATCAATGTCTCCGGCGGAACGGCGCCATATACCTGGAGCGTGACCGGCTTGCCGCCGGGAATGAGCTTCCGCAGCGGCAGCGGTGCGACCATCCGGTGGGTGAGCCCCGGGGATGTGGAACTGTGGGGCACGCCGACCTCTCTGGGAACGTACAACGTCAGCGTCACCGCGACAGACGCGAACGGTCTGAGCGCAAACAACATATTCCCGCTGAAAGTTACCGCACTGTCACTCGATACCGGCCTGCCGAACGGAACGGTGGGAGTCTCCTATTCCGGAACGATGCGCGTGCTCGGCGGGGCTCAACCTTATACCGCGGCCCTGGAGCCCTCCTACGAGTTTCCGTCGCTGCCGGCGGGCACGTCGCTGAGCGGCCTGACGGTCAGCGGGACACCCACGGAGAGCGGGAATTTCTATCCCCTGATTATGTTTACCGATTCGGCCAGTACCGCCAATACGCTGGCGATCTGGCCGAGCTTTACCATCAACGGGGTTGCCGGTACGTCCATCACCGTCAACACCTACAACCCGCTCTACGTCACGCTGAACCAGTCCTGGTCATATCAGCTTAACGCCTGCTGCTCTGGCAGTTATACCTGGACGCAGATCGGCGGGACCCTGCCGCACAACGTCGCATTTTCGAGCGGCGGCTTGCTGAGCGGCGCGCCGGACACTGCCGGCACATCCACATTCCTGGTGCAGGCCACGCAGACGGGCAACGCGGCGAATTTCGGCACGCGCCAGATTGTAGTAGTGGTGACTCCGATGACGGTGACCACCGCAGCGAGTCTGCCGTATGGCAACGTCAACGTCGTCTACGGCCAGACCCTGGCGGCTTCCGGCGGCGCCGGTACGCTCACCTGGACATTGGGGCCGAACCAGTTACTTCCGCCGGGGCTCTCGTTGAACGGCGCCACGGGAGCAATCGGCGGCACTCCGTCCGCGCCCGGTTATTTCTCGTTCATGGTGTACGTCACCGATTCCAGCGGGCATACCGCGACCCGTACCTTCAACATGTCCGTATATCCGTACAACGGTCTGCCACCGCTGACCATCTCGACCGGGGCAAGCTTTGGCACCTGGTCGATCGGCGAAATCCAGACCGCGCTCACCGCCAGCGGCGGCAACGGCGCGTACACCTGGAGCCTGACTGCCGGATCGCTGCCGCCCGGGCTCGCGCTGCGCACCGACGATCCAGCGTGGTTCCCCTCCAATGCCTCGGCCGGGATTATGGGTCTGGCCACCACGCCCGGCAATTACAGCTTCACCCTGCGGGTGGCTAGCGGGACGCAGACGCTTTCGCAAGGCTTCACCCTGAAGGTCACCGGGCTGGTGGGAAAAGAGAATGCCTGCTACCGGCTGCCGGACGCGTTCGTGGGACAGTCCCCGGCGTATAGCTATACCTTCTCAGCTCTGAACAATGCCGGCACGGTCACCTGGACTCCGACCGCCAACGTTCCGCCGGGAATCACCCTGACCTCCAACGGAGTACTTTCGGGAACACCGGCGCAGGCGGGCTATTACAACATCGATTACAACATCTACGATGGTGTGGACACGGTGGGTGTCTGCTCGGCGTTGAACGTTTCGCTGGTGCAGGTCACCAGCCCCGGCGTGCTGCCGAACGCCACCCAGAACGCTTCTTACAGCTATACGGTGGCAGCCAGCGGCGGCGCCGCGCCATACACATTCAGCGTGAACGGCCTACCCTCCGGCCTGACCATCAACAGCTCCACGGGCCTGATTTCGGGAACCGTGACGCAGGGACCGACCCGTTATTCCTTCAATCTAACGGCCACCGATCACAACAGCGTCGCGTACACCAAAACCATGGTCGTCATGGTCATCGGTGTACCGGTGACACTGCCGTCCGTCTTTACTTATGGCAATTTCGACGATTGCACGATTGGAATGGCGTGCGAGCGGCAATTTGGCGTTACTAGCGGAGGCGCGGCGCCATTCACCTGGAGTGTAACAGGGCTACCGCCGGGAATGAGCTTCCGCACCGGCAGTGGAAACATGCTGTACTGGGTCGCGCCCACGGATGTGGAGTTGTACGGCGTGCCGCTCGCCACCGGCACTTACAACGTCACGGCGACCGTCACCGACGCAAACGGAGTCACGGCCACCGAGACTTACCCCCTGATCGTCGGAGCGCTCTTCATCGACGGCAACGATTATCTGCCGAACGGCACTCGCGGGGTGGCGTATTCCAAGCTGCTGCGCGTGCTGGGCGGCTCTTCCTCGCCCACGTACACCGCACAGGTCGCGCGCGGCGTTCTGCCCGACGGCATTTCGCTTGGCGGCATGACCGTGAGCGGCACGCCCGTCGAGAACGGCTATTTCGACCCGGACTTCACGTTCACCGAGACGGGATCGGGCAGCACCCTGCATATGACCTACGGTTTCACCATCGCCGCGGGGACATCGACCATCACCCTGAATACGCCAAACTTCGATACCCCCGGTTCCATCACGGATATTCTCGGCTACTACACCGTGGGCTCGACGTTGTCTTACCAACTGGGCGCCTGTTGCGTGCCGTCTTACACCTGGAGCCAGACGGGGGGCACGCTGCCGCCGGGGATTTCACTTACCTCCGGCGGCCTGCTGACCGGCACCCTCAGCACCGCGGGAACTTACACCTTCCTGGTGCAGGCCGCCGACTCGACTAATGCCCCGAACTATGGCGTGCGGCAGTACACCATCGTAGTTACTCCGCTCAACATCACCAACTCGAACCCGCTGCCGTACGGCAATGTAAGCGTGGCTTACAGCCAGACCCTCTCCACCAATATCGCCGCCACGTTTACCCTGGTTCCCGGATACTATCTGCCCGCGGGCCTCACCCTGAGTTCCGGCGGACTCATCAGCGGCACGCCGACGGTCCCTGGCCAAGTCGGTTTCTGGGTGCGGGCGGTGGATGCTTCGAGCGACGTCTACTTCAGATCCTTCAACATCTCGATCTACCCTGCCGGCATATACCCGCCACTCTACCTGAGCATCGGGCCGAACCTGGGAACGCTGACCCTGGGCCAGCATAACTCCCAGTTGACGGCCTCGGGAGGCAATCCGCCCTACCATTATTCGCTCACTCCGGGCGCCACTCCGGTACCCGGTTACCGCGTGCAGGATGGGCCGCCGCTGGGACAGGGCTTTTCCCTGACCGGCGGCACCGGCGGGTTTATCGGGATATCGGCAGCGCCCGGCTCGTGGAGCACCTCGATCCGCGTGACGGATTCCAACGGGAGCACTTACGATGCCCCCGTGACCATTGCCGCCACCTCGTTGAACATCCTGACTCCGAGCACGCCGCCGAACGCCACCAAGGGCAGTCCGTACTCCTATACCTTCACGGGTTATGGCGGCGCCAGCCCCTATTCGTGGTCGGCCACCAACCTTCCCGCCGGGCTATCGATCAACTCGACAACGGGCACGATCTCGGGGACGCCGACTGCTTCGGGCTCCACGGCCACCATCACGATCACCGATTCGACCTCGCTAGCGGAGAGCGTCAACTACACCATCAATGTGGATCCGTTTGCTATCGCCACGAGTGGTGTCCTGCCGCAAGGCACTATCGGAGTGGCGTACTCGCAGACCCTGGCGGCGGCCGGATGCGGGACCGGTTGCACCTGGTCAGTGACCAGCGGAGGGCTGCCCGGCGGCTTGTCGCTGAGTTCCTCCACCGGCACCATTGCCGGAACGCCCACAGGCTTTACCAACGACACTTTCACGGTGCAGGCCAGCGGTTCCAATGGGACGGTCCAGAAGCGTTTCAGTCTTCTGATTCCCTTCAATACCGTTCAGCCCCTGTTCATCACCACCACCAGCCCGATCGGGTACACAACCGTGGGGGGCACGTTCAGTCAGGCGTTCTTCGCTCAGGGGGGCGCGCCGCCCTATACCTGGAGTGTCGCCACCGGCAGCACGCTGCCGCCCGGCCTCAGCCTGCAAACGCCGGGTGAAACCATTGGTTCGCTGTATAACCCCGGGTTCACCTACCTGGCTGGACGCGTGATGCAGGCGGGTACCGTGGCGGGCGATTCCTTTACTTTCACCCTGCAAGTGAAGGACTCCGCCAATAACACCGCGACCCAGGCTTACGCCTTCGTGGCGCCGCTGATGTCGCTCAATGTCGGCGCCTGGCCTATTAGTAACCCCACGGCCGGCACCTACGGGACCACCAGCTCACCGCTGATTTACAATACCGCCTACACCCAGACGCAGCTTATCCAAGGCGGCACGGGCCCCTATGTGTGGAGCGTACCCTCGGCGGCCAATCCGCTGCCTCCGGGATTGACTTTGAACCCGCAAACCGGCGTGGTCACCGGCACACCCACAAACACGGGCAGCTTCACCACGCTGGTCCAGGTGAACGACAATGCCGGCGCCGTGTTCCAGGGATTTGTAGCTTTTAACGTTGCCGGAAACACTCCCAGCACGGTAAGTATCGGGCTGGGACCGGGCCTTGGCACCTACGCCTCGGGCGGCACCAACATCTTCAACATCAATCCCAGCGGCGGCACCGGGCCGTATACCATCACGGCACTAACCGCCCTGCCGCCGGGTTGCGCCATCGAGACCGGCGGCGCGCTGCTCGGTAACGCCAGCGGCAGCTACGATCTGGCCTGCGCCTATCTGGCGGCCGGCAGCTATACGTTCACGCTCCAGACCCTGGATTCGCTCAATAACATCGGCGTCAAGACCATGAACATCGCCGTAACGCCGTTCCAGCTTTACACAACGACTGCGCTCGCCACCGGCTCGGTAGGCACGCCGTATTCCCAGCAGTTACTGGTGTGGGACAACGCCGGCACGGTGAATGGGTATCTGACCCCGGGTTCGGCGTTTCCGCCGGGCCTGGGTTTGTGCAGTTCGGGCATCTGTGGCACCCCCACCGCCGCCGGATCCTATGCCTTCTCGCTTACGGCAGGCGATTCCTCCACGCCGAACACCATCACTTACAATTTCACCATTACTATCTCGACCATCGCGATTACCAACCCGCAGGTTGTTCCGGTGCAGGGGATTTTCGAAGTGCCTTACGCCGGCTACACTTTCACCGCCACCGGTGGAGGGTCTAATAAGACCTGGTCGGCTTCCAGTATGCCGCCGGGCCTGACGCTCTCCTCCGCGGGCGTGGTGAGCGGCACGCCCACCGGCACGGGCACGTACGCCGAGACCATCACGGTGACGGACGGTTCCTCCAGCATCTCCGGGCTGTTCACGTTCTACGTTCGATATTCCGCGTATGAGCTGACTTACGCCCCCACGCTCAGCGATGCCCGCGTGGGGCAGAATTACGCGTTCACGCTGTCCCCGTCCGGAGGCGTGCCTCCCTATACCTGGACGGTGGCCGCCGGTTCGTCGCTGCCGCCCGGACTCGGCCTGTACAGCGGCGCGGCGCTGCCGCCCAACGTCACTCCCGGCGCGACAATCCTCGCCGGAGAACCCACCACGGCCGGGCAGTATACTTTCGTTTTGATTGCCACCGATAGCGCCGGCAACCAATTGAGCACCACGCTGAAGCTGAACGTATCTCCCATGGCAATCGAAAGCGGCAGCTTACCCAATGGCACAACCGGCGCCGCTTATTCCAAACAGTTGACCGTGGTGGGCGGGACCGCGCCCTACACCTTCACCTACAACATACTGGGAGTCAATACACCCATGTTTTCGGCGGGAGTCACCGCATCGCCGTCGGGACTGATTTCCGGCACGCCGGCCAGCACGGGCGTCTATTCCTTCTATGTCACAGCGACGGATAGCAAGGGAAACACGTACACCACCAGTTATTCACTTACCGTATTGAGTCCCTCGGGCCTGGAAATCACCAGCCCACAGATCTTTACGCTAAGCGCAGGCCAGGGCGTAGGGTCCACTCTCGCTGTTTCGGGCGGGACTGCGCCTTATGCCTGGAGCGTGACGGCCGGGGCGTTGCCTTCGGGCCTGTCAATCGTTTCGGGCGGCCAATTCGGGACAAATGGCAGCGGTGTAGTGGGCCATGCGACTCAGCCGGGGACCTACACTTACACCGTGCACGCGGTGGATAAGAATGGGCTGACCGCGGACCGCGTGTACACCTGCACAGTGTTGCCCATGCAGGTAATCCTTCCGTTTACCAATCAAGAGGCGCTACCGGCAGCTACCCAAGGCACAAGCTACAGCTACACCTACCGCATCGCCGGCGGGATCGCGCCTTATACCTTCGTCGAGAGCCCGCTCTACCGGCTTCCCACGGGAATGACCCTTGACTCGAATGGAACACTGCACGGAACGCCTCAAACGACCGGCACTTTCACCCTTTACTTCCTGCTCAGCGATTCCGGCGGGTCGAGCGCGTATGTGTATGGCGGGAATATCACGGTAGTGCCGGCCGGCGCCCACGTTCCGTTGTACAACGCTGTAACCACTGAGTCGAGTTATGCCGCAATCGGCGCGGGGCACTTTACCGGTTCCAACCTGGATGCGCTGCTGTACGGAGGCGTGCCGCCCTTCACCTGGAGCGTGGCTGCCGGCTCCAGCTTGCCGGCCGGTTTCTCCATTTTCCAAGGCAGCGGCAACATTCCCTCTTATTCAGGTGGGCCATCTCCCGCCAGCGGGACGTTCCCATTGAATCTCCTGGCAACCGATTCGGTTGGCCAGACCGTCGCGGTCAACCTTCAGTTGTTAGTCCAGAACGTGGCAATCACGCCGGATTCCATGGTCAACGGGACGGTTGGAACGCCTTACTCCATGAAGTTCACGGCCTCCGGTGGAACCGCTCCGTACGTCTTTTCGCTATCCCCGAGCTCGGGCATGCCGCCGGGGTTGTCACTTAGTTCCTCGGGTGTAGTCTCCGGCACGCCGACTTATCCGGGCTTCTTCGCGGTACTGGTTCAAGTCACGGATAGCGCCGGCAACACTACGGTGGAAGATTACTACCTGGCGATCGACAATGCCGCCGGCCAGGCGCCGGGCATTGCAATCAGTCCGGCGGCGATTCAACTGTCCTACGTCCTTGGCTCAAGCGTGCCCACTCCCGTACCGGTGTCATTTAACACCACCAACAGCAGCGTGGCGTTTTCCGCCGCGGTGGAGGGCATTCCGGGGGCAACCCTTTCGGCAACCCAGGGGACCGGCACCACGTCCGCGAACCTGACGCTCAACACAGCCGGGCTCACGGCGGGAACTTACAACGGCATCGTCGTGGCCAGTTCCCCCACCGCCGTCAATCAGTCCGTGGCCATTCCCGTGACCCTCACGGTTTCGCCCGCGCCGGCATGCAGTTACTCGCTCGATTCCACCGGCATCACCGTACCGGCCAATACCGCCTACAGCAACAGCTTCAACGTGGTGGGCGGTAGCTGCCCGTGGAGCGCCTCGGTTTCCGATGCGAGCTGGATGGGCATATCCCCCTCTTCGAGTGGCGGGCCCGGTTCGGGGTTCGGCCGTCTCGGACCGGGAGGGCCGGTGTTTTACACCCTGCAGCCGAATACCCTCACGACGTCGCGAACCGGCACCATCACGATCACAGCCAACAGCCAGACAGTGGGGACTTTCACGATCACCGAATTTGGCGCCAGTTGCTCCTACGGCATCAGCCCCGGAACGGTAAACAACCTGTCGCCGGCGGCCACCAGCGTCACGGTGAACGTAACGGTATCCGCCGACGGCTGTCCGGCGTGGACAGCAACTGGTCTGGGTCCCGCCTGGGGCCCTACCACAGGCAATGGCAGCGTGACGCTTCCCATTCCGGCCAACACCACCAACCAGCCGCAGACTTCTACGGCCACAATAGCCGGACAGACCTTTACGGCCGTTCAGAATCCCGCCACCTGTATAGTGGCGCTAAGTTCGTATGCGGTGGAAGTCCCGGCGGCGGGATCGGGCGCGTCGCCTTATTCGGTGGGTGTCACGATTCCCAGCGGATGCAGCTATAGCTCCAGCGCATCCAACGGGGTCACGATTCAGTCCGGCGGCTCGGGCGCCGCGTCCGGTACGCTGTTCTATTCGGTGGCGTCCAACTCCACCACCGTGGCGCAGAACCTGGCCATCCATATCGGCGGCGCCTCGCTCAACATCACTCAGGATGCGCTGACGTGCAGCGTAACCGTGGATGCCTCCAGCGCCAGCGGCACGCTCGCCGTCAATGGCGGCGGGCCGTTCGCCATCCTGGTGAACGCCAACGGAAACAATTGTTCGTGGACCGCCTCCAGCCCGGTCTCGTGGGCCACGGTATCGCCGGCTTCAGGTTCTGGCAGCGGCGCGGTCAATGTGACGCTGACGTCGAACGCGGCGTCGGCGACATCGCGCACCACCAGTCCGCCATTGAACATAGCAGGGAATAATGTGTCGATCACCCAGGCCGGCACAACTTGTACGTGGCAACTGAGTTCGCTCGCTGGAACCATGCCCTATAGCGGCGGCAGCGCAACGGCCTCGGTGGTGGCGCCGGCCGCCTGCGCCTGGAGCGGGCAAAGCAATAACCCGGACTGGCTGCACGTCATTTCCAGCGGCAGCGCGGGCAGCAGCAGCATCGGGTTTGTGGCCGATCCGAATCCCACCAACGCCACACGCACGGGCGCCATCGGCGTCGCTGGAGCAAGCCCGGCTCTTACTTATTCGGTCAGCCAGGGCCCCGCACCGTGTTCGTACTCACTACCCGTGACGTCCAGCGGGCTGGTGAATTCCGGCGCCTACACAGGGTCGTTCACCTTCTCCACCGCGACCGCGGGTTGTACGCCGAGTCCGCAGAGCTATGCGGGTTGGGTGCATGTTACCGGCACAAACTTCAGCGGCAGTTCCGGCACGCTCAACTTCACCGTGGACCCGAATGCCAACGGGGCGACGCGCACCGGCCAAATCAAACTGGAAGACGGCAGCACTTACAATGTGTCGCAAACCGGCGCCACCTGCGCTTTCAGCCTGAACGCTTCCAGCTCCGTGTTCAACACTAATGGCGGTACGGGGGCGGTGCAAGGCTCGCAGTCGGCGAACGGGTGTCCGGTAAACCCGGGAACGTCGCAAACTTCCATTGTGACCTTGGGGACACTCACCGGACCCACGCTCAATATCTTCACGCTTCCGTATACGGTGGCCCCCTATGTCTCGGCAGCCGCCACTACGCGGAAAGCCAACATCACATTCGGCGGGCAAGTCTACGCCATCAAGCAGACGTCATGGTAGGGAGAACGAACATGATGAAAAGAACAAACATGGCGATGATAACCGGCAAGACTGGAACATTCCGGCGCATCACGCTGGCCGCCGCGCTGGTGGTTTCCACTGTTTGGGCAGGTAAGACGCCGCCCGACGCCGGGGGCTATACGGGCACCGACGCGGCGGCGTACAGTTTCATCGACCTGAGCGTTTCGGGAGGCAGCGCCAGCGTCCTGACGAATCAGGATGACGCGGTGACACTGCTAACGCTGCCGTTCCAATTCACTTTCTATGGCACGGCTTACAACCTGTTGTGCGTGAGCGCAAACGGCGCGGCGTATTTTGTGACCGGCACTGCGGCATGCGCGGCAATCAGCGACTTTCAGAACGTGGACCTGACGGCGGCCGCTACGCCAGGCAACTTACCGGCTCTGCTGCCCTACTGGACCGATCTGGTGTTTCAGAACGGTGGCGCGGTTTACTACCAGACGCAGGGTCCGGTGGGCAGCCGCAAGTTTGTGGTGCAGTGGAATAACGCCTATCCGCAGGCAACCGTGCTCTCGGCCAACCCGGTAACGTTCGAGATGGTGTTGTACGAAACATCGAATCGGATCCTCTTTCAGTACCAGACGGTGAATCTGGGATCGGCGAATCCGGCAAACCTCGGCGCTCAATCGACGGTGGGGATCAGCGATGCGGGTGGGAACACCAGCGGACGCGAAACGCAATGGAGCTACGATGCGGCGGTGCTCAGCGACGGCGCCGCGCTCCTGTTCGCACCCGCGGCGGGGGCGACAACGGCCACGCAGCTCTTCGTATCGGCCCCGGTTGCCGTGGCGACCGCGATACCGTTCAACGTATCCGTGGCCGCGCTGGACGGGAATAACAACCTGGTCCCGACCTACACCGGCACGGTTCACTTTACCGGCAGTGACGGCCAGGGAGTATTACCCGCGGATAGTAAGTTGACTAACGGAATCGGAACCTTTTCCGTCACCCTGAAAAGCCTCGGGAACCAGACCGTCACCGCGACCGATACGGTGACTTCCACGATTACCGGAACATCCGGGACGATTGCGGTGAACCTGGCGTCGGCCTTGAAGATTGTCAAGTCCCATAGCGGCAACTTTACGCAAGGCCAGCAAGGCGCAACTTACACCGTGACGGTGTCGAATGGCGCCGGTGGCGCACCCAGCTTCGGTACGGTGACCGTGACCGAGACGGTCCCCACCGGCAGCATGACGCTGGCAACCATGACCGGCACGAATTGGGCTTGCACCGGCAATACGTGCTCGCGGAACGATGTTTTGAACCCTGGAGCGAGTTATGAGGCGATTATCGTGACCGTGAACGTGGCGCCGAATGCGGCGACGGCGGCCAACCAGGTAAGCGTGTCGGGCGGCGGTTCGGCGGCGGCGACTGCCAGCGATACGACGACGATCTCATCGGGGAGCTTGTGCGGTGGGACGCAAAACGTGAGCGCTACGGTGGCCGGTGTCCAGAAGGTGATCAACGAAGCCCTCGGGGCAGTGTTCGCGGCGGACGATCAGAATCAGGACGGAGTAGTCAACGTGGTGGACGTTCAGATTGTGATTAATGCGGTTCTCAATCCGGGTTGCTCGGCAGCGCAGTAAACCGAATCTCGCTGGCGAGCCGGTTGTTTCGCGGGCTCCTGCTTCAGTTTCAGAACTCCTGACGTCGT
>PLRZ01000196.1:2864-8482 GCA_003164075.1 Bryobacterales bacterium | reverse complement strand
CCGGCATCGAATAACATCGATTCACCGGACGGCGAAACCAGCAGTACGGACTTACCGCCTTCCACGTCGATGACATAGACGTCGAGCGCCTGGGCGGCGCGAAGGGCGGGGAGGAGCAGAAGAGTGCAGAGCAACGCGGCTGCCATTCTCATGCGCCGTATTGTAGCGCCGTTGGTCCGGGCGAAGATAGGAGACGGTGCTGAGAACCGGGCGGCTCATTCCGGACCCCGCGGTAATGCGTTACATCACCGGCGCGATGCCCTGCAGCGAGGCGGAGACCGGTTGGTGGCTGGCCCGGCAATATTGGGGGTGCGGCCTGGCGACGGAAGCAGCCAGATGGCCGCTGCGGGACGCCTTCGAGCGAGTGGGTCTGGAGCGCGTCGTGTCTGTGGCGATGGTGCGCGGCTGGTGCAGTATGGGATGTCGCGAGCGGAATACGCGGAAACGCTGAGAAACGCTGAAATTCCCTCCGCGGAGGACTTTCCAGGCTGCCCGCCATTTGCGTAACGGTACTTTACCAACGTCTTCCGAGCACCGCGGGAGCGCGCTTTGATGTATAGTGTGGTTCTCGAACTGTTTATGTTTTATTCCGCTGGAAGAACACCCTACACTCACGTCCACCGGCCAGGGCAGCGGACGGAGGAGGCCGTGCGGGTACGGCGCGTTGCCACGCATGAAGAGATTGCCAGCCTGGCGTACTCCTACTGGGTAGCAGGAGGGCGGCGCGAGGATTCGGCGCTGTCGGACTGGCTGCAGGCTGAGCGGGTTCTGACCGACCAGTAGCGGTTCAGGCCGTCTTGCCGGATTCGTCGTTCCGCTCGAGCGGAGCGGGGGCGGCGCCGTCCAATCGATGGGAAGCCCGGTTGCGACGGTTGGACCAGGCCAGCAGCGAACTCAAGGCCAGGAAGAGTGTTATGGAGAAAAGTGTGTGGGATTCGGGCGCCATGCGGTTTATCTCGCTCCTCTTTTCATTTCAACTGAACTCGGTGGAGTCTCATAAGTCCCTATAGTACTGGTTAGGTACTGGAAAGGTGGCCGAAGGTTATCAAGGATACACCGGGTGCTTCTTAACCGATCTGGAGATTTCGTGGCTCAGGCGCGGAATACGCTCCCTAACGGGGTGCGTTCACGAAATGATGGACCTTCCCCAGACCGGTTAAGCACTGAACCGGCTAATCCTCGGAGCGGGAGAAGCTGAGAGGCGGACCGGGCGGTTGAGCGCATTCAGAGGCGCTCGCAAACAAGTGCCGTCAAATGAAAACCTTTTCTTTCCAGTTGATTTTTTCCCCAATCGGGTCGACACTTGATCGGGACCTTCCGTCGCCCTCCCACCAGAATGAGGAAAGATCAGCCGGTTAATAGGCACCCGGATACACCGGGCAGCGGCGCTGCTTATAATAGTTGACTAGGCTTCGAGGTGAGGGCGCTTCCCACGATCTCCGTGCTGCAGGGCGTCAACGCGGCGGCTATCACTCCCCGCGGCAAGACCGGCGACATCGATTTCGGGGCCTTCTTCGAACTGATCGATTACCTTTGCGCGGCCCGCGTGAATGGCATCGCTCTTTTCACCGCGTGGGGAGAATATCCGGCGCTGGCGGTGGACGACCGGGCGCGCCTCACCCACCTGGCGGTAAAGCGCAGCCGCGTTCCCGTGTTGGCCGGAGTGGGAAGCGCCACACTGGACCAGTCGGTGGAACTGGCGCGTGCCGCGCGAGGCGCTGGTGCGGCCGCTATCCTGCTGCCCCCGCCGCTCTACTACCACTACGATCAGGATGATATTCTCGAATTCTATACGCAGTTCGCCGCGCAGATGGGTTCCGAGCCGGTAATCGTGCCGGCCGGCGACATCCCCGTGGAAACGGCGTGCCGCCTGCTCGAATCCGGTCGATTCGCGGGGATTGAGGACGGCAGCGGCGCGCTGGAATCGCTCGACCGCCTGCGCCGGTGCGCCGCTGGCCGTGCCGTTCTGTCGGGCGACGACCGGCTGTTCGTGCCTGCCCGCTCGGCAGGTCTGGGAGCGATATCGGCGGCGGCTTGTGCGGCGCCGGAGTTAACCATGGCATTGAACGCCGCCATCGGCGCGGGCGACAGCGACAGAATCGGACGTCTGGAGGCGATGCGCCAGGAGCTGCTGGCATGGCTGGCGCGCTTCCCGCTGCCGGCAGGAGTGAAGACGGCGGTAGCGGTGCGAGGGATTCAGACGGGGCCCCTGCCAGTTCCTCTTTCACCGGCAAAACAGCAGTGCCTGGAGCAGTTCCGGGAGTGGTTCAAAAGCTGGCTGCCGGCCAGCAGGAAGCTGGCTTCGCATGCTTGAGCGCGCGGCAGGTGTGGTGCTGTTGCTGGCGGCAGCCGGACTGCGCGCCCAGACCGGTCCGCGGGTGCTGACGGTGGTCTCCACGGTGGATGGCAGCGAGCAGCCGTACGCGCTGTATCTTCCGCAGAGCTTCGACCCGCGGAAGGAATACGGGCTGCTGGTGAGCCTTCACTCCGAGGAGTCCAACCACCGCTTGAATTTATCGCAGGTTTTGGGAATCGCCGGGTCTGGAGCGACGGGGGCGGATGGAACGCGCTTCCCCGCGCTGCGCGACCGGGAATTGATTGTGGCCTGCCCTCTGGCGCGCGGAAGCATGGGCTACCAGGGCATTCCCGAGCAGGACGTCTACGACGTGCTGGCCGACGTGGAACGGCGCTTTCCGGTGGATCCCGACCGCGTCTACCTGACCGGCATTTCGATGGGCGGCGGGGGTGCGCTGTGGCTGGCGGCGACGCGCCCCGATGTGTGGGCCGGGGTGGCGGCAATGTGCCCCGATACCATGCCGGGGTCGGAAGAACTGGCGGCCAATCTTCTGAACGTGCCGGTCCGGGTGTATCACGGCGAGCTGGATACGATTGTGCCGGCGGCCTCCACGCGAGCCTGGCAGCGGCGGCTGCTGGATGCCGGCGTGCCGGCCGCATACACGGAATACCCTGCGACGCGGCACAATATCTGGGACCTGGCATATTCGCGCGGCGGCGTGCTGGAGTGGCTGGCCGGACTGCGGCGCAATCGCTCGCCGGAGCGGGTGCGGTTCGTCACGCGTTCTTACCAATTCAGTTCGGCCTACTGGGTGGTTATCGACGGGCTCACGCCAGGATTGCCGGCGCAAATCGACGCTCGCCGCGCGGCCAACGGCGACGTGCAGGTGACCACCAGGAACGTGGAGGGG
The DNA here is from genome assembly GCA_003164075.1 of Bryobacterales bacterium. The sequence continues at coordinate 5,276 of PLRZ01000196.1, read as the reverse complement.
TTCACCATCGCGGGGCAGGGAAGCGAACCGGCGCAGGTGACCGTGGATGGAGCGGCGGTGCGGGTGAAGCGCGGCGCGGCGCTGTCGTTTAACAAGTCGCCTAACAAGNNCGCCTAACAAGTCGCCGTCGGAATGGCGGCAAGGGCTGGTACCGGCCACCGCCAAACGGCCGGGCGCCGAGGGGCCCATCGCGCGGGCGGCGTCGGAGCGCCATATTTATGTCTACGGCACGCTGGGGGCGCAGACGGCCGAGGAACTGGAGGATCGGCGCCGGCAGGCGCAGGCGGCCGCGAACTGGTCCACCATACGGTCGCATCTGTTGCTTTCGCTGCCGGTGAAGGCGGATCGCGAAGTCACGGCGGACGACATCGATAGCGCCGACCTGGTGCTGTTCGGGACGGCGGAGAGCAATGCGCTGGTGGCGCGGTTCGCCGGCAAGCTGCCGCTGGAACTGCGGCCGGACGCGGCGGATTACGGATTGCTTTTCATCGCTCCGGTGGGGAAGCATTATATGCTGGTGAACTCCGGGCTGCCGTGGTGGACGGGGGCCGATGAAACTACCGCCGGGGGGTACGCCTGGGCGCCGGTGCAGTATCGCCAACTGAGCGGACTTGGCGACTACCTGCTATTCCGCGGGTCGGCGGCCCAAGTGGTGGCCGAGGGGCGGTTCGATGCAAACTGGAAATTGCCGGCCGATGCGGCGGCGCGTTTGACGGCCGCGGGTACGGTGAAAGTTCATTAAAAAGTTCATTAAGAAGAAATGGCCACGGATGAACACGGATGAACACGGATAGAACAAGCTTTCTTGTCCGTTATACGCGGATGAATTAATTGTCTTTTCTTATCCGTGTTCATCCGTGTTCATCCGTGGCTATTTTGTTTTTGCATTTTTTGCGGACTTCATAAATGACACCTGAAGAGTTTCGACGATATGGACACCAGGCGATCGATTGGGTCGCCGAATTCCTGACGCATGTGGAGCGGTATCCGGTGCTTCCGCCCGTGAAACCGGGGGAACTGACCGACGCGTTGCCGTCGCACGGCCCGGAAAAGGGAGAGCCGATGGAGGCCATCCTGGCGGATTTCGAGCGCCTGATCGTGCCGGCGTGCACGCAGTGGAATCATCCCGGATTTCTGGCGTATTTCGCCAATTCGGGGACACCCGAAGGCGTCCTGGGAGAGTTGCTGGCGGCGGCGCTGAACGGCAACGGAATGCTCTGGAAGACATCGCCGGCGGTGACCGAGTTGGAGCAGGTGACACTGCGCTGGCTGCGGCAATGGAGCGGGCTGCCGGAGGATTGGTTCGGGTTGATCTACGATACCGCGTCGGTCAGCAGCATGCATGCCATCGCGGCGGCGCGTGAGGCGGCCGACCCGGAATCGCGCACGAAAGGGACGACGCGCGGGCTGGTGGTGTACACCTCGGAGCAGTCGCATTCGTCGATCGAGAAAGGCGCGATCGCGGTGGGAATCGGGCAGGATTATGTGCGCAAAGTGCCGGTGGACGCGGAGTTTCGCATGCGGCCGGAAGTGCTGGCGGCGCTGATCGAGGCGGACCTGGCGGCGGGGCTGCGGCCGTGCTGCGTGACGGCCACGGTGGGGACCACGTCGACTACCAGCGTGGATCCCATCCCGGCGATTGCGGATATTTGCGCGCGGTACAAATTGTGGCTGCATGTGGACGCGGCGTATGCCGGGTCGGCGGCATTGGCGCCGGAGTTCCGGTGGGCTTTTGCGGGTTGCGAGCGGGCCGATTCGATGGTGATGAATCCGCACAAGTGGCTGCAGGTCCCGATGGATTGCAGCGTGTTTTATACCAGCCGTCCGGAGGTGTTGCGGCGCGCGTTTTCCCTGATTCCGGACTACCTGGTGAGCGCGAGCGATCCGCGGGCCGTGAATCTGATGGATTACGGCGTGCCGCTGGGACGGCGGTTCCGCGCGCTGAAGCTGTGGTTCGTGCTGCGGTCGTACGGGCGCGAGGGGTTGGCGGACGCGGTCCGCGAGCACGTGCGGCTGGCGCGGTGGTTTGCGAGCCAGGTGCAGGCGAATGCGCGATTTGAAGTGGTGGCGCCGGTACATTTCTCGGTGGTGAATTTCCGGTTGAAGGGCAGCGACGAAGAGAATCGGCGGCTTCTGGAGCGCGTGAACGCGGCCGGCGACGTCTTTCTGTCGAGCACGGTGCTGAATGGCAAGTTCACGCTGCATCTGGCGGTGGGGAATTTTCAGACGACCGATCGGCATGTGGCGAAGGCTTGGGAGTTAGTAAGTGCCGGGGCAAGCTTAGTACACCGCGCTCCCTAACGGTCGCGGCTCGGTAAGCGACCTCGTTCCGAGCCGCGACCGTTAGGGAGCGACCAATACGTTAGGCTGCTTCTGAAATGGCCGACTTAGTTGGTTTCTGTCGCGAAACTC
>PLRZ01000196.1:0-2829 GCA_003164075.1 Bryobacterales bacterium | reverse complement strand
CCACGTCATGGCTCAGGTCAATTTCCCCAACTATTCGAAATCCCCGGCCGACATCAGGAGTTCTGACCGTGCTGCCGGCGCCTGCGGCAACTCAGGAACCTGAAACCGGTGCACGATCCGCTTCCACTCGACTTTGGGCTTCTGGAAGTTGACCAGAAGACATAGCGTCCGGCCGGAGGCTCGCTGGTAGTTCAGACATTGCGCGATGTGTTCGTTGGCGAGACGCTCGACACATTTCAACTCGATGACCAGCACATCTTCCACGAGGAGATCGGCAAAGTACTCTCCCACCGCGTGGCCCTTGTAACGGTAAACGGCACGGCCCGAGAATATGTGACGGTTTTCAAAACTTGACATCCCTCCGCGCCATCCCTCACGCTAGACCTTTATGCCNNGACTGGCTGCAGATTATCGGCCAGGCATTCGGCCTGCGCATCGGCCACGACAACGAATTGCGGCTCAATCACATGCTGCTGTGGCTGCTGGTCATCGGCAGCGTGCCCATCGGTATCGTCGGCTTCCTTTTTAACAAGCAGGCGGAGACTACCTGGCGAACGCCCTGGGTGATGGGCGTCATGCTGATCCTGGTGGGGGTGCTGATGCTTTTGGCCGAGAATGCCAGCCGGAAGGCCCGCGACCTGGCATCCGTGAACGCGCCCGATGCCGTCGTGATCGGCGTGGCCCAAGCCCTGGCAGTGATTCCGGGAACGTCGCGCAGCGGAATCAGCATCTCGGCGGGTTTGTTCCGCGACCTCACCAGCCAGACCGCGGCCCGTTTCTCGTTTCTGCTTTCGGCGCCCGCGATTGCCGGCGCGGCCGCTAAAGTTTTCTGGGAAATGCACAAAGCGCACACCCTGCGATCCGTCCTGGAGACCCCGTTTCTGGTGGGCGTAGCGGTAAGCGCCATAACGGGCTGCCTGGTGATCGGCTGGTTTCTGCATTATTTGCGCCGCAGTTCCCTTCGTCCGTTTGTATACTATCGGATTATTTTTGGCATAATAGTGCTTGCTCTGGCTTTCATCCGCCGGCCAGCGTGATGAAGCTACTACCTCCAACGCAGCAAAAACGGCTCAACGAAGTCATCGGCTTCCTGCTGCTCTCGCTGGGCCTGGTGATGTTGTTGAGCCTGGTGTCGTACCACACCCAGGATCCGTCGTGGGACACCGCCGCTGAATCCCAGCCCCTCAACCTGATCGGCTATCCCGGCTCCTACGCCTCAGACCTGCTATTCCAGGCCTTTGGAGCTACCGCGTTCCTCTTTCCCCTGCTGCTGTTCCTCCTGGCGTGGAAGTGGATCCGCTCCGAGGATCTGGAGGGCGGCGTGGCGAAGTTCATCGGCGCCGTGATGCTGACCGTGGGCACCAGCGCCGGGCTGGCCTTCCTGCCGTGGCGCATGTTCGGAGGAGCCATCCGGGTGGGCGGCACCGCCGGCTACCTGCTGGCCCGCTACCTTTTAGGCGCCCTGAATCTGGCCGGCGCCATTGTGGCGATTCTGACTTCGGTAATCGTGGCAGTGTACCTGGTTTCGTCGTTCACCCTGGCGAAGGCCGCGGAGTGGTTCTCGGCCCCTCGAGCATGGTTCCGCCGGCGAGCCGCCGCGTGGCGCGCCTGGAGAGACGAAGCTCACGCCCGCGCCCTGGAAAAAGCGCGGGAGCGCGACCGCAAGCGGCGCGAGACGAAGCAACTGAAGGCGCGCAAGTCCAAGACGCTGGCACAAGAGATCGCCGACATTCCGCCCTGGGAAGTCGCCGATCGGCCGGCCGGCGCCGCGCCCGTGGAAGAGCAAGCGGCCGAAGCGGAGCCCGCCGCGGAGAAAGAAATTCCCATTTGCCCGTTGGAGGATCTTCCGCCCGCGCCATCCCCCGTTCCCGTCCCGGTGGCCGTGGCCGATGCGCCTGCGGAATTGGCATTCCGCCCGGTTTTCACGCTGCCCTCCACCGAACTGCTCAATGAAATTCCCGGCCGCAGCACTTATGACGAGCAGGAACTGAAAGACACCGCCGTCAAGATCAAATCCAAGTTCGAAGAGTTCAACGTGCTGGGCAACGTGGTGCAGATCAACCCCGGCCCGGTGGTGACCACCTTCGAGTTCAAGCCCGATGCGGGCATCAAATACAGCCGCATCATCAACCTCACCGAAGATCTGTGCCTCGGCCTGCAGGCCGAATCCATCCTCATCGAGCGCATCCCCGGCAAGCCCACGGTAGGCCTGGAAGTGCCCAATACCAAGCGCGAAGTGATCGCCCTGCGCCAGATGCTGGAGAGCGACGAATTCAAGCAATCGGCCTCGCGGTTGACCATCCCGCTGGGCAAGGACATCAATGGCCGCATTCGCGTGGCCTCGCTGGAATCCATGCCGCACCTGCTCATCGCCGGATCGACCGGCGCCGGCAAGAGCGTCATGATCAACTCCATGGTCATGTCGATTCTCTATAAGTCGACGCCCGCCGAAGTCCGCATGATCATGGTGGACCCGAAACGCGTGGAGCTGGGCCTTTTCGAGGGCATCCCGCATCTGTTGACGCCGGTGATTACCGACCCGAAAAAGGCCACCAACGCGCTGCGCAACGCGGTGCTCGAAATGGAACGCCGGCTGCGCCTGCTGGCCGAGTACGGAGTGCGCAACATCGACCAGTTCAATAAGAAGGTCCGCAAGATGCAGGAGGAGCCGCGCAACCTCTTTGCCGACTCCGAAGCGGAGCCCACCGCCGAAGACCTGCGCCCGCTGCCGTACATCCTGATCCTCATCGACGAGTTGGCCGACCTGATGATGCTGGAAGGCAAGAACGTGGAAGAGAGCGTCACCCGCCTGGCGCAGATGGCGCGCGC
>PLRZ01000459.1 GCA_003164075.1 Bryobacterales bacterium | reverse complement strand
TGGCCGGTTAACTGCCCCACAAGCCTAAGCGCTACTTCCCCCAGATCGGTTAGGCACTCCGATCGACTCGCGGCGTTGACAGACACACCTCCGGCCCAGGTGTCACATTGCCATTTAGCCCCGCCATCTCCCCCATTCAATGCATTTTTCTTCTATTCAGACCTTATTTACTTGAATTTAAGTCGATTCCCGGTCAAACTGGACAGAAATGGGCATCAATCTCGGTCTGGACATCGGCGCCATCAGTCTGAAACTGGCCGCCCTCGGCAAACCCGGGGACCGCGCCATCCTCGCCGCCCTCTGTGACAGCCACCCGCAGTTCCGCCTTACCGAGCTTGCCGGACAGCCCCTGGTGCTCTCCGACTACCGCCGCATCGCCGGCAGCCCCATCCAGTCCACCTACGACCTGCTCCGCGAGTTTTACGAAACGGTCCCCGAAGACCGCGTCGAGGGCATCCGCGTCACCGGGTCCGGCAGCCGCACCATCGCCAAGGTTCTGGGGCTGTTCTTCGAGAATGAATTTAAGGCCATCGCCCGCATGATCGGCGCGGTCTACCCGCAGGTCCGGACGGTCTTCGAAATCGGCGGCGAAAGCTCCAAATATATTCGCCTGGATGGCGGCAGCATCGTGGATTACGACCGCTCCGGCGAATGCGCCGCCGGCACCGGATCGTTTCTCGACCAGCAGGCATTGCGCATGCAGTACTCCGTGGAGGAAGTCGGCTGCGTGGTTTCCGGGGCCAGTTGCGCCGCGCGCATCGCCGGCCGCTGCTCGGTCTTCGCCAAAAGCGACATGATCCACGCGCAGCAGAAGGGCTATTCTCCAGCCGAAATTCTGCGCGGCTTGTGCGACGCGGTGGCGCGCAATTTCAAAAGTTCCATCGTCAAGGGACGGCCGGTGCAGGCGCCCGTCGCGCTGATCGGCGCGGTGTCGCAGAATGCCGGCGTCACCGGCGCCTTGCGCGAGGCTTTCGCGCTCTCCCCGGAGTCCCTGCTGGTGCCCGAGCATTACGCCTGGTGCGGGGCCATCGGCACCGCCATGCTGGAAGCCGAGGAGCAGCGCAAGCGCTCTATCCTGGAGATTCATCGCCTGCGGCAGCACGACGTCGAGGAGAATCTGCAGGATAGCCAGCCGCTCTCCAGCGAGAACGTGGTGCAACTGCGCGACCGCGTGGGCGCCTACGTGCCGCCCTCGGGCGACGGCCCCATTCCCGCTTACCTCGGGCTCGACATCGGGTCGGTCTCCACCAACGTGGTGGCCATCGACGAATTCGGTTCGGTGATCCACGACGTGTACCTGCGCACCGCCGGACGTCCCATTGAGGCCGTGCAGCAGGGGCTGGCCGAAGTCGAGGAACGGTGGGGCGCGCGGCTGCAGATTTGCGGCGTGGGCACCACCGGATCGGGCCGCGAACTGATCGCCGAGTTCGTGGGCGCCGATGTGGTGAACGACGAAATTACCGCCCACAAAACCGGCGCGGTGCACATCAGCAGCACCCTGGGCGGCGAGCCGGTCGACACCATATTCGAAATCGGCGGGCAGGATTCCAAGTTCATCTCCATCGAGCATGGCGTGGTGGTGGATTTCGCCATGAACGAGGCCTGCGCCGCCGGCACCGGATCTTTCCTGGAGGAGCAGGCCGAGAAGCTGGGCATCAGCATTAAGGGCGAATTCGCCAAGCTGGCATTGTCCGCGACCGGACCTTCGCGCCTGGGCGAGCGCTGCACCGTATTCATGGAGCGCGACGTCACCGGCTGGCTGCATAAGGGCGAAACGGTCCCGAACCTGGTGGCCGGCCTGGCCTTTTCCATCGCCCTCAACTACCTCAACCGCGTGGTGCGCGGCCGCAAGATCGGCAATGTAATTTACTTCCAGGGCGGCACGGCCTATAACGATGCGGTCACCGCGGCTTTCGCCAGCCTGCTGGGCAAGAAGATCACCGTGCCGCCCTACAACGGCGTGATGGGCGCCATCGGGATGGCTCTGATTGCGCGCCAGTGGCACCAGGCGACCGGCGGCGTCTCGCGCTTTCGCGGGTACGACCTGCACAAGCTGCACCTCACCACTCGCGATTTCGTGTGCAAGGCATGCTCCAACCTCTGCGACATGAAGGAATTTGTTATCGAGGGCCAGAAGAGTTACTGGGGCGATAAGTGCTCCGATAAGTTCCGGAAACCCTCCGCTACCGGCCGCAAACCGGTAATTGACGACCTCTTCACTTATCGCGAACAGTTACTGGAGACGGCGCCGCTGCCCCCGCCCGATAAGCCGCGCCTGCGCGTGGGCCTGCCGCGAGCCATGAGTATGATCGAGCGGCTCCCCTTCTGGCGCACTTATTTCGCCGAACTGGGTATTGAGACGGTGCTTTCCGGCGTTACCGATGCGCGCATCTCCGCCGCCGGAATCGAGATGGCGGTGGCCCAACCCTGCTACCCCGTGCAGGTAGCGCACGGACATGTGCAGGCGCTGCTGGATGCCGGCGTGGACTACGTCCTGGTGCCCAATATTGCCGATGCCGAGGCAGTGGCCGATTCCTGTTCTTCGCACTACTGCCCGTGGAGCCAGACGCTGCCGTGGGTGCTGCGCTCGGCGCCCGCGCTCGAGCCGCACCAGCACAAATTCCTCATCCCCACGCTGCATTTTCAGCTCGGTCCGGTACAGGTAAAAAAGGGCTTGGCCGAGGCCATGGTGCGAATTGGGGTGACGCGCCGGGCGAGTGACCGCGCTGCCGAGGCCGCCTACACCGCGCAGCGCGAGTTCCAAGACAAGCTGCTCGAAGCCGGCCGCCGCGCGCTCGACACGCTGGAACGCACCGGCGAACCGGGGCTGGTGCTGGCCGGCCGCGGATACAACATCTACGACCGCGGGGTGAACTGCGATATTCCGCGCAAACTCCGCCAACGCTATGGCGCCAACGTCATTCCGCTGGACTTTCTGGTGACCGGCCGCGAATCGCTCGACCCGAGCACCAACATGTACTGGGTATCGGGCCGCAAGATCCTGGAGGCCGCGCGCATTGCCGCCAGCCGGCCCAACCTGCACATGGTGTACATCACCAATTTCAAGTGCGGGCCCGATTCTTACATCAAGCACTTCGCCCGCGAGGCCGCCGGCGCGCCGCTGTTGATCCTGCAATTCGACGGGCACGG
>PLRZ01000193.1 GCA_003164075.1 Bryobacterales bacterium | reverse complement strand
CGGATCTTCGCCAATTCTAATTGCAAGTTGTTGATTCTGCACGCGGCTACATGACTACTGTAGTCATGTGCGGCACACAAAAGAAAGGACTTACGATATGAATTGGCGAAGATCCGTCAGAAAACGCTGCGATGATTCCACGGAACTTGTTACCGAGCGGATTCCTTTCGATGGGGAGAGCTTCGCAGGGCTCACTGCAAATTCCACGACCTCTGGAGTTCTGAGTTTCGCGAGACGTGACTGTAAGGGGGCGGTCGAATTTCGCCGTGCCCTTACTTTACCGGTACCGTAACCTCTTGGGTCGACGATATTCCAGCGGCCATCATCGTTGCGTATCTCGGGGCTCAAGCCGGCCCCACACTTACGGCTCTATTTACGCTGGAAGACCAGGGTGATGAGACTGCGATCCGGCCTTACGACGTTGACGAGCATAGTGCCGTCCGCCGTGAGGCTGTAACTTTCCACGGTAATTGCGCCGGACTGCGTGGTGGTCACTTTCAGGACGTCGCGATCCCATCTGGTCTTGCTCTTGATGTCTTTGCCGGTGTGAATCGTGGCGTTGTTCTCGGCGTCTGTAATGTCCTTATAGAAGAAGGTATCGCTGTCGCCCCGATACACAAAATTGCGGGAAACGATGATGATTCCCTGCCGGTCTTCGATGGTCACGGTGCCGGTTTGGACCACCGGCTGGCCGGCAAAATCGCTCTTTGTGGGCGCCAACGTCCACACGCCGTTCAGCGCGCTGTGGTCGTGCGCCGAGGCGCAGAGTATGAAGAGTAAGAGGGCTCCGGCGAATCGAGTAGTTGAATGTGGCCTCATGATATCCTTTCGACATGGTATGTTGCGTGGAAAGCACGGGTATCCGGCGGACCCGGACACCCATGTCCCGGTTCAAACACCGCTCTGGGAAAAGGCAGACTTGTGTTCGCTGTCGTGTAACCAATATGGAGGGCGGCCGTAGTGGAAGTAAAGCCGGCTTTCATACTCTCGGGTGATGGGCTTGGACTCGATGTATTCAGGGCAGTCCTTGATGGCTTCCCGGGAGAGGCCAACGTAGACTTTTGACTCCACCCAACTTACCCGTTCGATCCAGGCGGGCGAAACCAGCACTTTCTTGCCCGGCAACCAATTCCGCGTGGCCACCTCCATGTAGCGGATCGCCCAGGCTTCATCGTCCACTACAAAGCCATCCACATGGCCGATTTCACCATCCACTGCGTCAATGTTATAACCGGTCACGGCTTCCGTGCTGCGCAGATGCGAATCCGGCGACTCTCTTCCAGCTCTGGCCGCGATCGCTTCCGCGGAGGCGGTTGTTGGTTCGGCTAAACCCGCCGGGTAGAACGCCGGCCCCCACAGAAGAGGACCGCCCCAATAATAGGGATACCCGTAATACCCAAGGTATGCGGCTTCGTGCTGCCGGGAAACGGGCTGGTGCGTGTTGATCTTAGGGCTGTGCTCCACCTGGCGTTTTGTCAGCGATACGTCTAATTGCTCCGCCGCCCAGTCCGTATTGACTACGGACATCGGCGATATCAGCACTTGCCGTCCGCCGAGCCAGCCGCCGGTGTCTACAACCAGGTAGCGAATGGCCCACGTCTCATCGTCGAAATAGATGTCAGTCACGGTTCCAAGCTCGCCGTCCAGAGCCCGGATGGTAAAGTCTCTTACGTGCTTATTCGTCAACATTGGTTTGTTCCTTAGGGCGTTATACCGCGGCCGCTACTTTGGCCGAGTGCAGGGTTATGTTGACAGGCTGTGTGCTTTCGATAATGGCCCTGGCCGCTTCCACTTCTTTGGCAGTGCCATGCACCATAAGCAGGAACTGGTCGGTCTTGAGCGCCATTTCGTACTGGAGGACGCTGTCTTTCGGAATGCCCATGCTATACAGCCCCGCACCGACCGCGCTCAAACCTCCGACTACCGCGGCGCCTTCCAACGCTCCCACGATCCACGCAACCACGGGGCCGGCCACCAGCACCGGACCGATACCCGGAATGGCAAAGAAAGCCGATCCGAAGAGCAAGCCCCAGAAGCCTCCCCAGAATGCGCCGGTCTTGCCCCAGTACTTCATCCGGTCGCCGGTATTGTAATACCCCACCACGTGTTCATCGGTGTGGGTGTTCTTGCCAATGATGGACAAGGCGTGCAGGTCGATTCCCGAGCGCTGAAGCTCCTTGATGGCTTCTTCCGCTCCCTCGTGCGTTTTATAAACAGCAACCACTGCGTTGGTTTCAGACATTGTATCTCCTTGGCGTTTGAGCTTAGCCGCGGCCGTCCCGAAACGGCCACGCCGCAGTAAGCAGTGCACGTGCAGCGCCGTTCAAAAAGATAGGTCTTCGGCGCCGCTGGCGGGCGTGCAGGTGCAGGATCTGCCCTTACAAGTGCAGAGTTCGCACGGGGGCCAGCGGTTTCAAACGGCAGCGTGGACCATTCGCCAGCGCGTGGGAGTGGCCTCGCGGTTGGCAGGTAAGAGAGTGGTCCGCCTCGTGCACATGCGAGAGGAGTTACCCACGCTTCCTGAGGAGGAAACACCATGCACGAGACACACCGAGAAGCGGCCCGGCTGCACGAACTTGCGGCACTGGCCCATCGCACCGCCGCCGAACACAACGAAAAAGGCGACCTCAAAGAGGCAGACTGGCATTCGGAACGAGCGCTGGAGTACTCCGATCACGCTTACAAGCTTGCAAAGGAAGCCCATACCAAGTCCGGGGAGATAGTGAGCCTATAAATGTCTACTCGTTATAACAACGGATCGCATTACGAAAATCATCAACGAGCCGCCGAGTTGCACGATGCCGCCGCCCACGCACATCGAAGCGCCGCCGAAGCCCATGAGAAACAAGATCATCAGACCGGGCAGGAACTCTCCCGGCAAGCGCTGGAGCACTCCGAACTGGCTTACCAGCATACGGGGCAGATGCGCCGGGGCACAGTAAACGAACATGGCGTTGCGACGTTCGGACATAACGCTATCTCCGAACTGGCTCATAGACTATGGCAAGCGCGGGGCTGTCCGCTGGGATCGCCGGATGAGGACTGGTTCCGCGCCGCGCACGAACTGCGAGCCCGCGGAGAAGGTCTCCAAAAGTGAGGTTTCGAACAACTGGATGTTAGCCCCAAGGAGGCTGTAACTGTGTCAAGACTCACAAGCCGCGAAATTCGCCTGACCTCCCGCCCCAAAGGGATTCCAACCGCAGCGAACTTTACACTGGCGTGGACCGACTCGGAGCCACTGAAAGATCAAGAGGTGTTGGTTCGCAACCTCTTCATGTCGGTGGACCCGTATATGCGAGGCCGCATGAACGCCGGAAAGTCCTATGTGCCTCCTTTCGAATTGGGTAAGCCTCTGGAGGGCGGCGCGGTCGGCGACGTCATCGAGTCGCGGGCCCGTGAATTCAAACCGGGTGATGTCGTCACTTCCCACTTTGGCTGGCGGGAATACTTCGTGGCTTCGCCGCGGGACCTGCATCCGGTCGACCGCGAGATTCAGCCGCTCTCGGT
>PLRZ01000089.1:27101-27401 GCA_003164075.1 Bryobacterales bacterium | reverse complement strand
TTCCTTTCGATGGCCAGAGCTTCGCAGGACTCACTGCAAATTCCACGACATCAGGAGTTCTGACCTTAGTACGCTCGTATCTTGGACACACAGAGCGGCATCACTCCGAATAAGATGAACGTTCGACTTAGTAATCGGAGTTATGTTCTCGTTTCGGTACCCGCCCGGCAGCTATTCCGACTCCTGACTCCCGCAAGGATATCAACGGGGTAGTCCGGGGGTTCTCTGTGCTCTCCGCCCCCTCTGTGACCTCAAAATCCGAAATCAACGCCAAACCCGCAATGTTACTTGACGACCTTC
>PLRZ01000089.1:0-27067 GCA_003164075.1 Bryobacterales bacterium | reverse complement strand
TTCCGATACTCGCCCGCGGCGCGATTCCGCAAGCCCTGCCGTTGCTCCGCCGGCGTGCCACCCCGCGCGCCCAGGTCTACCAGCGTTTCCGCGATGTCCACATGTACTTCGGCCAGACTCCTGACCGTACCCCAGTGGGCCCCCGGCCCCGCCAGCTTCTCATACAGTGTGACGGCACGCTGCAATTCGGTCAGCGAGCCGTTCAGGTCGCCTTTCTTATGCAGCAGCACACCGATCCGGTCCGTGCTGCTCGCCACCGAAATTGCCGCCCTCTGGTCGTTCGGATCCGCCGTGGCAGCCGCCTCCCGCAGCGCCAGCGCGCGCCGATGCGACACCAGCGCGTCGTCGTAAGAGCCCATTCGCCCGGCCACCCATCCCAGGTCGCTGTAGTCGTAGGAGAGGTCGAGCTTGGCGCGCGTGTCCGTGGGATTGCGTGCGCATCGCCGCTCGTCGATCTCGCGAGCCCGTTCGTACTCCTCGCGGCATTCCTGGTAGCGCAGGGTGACGCCATAAAGCGCGCCCAACCTCTTCTCCGCCAGCGCCAGTGTGCGCGCCGCTTCCGGAGCGTCCGGCTTCAACTCCACCAGCTTGCGGGCCAACTCCTCGGTGCGCTGGCGCAGCGGGATGGCCTCGGCGTATTGTTGCTGGTCGGTGAATACGTCCGCCAGAATCGAATCCGCCGCCGAGAGATCCGAGATGGTGAGAGGATCGGTGGGCGCAGCGCGCAGATTGGCCTCGGCCGCGGCGACACTCTTGCGCGCCGTTTCCGCGGCTTTCTGAAAAGCTCCGTTGGTTCCATACGCGATCGACAGCTCGTTAGAGACGCGCTGGTAATCGTGCAGTAAGGAACGGTCCGACGGATCGTGCGCCCGCAAGCGCTCCAGAATTTCCCGCGACTTCCGAAAACTCTCCAGCGCAGGCCCCACCTTGCCCAGGTTGGACTCGCCCAAGAATCCCTGCACCACCCCCACCCGCTCGAAACCCAGAGCCACTTCCCTTTGCAGATCGGCATTGCTCCCCGCCTCGCGCGACAGGCTTTGCAGGTATTCGAGCGCGCGCCGTACCAGTAACTCGCGAGCCGCGGTAGATCCNNGCCGCGAAACCGGCAATCAGCAGCGCCGCCAGCGCCACCGCCGGCGCCGCTACCTTGTGCCGCCGTACCAGTTTGGCCGCGCGGTAACGCAGCGTCGCCGGCCGTGCCAGCACCGGACGTCCCTCCAGATAGCGCCGCAGATCCCCCGCCAGTTCGCGCACGTCGCGGTAGCGCATCCGCGGGTCCTTTTCAAGCGCTTTGGCCGCGATTCGCTCCGGATCGCCCGCAAGCTGCCGTCGCAATTGCCCCGGCGCCAGCCCGCGTTTCTCCGCCTCCCCGGCGGACGCCTGGGCTCCCGCCTGGCTCAGCGGCACGGGCTCCTGCTCCGAAATTACCCGCGCCAGTTCCAGGTAGGAGCCTGTTGGAACCTTGTAAGGACGCCGTCCGGACAACAGTTCGTACAGAATCACGCCCAGCGAATAGACGTCGCTCGAAACCGTGTAGGGCTCCGCGCGCACCTGTTCCGGACTGGCATAAGCCGGGGTCATCAACGGAAACCCCGTCAAGGTGGACTCCTCTTCGCCGGCTTCCGCATCCAGCACCCGGCCCAAGCCGAAATCCAGCAGCTTGGGTGTGCCCTCCTTTGTAACCAGAATATTGCCGGGCTTCAGATCGCGATGCACGATGAGCTGCTGATGGGCGTAAGCCACGGCATCGCAAACTTCCAGAAACAGCCGCAGCCGCGCCGCAATCGCCAGCCGGCCGCGGTCGCAGTAATCCGCCAGAGGCAGCCCTTCGACGTACTCCATCACGAAGTACGGGTGACCCTCGTCCGTNNGCCCGCTCGCCCAGGTAGACCACGCCCATCCCGCCGCGGCCGAGCTCGCGTAAGATGCGATAGGGTCCGATCGCCTGTGGCGCCGGCGCCGGGGCGCGCAGCGACGTTCCCGGCGCGGCCACCGTGTTCAGCAGCGCCTCCGCCTTGTCCTCATAGGCCAGCAACCCCTCCACTTCGCGCCGCAGTTCGGCATCGTCGTGGCACAACCGGTCGAGCGTAGCGCTGCGATCCTTCGGGTCGGTTTCCAATACGCCGGCCAACACCGCTTTGATCTCGCCCCACCGTTCCGAGGTCATCAGGCCGCCGGCCCCTCCATCTGCTGGAGCAGCCACAGGCGCGCCGTGCCCCATTCCCGTTTGACCGTGGCCGGGGAAATTCCCAGCACCTCCGCCGTCTCCTCAATCGACAGTCCGCCGAAGTAGCGCAACTCCACGACCTTGCCCTGTTGGGGGTCCAGCTTGGTCAGCCGGTCGAGGGAATTATCCAGATCCAGCAGATCCACCTGCGGATTGGTGAATACGCCCAGCGCGTCTTCGAGCGAGATGGCCGCCGCATAACCTTCCCGTTTGGCGGCCTGGTGCGCTTTGGCATGGTTGATTAGAATGCGCCGCATCATGGTGGCTGCCACCCCCAGGAAATGCGCGCGGTTGCGCCAGTCCACCGCCCGTTGGTCGATCAGGCGCATATAGGCTTCATGCACCAGGGCAGTAGGCTGCAAGGTATGATCGGGACGCTCGGCGGAAAGCAAGCGGCGGGCTACCCGCCGCAGTTCCTCGTACAGAATCGGCGTCATCTCGTCCAGCGCGGACTTATCTCCGTTGCGCCAGTTCACTAGCAATTGCGTGAATTCTTGTGGCGCGGGCACCATTTCTCCCCAGACTAGAAAGCTATACCGATACCCGTCCGGGGTTCCATGGAGCGGCAATCCCCCAACGGGCAATAGTCCATTCTATCGGAAACGTCCTCTGTCGAGGAGAGATAGACGAATCCTTGCCCGGATCCAGTCTTCCGCGGCAGCCGCTTTCTCACAGCAAGTTCCGAAGCTCTGGAAACTGTGGCAGTTCGTCCCTCCCCGCGTCCAGCAGAGAGAGCGCCTCTTCCAATAACCGCTGTGCCACATCCGGCTTGGCCGGTTGGAAGCCGTGCGCCAGATATGACGCGTTCCGCGCGGCCAGCAGCGAATGGCCCCCGCCATCCCCACGCGGCGCGGCCGCCAAAGCGCTACGCCCGAAGCGCGCTCCCAAGGGATCCCCCAAGGCGTCCAGTAAACGATATACGTCTTGTAAGCCCAACTTCACGCATCCCTCTTCGGCCCTACCGCTCCACCCCGCGCGCAAAGCCTCGGGCACCTCAGTCAGCGGAACCCGCGCGCTCGACGCGATGCCGTGTCCCTCGGCCAGCCGGCACTGCCCCAGCGCCTCGATAGCACGGTACACCCGCGCCACCGCATCGTCATAACGCGACTCGCGCAGCCGGCGTCCGGCGTTGGCCAGCAGGTCCACCACGAAGATCCGCGACGGCTTGCCGCCAGCCTCCAACCCCTTCAGGAATCCCGCCGCCCGTTCGCTCTCCTCCGCCAGCATTTCGATCCTGCGGGGCGAGACTAACTGCACCAGTAAGTTGCGTTGCGCATCGAACGAGGCAAACGAGCGTATCGCGCCACCGTGGTCGAAGCGGTCCCAGTTGGCGTACCCTTCCACATAGTGCGTCAGCGCGGTCACCGCGCCCTTTAGAGGCCCCGCCGGAATCCGGTTGCGCCTCTCCCGTGCCAGGGCCGCCGCCGCGGCGCAGTTCCCACTGTCAAAAACCACCCGCAGGTCGTCCAGCAACTGGTACCCCAGTGAGTTCCACGGGTCCTGGAAATGCACCACCTGCTCCCGGCCCGAGACCACAATCCCCAACCCTTCTTTCGTCCGCTCCGCCCCTCCTACGTATTGCAGGCGGCACGGCCATACCCGCATCATCAGGCCGAGCGCTAAAGTCATGCACTTCGTGCCCCCCGTAAAATCCACTACTACCTCGTGCTCCACCCCGCGCGCCACCCATCGCTCCACTTCCGGCGTGACGCAGCGTTGAATCGCCTCCACGCATTTCTCGAGATCCTGGGCGCTTGGTAATTGAATTACTTCGAATCTCCCGGCATCGTATGGTTTCCCGTGCGACGCCAGCACCTCCAGAACGCCCGATTGCGCGGTAATCGAGCGCTTCGAGTCCGCCGAACAAACAAATACCACGCGCGCCGGCTCACAGGCCAGGATGGAGGCCACAACCGGTTCCGGCGCGCCCCCCACCGTGCAGACCAGCAGAACCGCCCGCATGCGCGTCACGCCCCCGGCTTCAGGAACTCGGGGGCCAGGTATCGCAAATCGTACTCGGCCACCTTGTACCCCAGCCGCCCGTGCACGAACTCAATACGCCGCCCTTGCTCAAAGGTGAGGGCCGCCGCCACCACGCTGCATATCTTGCTCCCTCCCGTGATATCCATCAGCAACTCTTTCTCCCCCAGCCTCTCCAACCCGCCGAAAACCTCGTTCACGGCTTCCGAAACCGCGTGGAAATCCTCGAAGTTTGTCGCCTGTGGCAAAGTCTTGACTAAGTCCTCCTGCCCCAGAGCGGCTTCCACCACTTGCTTGAACAATGGGGCGTATTCGCTGGTTTCCGGCGAAGCGATCGCGTGGACCCCCTCCAGCCGGCGGCCCACCAGGCTCGCCAGGCGCGCGTGGTATCCGATGGCGGCTAGCGGCATCCGCCAGGGCGATCCACCGAGTGCTGCCGGGCACCAGTCCGGTTGGCTGAAATCCAACTTCAGTTTTCCCATAGTCTCCAACAGCGATTTCTTCTCGACATCGGGCGGGTCCCCCGCGTAGGGAGGGCTCAAGAAGAAGACGAGGTGCGGACAGAACCGCGCTTCGCCCCCCGAATGTACAATGACACCGGCATGCCGCCGCGAATGCCGCCACGCCTGCCATGCCAGCCACAGCAATCCCACGGAGGCGGCCAGCATCGCGGGATCGCGTGCGTTCCACTGAAATCCATGGCCTAACGCGTGTTCCAGCATGTGCTCCGAGGTGCTGGCGAACCAATCCACACCGGTGGCCGCCACTACGACCAGGACGAACTTGGCCCACTCCGTGAAAAAGATCAGCCGCAATCGATGCTTCACGACGACGCCTCCGGGCGACGGCAACTTTTTTCGATTGTACCAAGGGCATGCGCTTGCTACCGGGTCCCGAAAACGGAGACGCGCCCGGACCTGGTACGTCCTGCACGCGGCTACTCAATCCCCTTCTCATCGGGGCCTACCTTCCTTTGCTTTGAGTGTTGAGCAAAAAAACGAGAAGGAAAGTCTCAATCCCCTTCTCATCGGGGCCTACCTTCCTTTTATGGCCAGGTGGGCCAAATGACATGCAGCATACTGTCTCAATCCCCTTCTCATCGGGGCCTACCTTCTTTCGAAGCTTATGCCAAAGGGCTCATCTTGATTGCCAAGTCTCAATCCCCTTCTCATCGGGGCCTACCTTCTTTCAAGAAGGGTTGGATGATATAGTTAGCCTGCCCAAAAAAGGTCTCAATCCCCTTCTCATCGGGGCCTACCTTCTTTCTTTTTCTCCCTTCACTCTCTCCCTCTCTTTTTTCCCGTCTCAATCCCCTTCTCATCGGGGCCTACCTTCTTTCAGAAACGAAATGAATACGTCGAAACTGTGGATGTTGCGTCTCAATCCCCTTCTCATCGGGGCCTACCTTCTTTCACGCCAACGAATCCCGTTGCCCCCATCGCAGTAGAGTCTCAATCCCCTTCTCATCGGGGCCTACCTTCTTTCGCAAACAGGTATACACCATGGCGAGCAGATACATGAATGTCTCAATCCCCTTCTCATCGGGGCCTACCTTCTTTCATTGTACGCAAGGAGAATTCCCATGTTGTTGTGGATGTCTCAATCCCCTTCTCATCGGGGCCTACCTTCTTTCTTGAGGAGGAGCATGAAATACAGAGTGATCGTTTATGTCTCAATCCCCTTCTCATCGGGGCCTACCTTCTTTCGCAATCCCCGCAAAAAGTGGGAGATGCGCGATCATCGGAGTCTCAATCCCCTTCTCATCGGGGCCTACCTTCTTTCCGAAAGGAGAACGATAAAGATGCACGTAGAGCGGATTAAGTCTCAATCCCCTTCTCATCGGGGCCTACCTTCTTTCGGAGAAAAGAAATGAAGATTTCGACGTTTCTCGCACCGTCTCAATCCCCTTCTCATCGGGGCCTACCTTCTTTCTGAAAAAACACAAGGAGTGACAAACGATCGATGTCTAGTCTCAATCCCCTTCTCATCGGGGCCTACCTTCTTTCGAATAACAAGAACGGTATCTGCACCATTCTCTGCGTCTCAATCCCCTTCTCATCGGGGCCTACCTTCTTTCAAGGAGATTCTCATCATGTGGATTACGTACGTTGGTCTCAATCCCCTTCTCATCGGGGCCTACCTTCTTTCGCAATCCCGTCGCGGCGCTGTGGGCAACGGTGAACTGGAGTCTCAATCCCCTTCTCATCGGGGCCTACCTTCTTTCATGAAAATCAGGACGGAGGCTTAGATGGAAATATTGGTCTCAATCCCCTTCTCATCGGGGCCTACCTTCTTTCCGGCACGGACTTGCCAACCTGAGTCGGCTTGAACGTCTCAATCCCCTTCTCATCGGGGCCTACCTTCTTTCATTAATTGTTGAAGCAATTCCGAGTTTGATACCAAGTCTCAATCCCCTTCTCATCGGGGCCTACCTTCTTTCCTTCTCTTCGTCCGGTTCTATATCGGCACCTCCCGTCTCAATCCCCTTCTCATCGGGGCCTACCTTCTTTCGAAAAGGAAGTGTACGACTATGATGTGCAAGACGAACGTAAGTCTCAATCCCCTTCTCATCGGGGCCTACCTTCTTTCATTACGAAAATGTTCAAACGGTTTTTTGAAAGATGGTCTCAATCCCCTTCTCATCGGGGCCTACCTTCTTTCAAATGTTCACACCTGCCGAAAAGTCAGCCGAGAAAAGTCTCAATCCCCTTCTCATCGGGGCCTACCTTCTTTCCCTGCCTCCGCTAAACCATTCCCGCACAAGCAGATACAGCGCAGAAAACCCGAACCTCCCGAAAATTCATGCAGCCTTCGCCTCCCCGCCACCAAACGTCACCTGCGCACATCAAATAATGTAGTACGGTTCATCCTTCGGTGTCTCGGCCAATCCCATTACCTCAGTCTTTGCGGAGCAAGCCCGGCACATCAGGAAGACGTGGATTTTATCCTGCTCCGGATCCACTTCGCGCCGTACCTCCTCCATCATCTTGTGGGCCAACGCCTCGTCCAGATCCGCGACAAAAACGCTGAATTGGATGCGCCGGCCGAAGTCCTTCAGCTTGTCCGCCACGCGGTTCCGCCGGTGGTCCTCGGTTACGTCGTAACAGATGATGTATCTCATTTCGTCTGCTCCCCCTCCGCCGGCCGCCCTCCCGCTTCGCCGCCGCCCGCATGGTATGGCGTCCATACCGTGCCGTCGTCAATTGCTGTGGCCAGGCGCTCCACATCGGACCGCAAAGCCTGCCGGAAGCTTCGCCCGTTTTCGCGCGGCTGCATCATCCAACGCTCATATTCGCCGAAAAATCGCTTGGCCGCTTCCGGCGTCAGCAGCGCCAGATTCTCGGTGGCGTCCCGGTGGAAGTCGTGCTCGCCCAACATGCTCAGGTTCACCAACCGCAGTACCAACCGGTCGGCCGCGGCGGCGCGGAACGCTTCCACCAGGTCCAGCGCCAGCGAAGGCCTCCCGTAGTCGATCTGGTGCAGAAATCCCAAGTAGGGATCCAGCCCCACCCCGTCCAGTAAACCTGCCAACTCGTGCGTCAGCAGAGTATAGGTCAACGAGAGAAGCGCGTTCAGTGGGTCCGGAGCGGGATGCTTGCGCCGCCCCTCCCACTTGAACCGGCTCTTGTTGGAACGCATCAGCATCTCGAAGTAGCTGTGCGCCGCGGAGCCTTCAATGCCGTCCAGCATGGCGATGGTCGGGGCATCCTTGCAGGCCGTGATGGCGTCGTCGAATACCTGCCGCCACCCCGGCTTCAGCAGGCCCGCGTTCTGCCCGGCAATGTCTTCCAGCATCGCCATGCCGTTCGCAATCTTCCGGGAGACAATCGCCCGCGCCAGTTCGATAGCGCGGTTGGAATCGGCATAGGATTGGTATTGCCGCACCCGCAGCAGCACGTTCTTGCCGCTCGCTGGAACCCCTGCGCCAATGAACCGCCCGTAGCGCGTAAAGAAGCTCAGGCGAACCCCTTTGTCGAGCATTTCGCCCACCGCCGCCGACGTGATCTGCACGTTGCCGAAGATCAGCACGGCTTCCAGTTTGTGATACGGCAGATCGAGGATCACCCGCTGCTCCGCTTCCACAATCAGGCGGTCGCCGCTCTTGCG
Source organism: Bryobacterales bacterium (assembly GCA_003164075.1). The sequence goes on along the minus strand of PLRZ01000089.1, from coordinate 18,753 downwards.
CAGCACCGATCCCTGTTCCGTCAGGTACAAGAACGACATCCCCATCTCCCCCGCCGCTTCTCTTCCGGCCACCGGCTTGCGCAGAGCCGTGCCCGGCGCGGCGGCCGGCCGTCCCCGCTTCCGCGTCCGGTATCTCTCCAGCAATGGCTGCGGCATGCGGCTGGCCATGAACACTACCCGCCCCTTGGAATGATCGCGCTTCCACGGCGTGTAGACCCTGTCGTTCAGAAAAAACGCACCCAGAAACGAAAAACCCTCCGCGAACCGCCGCACTTCCGTCTTTTCCGGGTTCAGCTCCAGGTCCAGGATTTTCAATTCCTCGCGCGCCTTTTCCAAAAGACGTTGCGCCTCGGCATCCGTTGCGCACAACATCAGCACGTCGTCGGCGTAACGGATCATACGGGCGCTCTCGGCCTCCATGCGGCGGTCGAAATCGGAAAGGAAATAGTTAGCCAGCAGCGGCGAAATCGGTGACCCTTGCGCCACACCGTGGCGCAGTTTGCGCAGCCTTCGGCCGTCCCAATACCAGGCGCGAATCCATTGTTCCAGCAGTGGCAGACTGTCGTGGGCGTCGCTATCGCTTGCCAGGCGCTCCAGCAGGATGCCGTGGCTCACCTGGTCGAAAAACGTACGGATGTCCGCCGCTGCCGCGAACTGGCAGCCACGCTCGCGCCATTGTACGATGCGGGCAATCGCCCGGTCGACGCTACGGCCCGGCCGGTAGGCGTAGCTGGCCTCCAGAAACTCGTCCTCGAACGATTTGGAAAGGCGCCGCGCCACCGCCGTCTGCAGAATTCGGTCTCGCACGGCCGGAATCAGCAGATCGCGGCGGCCGCCGCCGCTCTTTTCTACCGTGATTTTGAGCAACGGAAGGCAGCGGTAGGTATCGCTGCCAGCCTCCTCCGCCAGTTGTTCGAATCCCCCGGAACCGTGGCGCGCGTAATGCTCTACCGTGACTCCGTCTACCCCGGCACACCCCGCGTTTTCGGCAACGTGCTGCCACGCCAGCTCCACTTCGGTAGCGGTCAGGTTGGCCATGCCTTTTTCACCTGCCGGCCTGCCGCACCACCGCGGGGACGGCAAACGCCAAGCCGTACTGCATGGCCCGCGGGAATTCCTGGCAGCCGGTATCCACCGCGCGGCCGTACCACGCTCGCGGTTCCGGCCCCGTGTGAAACCACGAACCCGGCGTAAGCTGCACCAGTCGGCCTTTGAAAGGATGTCCCACCGCCGACCCGTGGTACTTCGGGTAAGAGACCAGCAGCCTCCAGGCCCCGCTCGTGGAGTCCGAAGCCGCGGGAACGAAGTGGCTTAACGAAACGAATCCGTTGGCGCCTTCGCACCCGTCCAGCCCTTCGCATCGCTCCGCTTTGCCGTCCACTTCAAAGGCGCCGAGGCCAGTCGAACTCTTTCGCCCGAACCCGGTGAGCGCAAGTAAGCCAACCAGAGCCTCCACCGTGTCCGGCGAGGCGGCGCGCAGGTAGAGAGAAAAGTATCCGCCGGTGTCTTTCGAAAGAACCTCTTTCTTGATTTCGAACAGCGCGCCTCCCGCATCGCTACGGTCTGTCCCCCGGCCCAGCGAGGCATGGAGCCGGTCGGCGGGCTCGGTTCGATTTCCGCCGGCGGCCGAAGCCGGGCTGCGATATTCGGGATCGCGAAGCATGCGCCCGAAGTCGACCGCGTCCACCCAAACGGGGACCTTTGTCTTCCCACCAGCGGGAGACTCATACGCAGGCCCGATGGGCGCAGGAAGCCAGTTGCCTGGCAGGGCATCGCTAAGCAGGAACGGTGGCTGCCCTTCCCGGAATGCCTTGATCCAGTCGAGCAGCTTTTCTTCGCCGTAGGCCTCGGCGCACCGCCACGCCAGCGCGCCAAACAACGAGTCGGCATGCCAGGGAGTAGCGAAGGGTGCGGTGGGCCGCAAGCGAAGCCGCCAGGTGGTCATAAGAAAGTCGGTGCCTTGTGCGATTCGCACTTGAATTCCAGGAAGCTAACCTTGCCCGATCCGCGGCTGATGCCCGAACCGATTCCGTCGGATTCTTCCACGAACTTCATGACGTCCTGAATGGCCTTGATGTACTTGTCGGTTGTATCGCCTTCGAACTCCCGCAAGATGATCTCGCCTTGAAACTCTGTCCCCGGTGGGACACGTTCCCCTGTTCGCGGATGCGTCGCCGCCCCGGTTGCCCGGTTTGAGAGACTTTCCGTCTTCAACTCCAGCACGGGTCTGGGTTCCTTGACCGTCTCCTCCCAGGTCTTACGCGAATCCGCCGTAAGTTGAGCATCGCGCACAACGATTCGGGTGGGAGAGGACGGCAGAGCTTCTTTGGTGGCTTTCGCCGCGCCGAAAATCACGCACACCACGCAATCCGCCTTGCCGCAATCGCAAGGAGTGCCCTTGACCTTGTCGTACTTCCCCAAAATCTTCTCCAGCGTGCTGCGCAGCTTGCCCTTGAGAGACGACCCGGGGAGGTAGGGAAGCCCGGTGGCCGCGTTCAGAATCACTTTCAAGTTCGGCTCTACCGTGCTGCCGATCTCCAACCCGGACTCGCTGCCGTGTACCGCAATACCCTCTTCGGCATGGATGCGGAATTGGCATTTTTGAAACCCGATCAGCCGTTTTCCGGGCTTGAGGTCCCGGGCGTCGTTCGTGTATCGGTCGCTCATGTCCTGTCCCTTTCGTTCAGACGGCCGGCACAAAAGCCGACCAGCGCTTGAAAATGTTCCAGAAAAGCTTTAAAGGTTTTCCCGCCATCGTTGCCAATGACGCACTTCGCATTCTTGCGAAGGAAGTTATAGAAGGTCGGCGTGATCTTTCTCTTGCCAAACCGGTCGCTGGCATGCGACTCCAACTTCTGGATCTCCCTCACGGCCTCCTCCAACGGCAGCCCTCGGCGCCACGCGTCCTCAGCCCGTTTCGCGTGAGCGTAAAAGGCCCGCAATTGCGACATCGTGAGTCTTTCGCTCTCCAAGTACTCCGCAATCCCCTCCGGCAGGCTGGTAAGATACTTGCACTTGATGATCCCTTTATCGTCCAAGTACTCACCATAGTCGGCCGGAAACTCGAAACCTTGCTGAGTTGTCGCCATGCACTCTCCTTCAGTCCTTTGCCTGCTGCGCCGCCAGCAGCGCGTATCGCACCGCCACAGCGGCGCGTTGCCATTCCGGGCCACCCGCCATCAGGCCCCGCACCCACTTTTCGCACCCCTCGTCGATCTTGCCGGGAGGCTTCAAATTGCGCACCACCTGATGCCGCAGAAGCGGCTTCCACAGCCCCCGTTCCACGTCTCCCTGAGTTTGCGCCAGCCACAAGACGTCCTGTAGAAACCCCGACGGAAGACTTGCGGAGCCCGCGGCCGGTTTATACCACTGGCACACGGCTTTGCCCTCCCGCAAGACCTCCCGGAACTCGTTCCACTGCATCACCGTGCCCAGGGCGCAGATCCGGTTCCGCCCCTGCTTTTTCGCCTTTTCTAAGGCCGCCGCGGCTTCCTCCGACTTGGTCAAAATGTGTTGGTGCGGCTTCCCTAACGCGAAGCCCGCGGAAAACGTTAGACCCTCTGGGCCGGTGCAAGCCTCGAATTCGTCCCTTAGCTTTTCCGCCAGATCAAGCACGAGATTCCAAGGCCCGATGACATACAGGTCATCTCCACCGCCATACACGGGATACACAAACGAATCCTTAATTAGTTCCTGGACCCGCTGGCAAAAGAAGGTATGCAGGAGACGGCTCAATCCCCAAATGCGCGTTGGGTCTCCTCCCAGTTTGAGAAAGTTCTTCCCCGCGTGATCGGCGTCTATCCGCAAATGGCCTAGCCACTGCTTACCCGCCGCTTTCGTCACCAGATCTTCGAAAGAGGCGGGCTGGTCGCCGATCATCGGGAAATGATGCACCACGTCTTCGCGGCGGACGTGCGGCACTTTCCCAGGGTCAAAGTTCCATCGACTAAGCCGAGTGCCAATCTCGATATCGCGCGCACAGCCCTCACAGATCACTTCGCCGGCCACCTCGCGAAGGCGTGGCACCGTCCGCAGGCATGCCGGGCATTTGTACCACTCTCCAACGGCCTTGTCGAAGAACTTTTTCTCGCTCCACCCGCCCTCCGGCATGAGCGCGTACTCCAAGGGCCTGGCCCGCCGCCTCTGCAGTTCGTCGAACAGTGCTTGTGTTGGAACGCCTCCGGCGTAGTCCGTAGCGGCAAGATGAAACGCGACTTCCCCGCCAAATCGATCGAAAAGCTTCCGATCGATGCTTGCCTGTAGCGTCGCCAGTCTTGCCCGCCACCCATCCTGCAAGGGAGCGGACACCAGGAACCGGCCGCCCGCCACGTAATACGGCGACGCAGCGCCGAACTCCTGGCAAACCGCCTCGGCGATTCGCAGCGTCCGTTCCGCCACGCGGAAGGACCGGGCGCGCAAACGCTTGGCCGCCCCGCGAGCGCCCGGCACCGGCCGGAGCACGTAGGCTTGAATCCCGGCAAAATCGCCGACTATGGCCACGCCCTTGAGTAGCCAGACCGCATCCGCGGCCAACTCACCCGACCAAACGCGTTTCAGCCGCCCAAGCGACTGCTGCACTCGGCTAACGTCCACTGTGTTCGCCTTCTCAGGGTCGTGGAGAGTATACCACCCGGCTTATTCGGTGTACAGCGTACTTAGTGCGCACTTAGCGACGGTTTCGATACCCTCAGGCTCCGCTGCGGGGTTTCGCTCTACGCCACGTATCGCCGTCACCACGAACGTCACCGTAACTTTGCAAACGTCGTGGCGCCTTTCGCCGGGCCCACCGCTCTCGGGAAATTCCAAATCTGCAAGTGCGCTTACTCGCTCGTGGCCTCCACAGCGGGACAATCGCCCCTCCCTGTAAGGCGCCGCAGGCGCGTCAGCGGTTGCTGAAAGCCAAAAGCCAAAAGCTAATAGCCAAAAGCTGCTAGCTACCAGCTGCCAGCTTCCCTAACTGAACGCCCCGGCCAATGCCGACGTGCACAGCACCAGCAGTGCCCATGGCGTCACCACCGCCACCAGGGCCCCGGTAAACGACAGTTTCTTGCCGGCCGCCGCCTTGAGTCCCGTAGCCAGCAGCAGAATCGTCCAGATGCTGAACAGATCGATTGAAGTGGCTAGTGCATACATGAACTTCGAACTGCCGTTGGGGTCCATGAAGGCGCCCACGTTGAAAGCCAGGGGGTTCCGAATGTTAAACTCGTCGGGGTTCTTCAGGAACACCACCACCACCGCGAGGATCGACGAAATCACCCGCGGCAACCCGCCCCAAGCCACTACTGCGAAGACCTGTTTGAAACGCAATCCGGCGGACATGATCGCGGTAATGCCCAGCAGAACCGCCGCCACCACCACGCAGTAGATCGGTACTCCGACCACTGGCCCGCCATAGGCGATGGCGGGCGCAAGCTTCATTTGGATCGCTTCGGCGTTGGCCCGTTGCTCGGGCGTCATCTGCTGCATCCGGCTACTCGCCTCGTTCTGCTGGCGCATAATCCGCTCCCAGCCAATGCGCTGGGACACCGCCATGCTGCCTCCGATCGCCGCAAGGATCACCAGAATCACGGGAATGATCCAGGTCGGCCGCTGTGCAATATCCGCAAAGGTCTTCTTCGGCTCGAAAAACACGCCGACGATCCGCGAGAATTCGCCCATTCCCGCGGGCTGAGGGTCCACTGCCGCTGCGTTTTCAGGAGTCATATTAAGGCAGATTGTACAGCATCGAGGGCGCCGTCTGCTCGGCTATGATGGAGACTTCATGCGTCCGCGCGCCGCGTTGCTTCTTCTGTCGCTTTGGTTGTGCGCCTGCGCGCCCCCCGAAGAGAGCCATATGAAGGCCATCGTCGGGGCCGTGCTGATCGATGGTCTCGGTGGACCGCCCCAGAGCGACTCCGTGGTGGTGGTCGCCGGCGGCCGCATTCGCGAAGCCGGCGCACGCTCCACCGTGCTCCTCCCCGCGGAAGCCGACAAGGTGGATGGCTCCGGCAAATTCCTGGCGCCGGCCCCCATCGATATCTACGCTTCCGCCGAGGCGGCCAGCCGCCAGGCCCGCGCCACGCACCTCTGGAAGATGGACCGGGCGGCACTCGATGCCGCTCGCGATGCCGGCATCCCCGTCGTCGGCCATGTCTCTACCGAATCGGGCGTCCGCGCCCTGGTCGATGGAGGAGCCGCCGGCTTCATCGGCATGATGGTCGACACCGAAGAACTCGACCCGGCTCTGGTATCGCGCCTGCGCGACTTGCGCATCTTTTTCGCGCCGGCCCTGGTGAGCCAGGGCGCCACCCTGGAAGTGGCACAGCGCAATACCCGGCGTTTATTCTCCGCCGGCGTACCCATCGCCGTGGCTTCCAACGGCGGCGACCCCAATCGCGAGCCCGAGCTCCTGGTGGACGCCGGCATCCCGCCGCTGGACGCGATTGTGGCGGCAACAAGGAACAGTGCCGCGGCTCTCGGTCAACTCAACGAAGCGGGCACCGTTCAGGCAGGCAAGCGTGCCGACCTGCTGCTGCTCTCCGCCAACCCCGGCGAAGATATTCGCAATCTTCGGAAAGTGGCGCTGCGGATGTCGGCGGGCAACTGGGTGAAGTGAGGAACGGGCCTACCGCGTCAGTTGGGCCGATTGTCTCCTGAGGATGGCATCCTATATGTCGCTGCTGACCACGCTGATGCGCGCGCCAAAGCGCTGCGACGATTCCACGGGACTTGTTACCGAGCCGCGACCGCCGGAGCGGTTTCCCGAGTTTCGCGACAGAAACCAGCGGCGCTAAACGCTGGTGTCGAGCGTAGCGCTGAGCACTACGGGCGCTGTTCCTTGCGCCATTCATGCACGACATCCGCGGATTGTTCCTCAGTGAACTGAGCCCGCCGTCCACGCTCTTGCCCGTAGGCGAGCAGGTCCTCCCACGATGTTTCTCTAAGGCTGGCGCGCAGGGCTTCCTCGGCCAGTTCCTCGACCGTCTTGCCGCTGGCTGCCGCCTTCGCTTCCAGTCCCGCCAGCAGGTCTTCCGGCACATGCAGGTTGATCGTTGCCATGACGCCCCTCAGCTTGAGAGTACCGCATTCTCCGTGCTATACAAATTGGATGCCTGAAATCGCTGGCAGGGATCGCTACTTACTTCCAGGTTTAGGATCTCCCGCTGTAAGCCATCAACGCGGACATAGCAAACCGTCACCGCATTTACGCCGAGCACTGCCGATTCGCAGTATCGGGTCACCGGGCGGCGCATGCCTTGCTTCGTGCCGCGAGCACAATTCTCGCGCAAGCTTCCGCGTCCGACTCGGCTTGATGGTGAACCAGCGGAATCCCAAGCGCGTCGCAAACACAGTCAAGCCGCGTGGGGTAGATCTTGAATACGTCTCGCGCCATTCGGACAGTGCACTCAAACGGCATATCCGGGGGCTCCAGACCACTGATGCGGCAACATGCCTCCAGAACACCGCGATCAAAGCTGGCGTTGTGCGCTGCCAGGGACCCAACGCCTCGCAGCCAACGATTCAATTGCGGCCAAAGCTGGCCGAAGGGCGGAGCGCTCCGCACCATCTCCCACGTGATGCCGTGAACGTACGTGAACACAAACTGTCTGCGTGGCGGCCGGATCAGGCTTGAAATGCGGTCCACAATCCGATTGTTCTCTACCCTGACCAGCGCTACCGCACAGGCGCTATCCCGGCCATAGTCCGCGGTCTCAAAGTCGATCGCGGCAAAGCAATCGTGTCCGTGGCGCCGCACCATCCTCCGTGCCTCCTCGGAGCGATCATAGCAGCAGTATATTAAGATATCAAGGCCCGATTCAATCAATTACTTGAACCACCAGGCGAAGTAGCGGCAGCGGCTCCGTGGGGAACGCCATCCGCGACGCCAGAGCTTGCACCGTCTCGCGAATATAGGGCCACGCAGCAATCGCCGGATAACTCTTACAGAAGGCGGTGAGCTCGGTCTTCAATGCGGGCTTTGCCAGATCGAATAGCCGGTAGCGAACTAGAAATGTCATTTGAATATGAAAGATAAGTTCGTCCTCGCCGGCAACTCGCAACGTAACCGCAAAATCTATGCCTGAGCCGGTGATCTGCTCCACCGCGGAATCCAGGTCGGCAGTGAGGGGTACCGGATCGACTGGCGCATTGGGCGGGCCAGCGCCCTTCGCTTCGCACTCGTACAGCGAGATATCCCGCAAGTGAAGCCTTGACTGAAGGGCTTCAGCCTGCTTTGCTTCTCGCTCTCGCAATCGTATGGTGAAGTCCATGGCCTTAACCCGCCTTGAGCGGTCTCTCTAGCACCCCCCGGGGGTGCTCTTTGACGTTGTACTGGCCCCACCAGCCTCTGCTTGACTCCAGTGGTTGTCTGGCAAGCAGATGGATCGGTTGCGGCGTCTTCATCTTCCGGCCGGGCGCCTCTGGCGTATGACCGGCCCCGAGCGGTTTTCCGGACACCTTCCAACTCGGCGGCTGGGCATGCAGTTTCACTTCTGCGCCCAACGCGTACGCCAGTTCCGCCAGAGTCCGGACCGTCATGTTGGCGCTGCCGCTGAGCAGTTGCGTCACCCAAGCACGGGACTTATTCAATCGCCTTGCCAGGTCCGCCTTGCTGATGTTCTGTTCGTCCATGAGCTTTGCAATCGCCTCCGAGGCTTCAGCCACCAGCGCCTCGACAGACAGGAGTCTCCGGAACTCCGGATCTTCCATCAGAACTGCGTGCTGCGTTTTCATCGCTTCTTCTTCCCTGCAATCGCCAGCTTGATCCGCGGCTGATCTTCTTCATAGATTCGCCAAGCTCGCGCGATTTCTTCCTTTCGAGTCTTGTCCTTCTTCTTGAAAAAACCATGCGTGATTAAAATCAAGTCGCGTTCATTCTTCGCATAGGCAAATGGCATTCGGATTTGGGATGACTTGAATTCGTATAACCCACCCCCTAGGTCGCCGAACTTTTCGGGGTTGTAGAACTTCCCGTGGTCACCGGCAATCTGAAACAGTGCCATCAGTTTAGCCTTGTCCAATTGAGTCAGGTCATCAAAAAACTTGCAGCCTGGACAAGCGCGCGAACACCGTTCCTCGATAGGCGACTCTGCGTGCCACGCATCACCTTCCATGTTAAGCTAAAACTTAACAAAGCGGCAAGTCTCTTCCGGCGGATCGCAAGACACCACCCCAACGGCTGCGGCGAGCAATCTCCGTAGAACCGGCGATTATGAAATCGTCCAATACACCGAGTACCGCTTATCGAACAGAGAATTGATCGCCACCAGCGTGACATCCTTCTTCTGCCCCACCGTATGGAACGTCAGCGGCGCGTCTCCCGGCTTGATCCACGCAGCGGGATCCGCTCCAGCCGCCTGGAATGTGGGAACCTCGATCGCGGGCGCCGTGGGGCGCGGAGCCCGCGCAGGCGCCGCCGCATTTGCCCGCGGACGCGCCATCGCCGGCGCATTCGTGCCGTAAGTCAGTTCGTCGGTGAGCCCTTCGTTGCCCAGGTCTCCGGCCAGCACCAGCGGACCGTACAGGAATGCCTGCGTGGCCGCATCGTCCGGCATCGCCTCCACCGATAGACGCATCGGCAGGCTCATCTCCACCCGGTCGCCGGTCTTCCACGTGCGGTGGATCGTCAGATAGCTGCCCGGCTCCACCCCGGCGTCCAGCGCCTTGCCGTTAATCTTCACCGTGCTGCCGGCCGCCCACACCGGCACGCGCAAACGCAGCGCCATCGCCTGCGGCTTTTCCGACGTGATCGCCAGAGTGGTGCTCTGCTGCCGCGGGAAACTATTCTCCTGCCGCACCTTCAATCCCTTCTCGGCCCAGTTCAGTTCCGAAGGGATAAACAAGTTGACGTACAGACCTTCATCGTCGTGCCAGTAGATGCTGTCATTGAGTTTGGAGTACTCTTCCACGCCCGTCCCGGTGCAGCACCAGAAGCTCTTGTCTTCATTGCAGAAGGTCTTCCACGCGCCCGGCGTCAGCGAGAGGTAATATTGCGTCCACCCGGTCTTCGGATGGATGGTGCCGATGCGCTCGTTCAGCAGGGTGCGTTCGAAATAGTCGAAGTAGCGCGGGTCCGGATTCCAACTGTAGAGGTGCCGCGTCAACTTCATCATGTTGTAAGAGCAGCAGCACTCGGCAGTGGCCACCGATCGTTTCAACTCGGCGGCCAGTTGCCGCGGCGGCATCTGCCAACCCTCCCCGTTGCTGGTGCCGCCGGTCACATACGTGCGGCCGGTGGTCACGGTCCAATAGAAGAAATCGGCCACGTCGTGGAAACGCACGTCGCCGGAGATCTCGTAGCGGCGCGCGGCGGCGATCACCTGCGGCACGTGCGTGTTCACGTGCAGTCCCGTCAGTTCGTCGCGGCGCAGCGCCAGCGGGTTGACGAAGCGCTTCTTGGTGTAGCGGTCGCCCACCGTGGCCCACTTCGCGTTGTTGGTGGCGGCGGCCAGATTGTACAGCGTTTCGGCGATCCCGCCATACTCCGTGTTGAGGATCTGCTGCATGTGCTCTTCGGTCTTGGAGGCGGACCACCGGTCGGCCCATTCCGCCATGCCCGTGAGCACTTCCAGGGCCTGCTGGTTGCCGGCATATTGGTACATGTCGAACATCCCGGCCATAATCTTGTGGATGGTGTAGAACGGCGCCCACGGCAGCGTTTGCTCCACCGGAGGCGGTGGCGCGCCCGGCACTCGTGGAGGCTGCGGCGCTCCGGCCAGCCGGTCCAGCCGCTCGAATAGCGAGAGGGGAAACGCGCTCAGGTATCCGCCGCCCAGTTTCTGCTGGCACTTGGCCAACTCCGCCACCATTCCATCGGCCTTGGACTTGGCCTCATTGTCGCCGGTGGAAGCCCAGAGATTCGCGCTGGCCGAGAGGAAATGTCCGGTGAAGTGGCCGCGCAATTCCGTGGCGTGCGTGCCGTCCGCCGGCCGCTCCCAGTTACTGTTGCCGCCGCCGGGAAAGCCTTCCGAGGACCCCACCGGCAGCCCCGCGTTGGCGCGGAAATTGTACAGCAGACGGTCCGCCCCCAGGCGCGACATGTAGCCGCGATTCCACTCCTGCGCGTCGTGGAACATGCTGCCGGGCAGCAGGCGGACCTGCGTCATGGGGAAGGGATGCGCCTTCGCCGCCACGTCCTTGCGCGTGAATTCGATAGGCACATCGAACGGATTGGGCTGCGGCGGCCGGCCACCCCGCGGTTCCGGTTGCACCGGAGCAGCCGGCGTCTGCGCCGGAGTCTGTTGCGCCGCGAGCGCCGGCGCCATCGCTCCCGCGCCCGCCACTATTGCCGCAAAATTGCGCCGGCTCACCGGACCGATCTGTTGTTTCTTAGTCATGTCCCGTTACCTATCCCTTCTCTTAGGAACTGTCAAGAACCTTGCCTAACGATGCGCATTCAGAGCCGCGACCGTAAGGGAGCGTTAGGCGCCCGATGCGCATTCAGAGCCGGGCGGAGCATTAGTCGGCGATAGGCACTCACCTCACCCGCCACCTTTGCACGCCCGCCGAAAACGTCGCCTGGAAATTCACTTCCAATCGCAGCGCCGTCGTCGTCACCGCTTTGAAACTCACCTGATTGAACTTGTCGCGCTCCACCGCCCAGGCGCCCGCATTCTCCACCGCTTTCCACGCATCGCCGTCCTTATAAAGGATCTTCCACGAGGCCGGTACCCGCACTCCGCCCCGCCCGGTATCGTCGAACCAATAGAGGTCGCTCCCCGACACCGTAACCGGCTTCTCCCAGTGGTATTCCACCCACCCGCCGGTCACACCGCCGGCCCCGCCCGAGGCCGTTCCCGCGGGCCACCAATCGAAATAAAACCGGCTATCGTTGGAAGCCCGCGGGTCCTCCGAATCCTCTATCGGCAGCGGACTCTTCGACCCGCTGGCAGTGACACTCGCCGACGTGGTCAGCGTGGGGAACGGAGCCGGCGTCACGCCCGCTTCCGAATTCGGCAGCCACACGGTCATCTCTCCGCTGCCGCGATTGGCCCAGGCGTAATACGGAATCGCCGTAAATTCCTGCTCCTTTTTCACCACTCCGCCCTGCTCGTCTTTCGAATACGCCACCGCCCGGCCCTTCACCACTTCCACGCCCTTCAACAGGTCCGCCTTCCACTCCGCGGTCAGCGGCACGCTATCCGGCAGCACCAGATTGCGCACCTTCCTGCCGGGATTGTCCACCCATTCGGCGGTATAAACGATGGGCCCGCGCTCAATCGCCACGCGCCCCTGGTCGGCCGCCACCTCCGTGTTGGCCAGCACGCGCCGCACCGGCATGGGCAGATTCAATTCGATGGTGTCGCCCTTCTTCCAGGTGCGCGTCAGGTCGACGTAGCCCTTATCGAGCGTCACCGGAACGGCTTTCCCATCCACCTTCAAGGTAGCCGTCTGCGTCGACTTTTCAGCATAGCGATACAGGTCGCTCGCCACCGGCTCATTGCGCGCCCAGCCGGGGATGCGCACGTGGATGGTCAGCGCGGCGGCCTGGTCGGGCGATACCGTCATCTTCACCGCGCCGTCCCACGGGTAGCGCGTCTCCTGCGCGATATTCACCGTGCGGCCATTGTCCAACTTGATGCCGGCGTTCGACGCCACGTAGAGATTCACCCAAATGGCATCGTTGCGCTCGGCGTATACGTAGCCCGGCACACTCGCCATGAAGCGCGTAATATTTCCGGGACAACAGGCCACCCCGAACCACGGGTCGCGATGATGCTGGCCGCGCGATTCCAGCGGATTCGGATAGAAGAACGTAGTGCCGTCGAGCGAGACGCCGGAGATCAGCCCGTTATAAAGCGTCCGCTCCATCACATCGATATATTTCGCGTCGGCGTGCAGCAGAAACAGCCGGTGGTTCCAGAAATCGTTACCCACCGCCGCGCAGGTCTCGTTGTACGCGGTCATGTTGGGAAGCTGATAATTCGGCCCGAACGCCTCGCCCGAGGCTGTCGCGCCGATCCCGCCGGTGATGTATAACTTCTTGCCGGCCACGTTGTCCCAGATCTTGTCGATGGCGTTCACATACCGCGTATCGCCGGTGAGCGCCGCCACGTCCGCCATGCCGGAGTACATGTAGGTGGCGCGCACCGCGTGGCCCACCGCTTCCGTCTGGTCCACCACCTTCACTTGAGCCTGGTTGTAGCTGAGCGCGCGCCGGGTGTCGCCGCCGCTATAGGTATCCGGACCGCGCACGTCGAGCAGGAATTTGGCCAGGTCGAGGTAGCGCTGGTCGCCGGTCGCGCGATACAGTTTCGCGAGGCCCATCTCGGTGATCTGGTGGCCCGGCCAGATGGTCTGCTTGCCCGGACCGAAAGTATTCACCAGCAGGTTGGCGGAGTGGATGGCGATATCCAGCAAGCTGCGTTTCCCCGTCGCCAGGTAGTGCGCCACCGCGGCTTCGTACAGATGGCCCAGGTCGTACAACTCGTGGCTGTCGACTTGTTCCAGCATCCAGCGCCGCGGACCGCTCCAGGCATGCGGATGCAGCGGATCGATGGTGCGCGCGGTGTACAAATAGCCGTCCCGTTCCTGCGCCGCGGCGATCTTCTCGATCAGGCCGTCAAGGTAGGCGTCCAACTTGGGATCGGGATGCACGCTCAGGGTGTAGGAAGCGCCCTCAATTACTTTGTAGACATCGCTATCGTCGAACGGATACCCCGGCGGCGTATGATTTTCGAACGGCTCGCCGCGCAGCGCTTCGGCGGCGCGAATAAAATTGTCCACGCGCCCGGTCTCCTCGTCTTTCCGAAATGCGAACGGAATGGTCACCGTGCGGTTGGTCTCAATGCGCGGCGCCCAGAAACCGTCGGTCACGTGGACGGCGGTGAAGGGAACCGGCTTCACGGGATAATCGCGCCGCGGCGCGGTCTGCGCGGACACGGGGCCGCAACCCATTGCCAGGATCAACGCGGCCAAGCATGCAATCGCTTTCATTACGGAACCATTGTAAGGCACCTCGCGCTGTTTCGTTATACAATAACCATCGCCTGGAGGTATTTCCGTAATGCTAGCGCTCTCATCGGTGGCCGCCGCCCTTTTGCTCCTCGGGGCCGTCACAATTCACGCCGCCACCAAGGTATCCGAAGCCGATTTCGGCAAGATGCCGGACGGCACACTCGTCAAAATTTTCACGCTGACCAACGAACACGGTTTGGAGGCCAGAATCTGCACCTACGGCGGCGTGGTCGTCTCGCTGAAGACGCCCGACAAAACCGGCCAGATGGCCGACATCGTTCAGGGCTTCGATTCCCTGGAAGGCTATTTGAATCCCGCCGAACCGTACTTCGGCGCACTGATTGGCCGCTATGGCAACCGCATCGGCCATGCCAAGTTCACTCTCGACGGAAAAGTTTACAATTTGCCCGCTAACGACGGCGTCAACACCCTGCACGGCGGGCCGAAGGGCTTCGACAAGGCGGTCTGGACCCCGCGCCAGTTGGCGGATGGCGGCGTGGAACTCACCTACACCAGCAAAGACGGCGAAGAAGGCTTCCCCGGCAACCTGAAAGCCACGGTGGCGTATCATTTGACCGCCGCCGATGAGCTGAAGATCGACTACTCCGCCACCACCGACAAGGACACCGTGGTGAACCTGACGAACCACTCCTATTGGAACCTGAAAGGCGCCGGCAACGGCACTATTCTGGACCACCTGTTGACCATCCACGCCTCCAAGTTCACGCCGGTGGACTCGGGCCTGATTCCCACCGGCGAACTGAAGCCGGTGGCCGGCACGCCGTTCGATTTCACCAAACCCACGGCCGTTGGCGCGCGCATCGAACAGAATGACGAGCAGCTCAAACTCGGCAAAGGCTACGACCACAACTTCATCCTGGACCGCAGCGGCGCCGGCTTGAGCCTGGCCGCGCGCGTGGAAGAGCCCGCCACGGGCCGCGTGATGGAAGTGGACACCACCGAGCCGGCCGTGCAGTTCTATACCGGCAACTTCCTGGACGGCACCCTGAAAGGCAAAGGCGGCCATGTGTACCCGCGGCGCGCGGCGCTGTGCCTGGAGACCCAGCACTATCCCGATTCCCCCAACAAGCCGGCCTTCCCGACCACGGAATTGAAGCCCGGGCAGACGTACAAGACGACGACGGTATACCGGTTTTCGGTGAAGAAATAACCTAACGCTCCCTAACGGTCCCTAACGGTCGCGGCTCGGTAACGAAGTGCCCGCGTGTTTGCAATTAGCTGGTTTCTGTCATGAAACTCAAGAAACCGCTCCCTGGCGGTCGCGGCTCGGTAACGCCGCGCCTGATTCCATGGGACCTGTTACCGAGCCGCGCGCGCCAGCAAGCGGTTCTTGCCGTTTGAAGTGAGTTTCGCGACAGAAATTAGCTCTGGAGGCAGCATGAAACTGGCGATTCGATTGGCGGCGGCCCTGCTCGCCGTGTACCCGCTGGCGGCGCAAGGTACCCTGGCCGATTATCAGCGCGGCCAGGGCCTGCAGGCTAAGGCTCGGGGCTTGGTAGTCAACACTCCAGGCGCCGTCAACTGGATCGGCAATTCCGATCGCTTCTGGTATTCCAAACCGGTAACCGGCGGCACGGAGTTTGTCCTGGTAGATGCCGCCGCCGCGACCCGGAAGCCGGCCTTCGATCATGAGAAACTGGCCTCGGCAGTCTCCACGGCAACCGGCGGCCACTATACCGCGCTGACTCTGCCGTTCGCTCCCCCTGCCGGCGGCCGCCGCGGGGCTGCCACGCCGCCTGTCACCACCGCGCCGCTGACCTTTGCCGATGACGCCGGTTCGCTCGAATTCGGCACCGGCGGCTTCCTGTACAAATGCAGCCTCGCCGACTACACCTGCACCAAAGGTGGGCCGGTTCCGCAACCCGCCGCCGGCCAGGGCCGCGGCGGCGCGCCTGCCGATGAGCCGGACGGCCCGTATGCCAGCCCCGCCATGGTGGACTCCGATTCCATCGACGGCATCGAATATTTGACGCCTTCGCCCCAGCAGGGCGGACGCGGCGCCGGCGTTACAGGCCGCGTTCAACCTCATTGCGCGGGACAGCCTCCTGGCCAGGGACGCGGAGGACGCGGCGGCGAGCCGCAAGTCTGCGCATCCTTCGACGGCAAGTGGGACGCGCTGATCGAAAACTTCAACGTCTTTCTGCGCCCCGCCGGGAAGACTGAGCCCGCTACCGCGCTCAGCTTCGATGGCTCCGAGGGCAACTATTACACCCTCCGCTCCATCGCCTGGTCGCCCGATTCCCAAAAACTGGCGGCCTATCGCACCCGCCCCGGTTACGATCGCCAGGTCCACTACATCGAGAGCTCGCCTGCCGACCAGATTCAGCCCAAGCACTCGACCATAGCCTACCGCAAGCCCGGCGACGCGCTGGACATCGCCTGTCCCACGCTGTTCGATGTGGCTGCCAGGAAGGAAATCGAGATCGACCGCGCGCTCTTCCCCAATGCCTATTCCCTCACCGCTCCCACGTGGTGGAAGGATGGCCGCGGCTTCACCTTCGAGTACAACCAGCGCGGCCACCAGGTCTATCGCGTGATCGAAGTCGACGCCCAAACCGGCAAGGCCCGGCCGCTGATCGAAGAGACCAGCAACGCCTTCGTGGACTACCGCCCGCTGGCCGAAGGCCTCAGCGACACCGGCAAGGAATTCCGCTACGACATCCACGACGGCAAGGAAATTATCTGGGCCTCGGAGCGCGACGGTTCGGAGCATCTGTACCTGTATGACGGCGTCACCGGGAAAGTGAAAAGTCAAATCACCAAGGGCGAGTGGGTGGTCCGCTTCGTGGATCGCGTGGACGAGGAGAAGCGCCAGATCTGGTTTCAGGCCGCCGGCATGAATCCCGGCCAGGATCCCTACTTCGCGCACTACTACCGCATCGATTTCGACGGTACCGGCCTCACGAAATTGACCGACGCCGACGGCACCCACAGCGTCACCTTTTCGCCCGGCCGGCAGTTCTACGTGGACTCCTGGCAGCGCGTGGATCTGCCGCCGGTAGCGCAACTCCGCCGCACCGAAGACCGGAAGGTGGTGATGGACCTCGATAAGGGCGACGCCTCGGCGCTGCTGGCTGCCGGCTTCCGCCCGCCGGAAGTCTTTGTCGCCAAGGGCCGCGACGGGAAGACCGACATCTGGGGGACCATCGTCCGCCCGATGAATTTCGACCCCGACAAAAAGTACCCCGTGATCGAGCAGATTTACGCCGGTCCGCAGGGCTCCTTCGTGCCTAAGACGTTCAGTGCCGTGTCCGGCACGCAGGCGCTGGCCGAGCTCGGATTTATCGTGGTGCAGATCGACGGCATGGGCACCAATAACCGGTCGAAAGCCTTCCACGATGTGGCCTGGAAGAATCTGGGCGACGCGGGCTTCCCCGATCGCATCCTGT
Organism: Bryobacterales bacterium; assembly: GCA_003164075.1. The sequence continues at coordinate 1,408 of PLRZ01000089.1, read as the reverse complement.
GGCATCGGGCCGTCGCAAAAAAGTACCCGTATTACGATCTGACGCGCGTGGGCATTTACGGGACCTCCGCGGGCGGGCAGAACTCCCTGGGCGGCGCATTATTCCACCCGGACTTTTACAAAGTGGTGGTGACCAACAGCGGCTGCCACGACAATCGCATGGACAAGATCTGGTGGAATGAGCAGTGGATGGGCTGGCCCATCGGGCCGGAGTACGCCGCCTCGTCGAACGTCGACAATGCGTACCGTCTGCAGGGCAAGGCGCTGATCGTCGTCGGCGAAATGGATAGCAATGTGGACCCGGCATCGTCTTTGCAGGTAGTGAATGCGCTGGTGAAGGCCAACAAGCATTTCGACATGCTGTACATCCCCGGACAGAATCACGGCGTGGGCGTGCTGGGAACGCAGCACTATCTGCAGGATTATTTCGTGCACAATCTACTGGGAGTGGAGCCGCCCGATTGGAATAAGGTATCGCTGCCCGCCGAGCTGCCGGCGACCAGTGGGAATTAGCTACGCCTGCCGCACATTACGCCGCTCGCCGGGCTTTACCGTTGTCACCCATTTGGTGAACCGCCCGGCGGTTGGAACTCCAGGAAGGTCGCGGACTTGCGGACCAAGCTCACGGTCAACCGCCATTTTTAGGGTGATTGAAGGCGAAAGCCGCGGCTGATCACCCGCGGTTCGGCATGTACACTCGAGTCTTACCTCAGGAGCCATGCCGGGCGAGCCCGCACCGGTTAGCGTTTCTGTCCAGGAGGTTATTCACGGAGGCCGAGTAGCGCAACGTCCTCCGCAGTCGCGGCGACTCGCAATTCGCTATCAACAGTAGCGAGCGGCAGACAGCGGCGGCGCGCCAGTTCCAGGTATGCCGCGTCGTAGAGAGTCAGGCGGTGGCGTGCAGCCAACTTTGCCGTGGCGCCCCATGCCTGATGGTCGGTCTCCGGATCCACCGCGATGGGAAGGAGCGCGAGATCGGCAAGTGCCGCGTCCCGAAAGCTGGAATCGGACCTGCCCTTTCGAACGCCCATTTCGAGAACGTTGGCAACCTCCAGTCGCCAGAGCGCCGGAACCCACGCCCCGGATTCTACAACTCGCGCAAAGACCACAGAGACCTCTTCCGTGGTTTCGGCGGAGTAGATCCAGGCAAGAGTGACGGAACTGTCGATAACCAAACTCAAGGCCGGCCCTGGTCGCGATCGGTCTTGAGAGCCCCCCAATCGAAACGTTCAGACGACAGGTGTTCCGCACGGGCACGAATGCGCTCCGCGGCCGCCTTCGCCCTCGCGCGATCAATACCAGTAGTGCTGGCAACCAAACGAGCGACGGGTTTGCCGTGTCTCGTGATCACGATTTCTTCACCCCGCTCTACGCGGTCCAATAGAGAGCCGAGGGTGTTCTTAGCTTGG
>PLRZ01000130.1:2851-8761 GCA_003164075.1 Bryobacterales bacterium | reverse complement strand
CGGAGTGGTCATCGACCCGAACGTGCCCATGTCATAAGGGCACAAATCGGTGTCGCCGAGCACCACGTCCACCTGCTCGTAGGCCACGTCCAGTTCTTCCGCCAGAATCTCGGATAGCAGCGTCCCGCAGCCTTGCCCCAGTTCGACCTTGCCGGCGAAGCAGGTGACGCGGCCATCCGCGCCGATGCGCAGGTAGGCGTTGAAGTCGGCCGCCGCGGCGGTGCGGGCGGGTATCCGGCCGGGCTCCTGCTGGTAGGCGCTCGCCCGCTCCCCTCCGAAGAATACGAACAATCCCGGTCCCGCAATTGCCAAAAATCCACGGCGATTGACTACCATTACACACCTCCCTTGGCCGCGCCGGCGGCTTCCTGAATTGCCTCCACGATGCGCACATGCGCACCGCAGCGGCACAGGTTGTCCTCCATGTGCCGCGTAATCTGCTCTTCCGAAGGCTTCGGTGTCTGGAGAAGCAGCGCGTAGGCGGTCAAAATCATCCCCGGCGTGCAGTATCCGCACTGGAACGCATGGTGCTTCAGGAAGGCCTGCTGGATGGCGTGCAGCCCATTCTGCCCCAGGCCTTCGATGGTCAACACCTGCTTGCCGGCCACGTCTTTGACCGCGGTGGAACAGGACCGGACGGCCTGTTTATTCACGATCACGGTGCAGGCGCCGCACAGGGCTTCGCCGCAGCCGAACTTGGNNTTTCCATAGTTACAGCTCCCAATATCCACAATCATTGTATCCCCACGCGGCGCGCCGTCGGATACGATAGTGATCTATGTACATCGCCAACGCTACCCGTTACCGGGACATGCCTTATCGCCGCTGCGGATCGAGCGGCCTGCTGTTACCCGCCGTTTCCATCGGTCTCTGGCACAATTTCGGAGGTGTCGACACGCTGGAAAACGGTCGCGCGATGCTGCGGCGCGCGTTCGACCTGGGGATCACCCATTTCGACCTGGCCAACAACTACGGCCCTCCCTATGGCTCCGCGGAGCAGAATTTCGGACTGCTCTTCCGCCAGGATTGGGTCCCATACCGCGATGAACTGATCATTTCCACCAAGGCCGGCTACGATATGTGGCCCGGCCCGTATGGAAACTGGGGCTCGCGCAAGTACCTGCTCGCCAGCCTGGACCAGAGCCTGCACCGCATGGGACTGGAGTACGTGGATATCTTCTACTCTCACCGTCCCGACCCGGAGACGCCGCTCGAAGAGACCATGATGGCGCTCGACCAGGCCGTCCGTTCCGGCAAAGCGCTCTACGCCGGCATTTCCAATTACGATACCGAGCGGACTGCCAAGGCCGCCGAAATCCTGCGCCGTCTGGGAACGCCGTGCCTGATCCACCAGATGAAATACTCCATGTTCGTGCGTTGGAGCGAGGGCGGTTTGCTGGAGCGCCTGAAGACCGGCGGAATCGGCGGCATTGCCTTCAGTCCGCTGGCCCAGGGCCTGTTGACGGATCGCTACCTGAACGGCATCCCGGCCGGCTCGCGCGCCTCCAAACCGACCGGCTTCCTCAAGGCGGACGAAGTGGACGAAGCGCACGTATCGAAAGCGCGCGCGCTGCAGGAACTGGCTCGCGAGCGCGGCCAATCGCTGGCGCAGATGGCGCTGGCATGGGTACTGCGGGACGACGTGATCACCAGCGTGTTGATCGGCGCCAGCAGCGTGGAGCAGGTGGAGCAGAATGTCGCGGCATTGCAGAAGCTAGGCTTCTCGGCGGAGGAACTGGCGCGGATCGATGGGATATTGGGGTAGACCACCCGGATCTATCATACCCCTCCCAGGAACTCCGCCGGCCTCACCCACCCACCGGTCTCCGCCGCCCGCACAATCGCGTCAATCACCGCCATATTGCGGAGGGAATCTTCCAGCGGCACCGGCGGCTGTCCGCCTTCCCGCACCGCCCGCGAGAATTGGTCGCCCTGCAGCGTGTATTGGTCGCACGCCGCGAATTCTTCCACCACCGCGCCACCGCCGCTTAAATCGCGGCCGTCGTCGATAGTGATGCGTGATGTCCCACCCGGCGTCGCGTTGAACGGAATCTCCGGAGCGATGAACCCCTTGGTGCCGTAGAAGCGCATCATCTGGTGCGCCGCGAGCTGCATGCTGCACGTGAAGATGCAGGTCCCCGACGGGAATTCCAGGATCGCCGAGGTCAGCACGTCCACGCCGGTCAGGCTCGCGTCGCGCTCCATCGTGGCTGATACGCGCACGGGCTCCTCGCCGAATACCATGCGCGAAGTCTTGATGGGGTAGCACCCGATGTCCATCAGCGCCCCGCCGCCACACGCCAGAATATTGCGGACGTTCCCGGGGTCGACATTGAAATAGCCGAACGCTCCGATGGCGCCGCGCAACTGCCCGATTCGTCCGCCGCGCACCAGTTCCACCATGCGAGCCCACTGCGGGTGCGTCTGCACCATGAAGGCTTCCCCGATGACCACGCCCGTGCGGTCGCGAACGGCCATCAGCTCGCGCGCTTCCGCGGCATTCATGCCGATCGGCTTTTCGCACAACACGTGCTTCCCGGCCTCGGCGGCGCGAATGGACCACGGCACGTGCAGATGATTGGGAAGCGGAATATAGACCGCTTCGATTTCGGGATCGGCCAGCAGTTTCTCGTACGAGCCGTAGAGTTTCGGAATGCCGAGCTCGGCGGCGGCGGCTTCCCCTTTGGCCATGTCGCGTGAGGCGATGGCAGTCACTTCGCACAGATCGCCGGCTTGCATGCCCGGAATCACGCGCTGCCTGGCAATTTTGGCAGCGCCCAGGATACCCCACTTGACTTTGCGCATAGATACCGCATTTTACAACCGTGCGGCGGGCGACGGGGCAGCACCGCCCATGCGGTTGCCGGAATTGGCTTTCCTGGGGCAAGGAGCGGTACGCTGTGGTCATGGGGATGACGTTGCATATCCCGGACTCGGTGCTCCAATGCCTCCGCATTCCGGACGGAGAGATCGCTAGCGCCTCCGGACCGAACTCGCCCTCGCTCTCTACGCTCAAGGAGCACTCTCACTGGGAAAGGCCGCCGAACTCGCGGAAATGAACCGGATGCTCTTCGGTGAGTTGGTGGGGCAGCGGGGAATAGCGAGGCACTATGGCGATGGAGACCTCGCGCAAGACGTCGCCTATGCCCGTAGTGAGTAATACCTCGCCAATCATTGGCCGGCTAGGTCTTCTGCAAACGCGGTTCGCCCAGATCCGAATTCCCGCCGCCGTCAAGCAGGAACTTGATCGGCTCTCTCACGCGGAAGCGTCAAAGGCCGTCCAGCAGGGCCTTGCCGACGGTTGGATCAGGCCGCAGATACTCCGGGACCAGCAACGTCGCACGCGTACTCGAAGCGAGTCTCGATCCCGGTGAAGCGGAAGCCATCGCACTGGCTTTGGAATTGTCCGCCGATCTGGTCTCGCTGGACGAAAGGGCTGGCCGCACAGCAGCCGAACGCCTCGGACTGCGGGTCACGGCGTTCTCGGATTACTACTGCGCGCCAAGAAAGACGGCCAGATCCGAACCGTTAAGCCTGAGGTGGAGGCGTTGCGCACTCGTGCCCGTTTCTTTGTCTCGCCGGGATTGGAAGAGCAGATCCTGGCGATCGCCGGCGAATAGGGACACGCGGTTCTCCACGTAGCAATTTCTGTTCGCATCCGCCCTTCCACTCGTCCCCGCGCCGTGTAACACTATGCGATATGAAGCGATTTGCCGCTACCCTGCTGGCCAGCGCCGTCTGCCTGCTGCCTGCGTTCGCACAAAAAGGCCCGTCCCCGTTCGTCGGACGGTGGGATTTCAATACCGCTCCCCAACGCGCCAATTGGCTCGGCGTCACCGAAAAAGATGGCGCGCTCGAGATCTGGTTCCAGCCCACCGGAGGCAACGTTCGCCAGCTTAAGAATTTTAAGCTCGATGGGTGGCATCTGACCCTCCACATCGACGCCGCCACCCAGAAGAATCCAGCCATGAGTTGGGAACTCGACGCCGCGGGCGATAAGTTGACCGGAGTGCAGAAACGGGGCAGCGATTCAGTCGCCTTGACCGGCGTGCGCGCACCCTCACTGAAGCGCGACCCGCCGGCCGCCTGGACCGATCCCGAACCGCTGTTCAACGGCAAGGATCTGACCGGCTGGGAGCCTACCGACCCGGCTCATAACAACTGGGTAGTGGAAAACGGCGAACTTCTGAACAAAGCACACGGCGCTAATCTGCGAGGCACGCGCAAGTTCGACGACTTCAAAGTGCACGTCGAGTTCAACTGCCCCGACGATGGCAATAGCGGCTTCTACCTCCGTGGCCGCTACGAGACTCAGATTGAATACGAACCGCTCGACAAGAATCCCCCCGAGCGCCGCATCGGCTCCATCTACGGATTCCTGACGCCCGCCGTCACCGTGCCCCGCAAACCAGGCACGTGGGAAACGTTCGATATCACCCTGGTGGGCCGCACCGTCACCATCGTCCACGACGGCATGCTGACCATCGACCGCAAGGAAATTCCCGGCATCACCGGCGGGGCGCTGGACGCCAACGAAGGCGAACCGGGCACATTTTACATCCAGGGCGACCACACCGGCGGCCTGCGATTCCGCAACATCCGGGTTTCCGTCCCGAAGCGCTAGAATCGCTCCGCATACCGTGCAATCCCGCGTGCCTGGAGGTATTATGGACGCGAGGTTGCTATGGCATTCACGAGGCGGTACTTCTTTTATGGCTCGTTGCTGGCGGGCGCGGTCCCGAGCGGCGGATTCGGCAGCTCCGGTTCGCTGCCCAGACTGGGATACAAGTCACCCAACGAAAAGCTCAATATAGCTTCGATCGGCGCGGGCGGAAGAGCTTCCGCCGATATCAACGGCTGCTCGTCGGAAAACATTGTGGCGCTGTGCGACGTAGACGATAAGTCGGCCGCGCGGACCTTCGGGCAATACGAAAAGGCGGTCAAGTACAAAGACTTCCGTAAGATGCTCGACAAGGAAAAGGACATTGACGCCGTCATTGTCGCCATCCCCGATTTCATGCATGCCACGGCGGCCATCTGGGCCATGGAGCGCGGCAAGCACGTGTACGTGGAGAAACCGCTGGTCCGCACGGTGTGGGAAGCGCGCCAGATGGCGGAGGTGGCCAATAAATACAAAGTCGCCACCCAGATGGGCAACCAGGGCTACTCCAACGAAGGCACAAGGCAAGCCGCGGAGATGATCTGGGCGGGCGAAATCGGCAATGTCACGGAAGTGCATGCCTGGACCGACCGGCCCATGTGGCCGCAGGGCATTACCAAGATTCCGGACCCCACGCCGGTGGTGGAGGGCTTGGATTGGGATCTCTGGCTGGGCAGCGCCATGCCTCGCCCGTTCACGGTGGGCGGCGCAGGTTACCCCAACCAGTACGGGAATTTCTACCAGCCTTTCAACTGGCGCGGTTTCTACGATTTCGGCTGCGGCGCGCTGGGCGACATGGCGTGCCACATTCTGGGCGCTCCCAACCTGGCGTTGAAGCTGGGCGCCCCGTCCAGCGTGGAGTGCATCAAGAAGGAAGGCGCCAGCGATTTCATGTTCCCCAAGAAATCGGTCATCCGGTTCGATTTCCCCGCCCGCGGCAACATGCCCCCGGTGAAGCTGTTCTGGTATGACGCGTTGACGGAGAACCCGGAGATCCAAGGCGTGCCCAAGGGCGAGTACCTGGGCGACCTGCCGACTCCCAACCGCGGTGGTCGCGGAGGCCGTGGAGCAGGCGCCGGAAGAGGCGCGGCCGGTGCGCCCCCTGCGGCCGGCGCACCCGCAACTCCCGCGGCTCGGCCAGCCCCGCCACGGAACACCGGGTTTGTAGGATCGGTTTTCGACTATGCAACCTTTCAGCCGGTCCTCCAGGACCCCAACGTGCGGATGCCCAAGCCCGACGGCAGCCTGTT
>PLRZ01000130.1:0-2787 GCA_003164075.1 Bryobacterales bacterium | reverse complement strand
CTGCGGGTGGAAGGCAAGATCGAGTACGACCCCGCGAAGATGCGGATCACCAACAACGCCGACGCCAATAAGTACCTGCGGCCCACGCTCCGCAAGGGCTGGACGCTGACGTAGAGCGAGGGAGCTTTACCGGGGGCGCGAGTCCGAAATCGGACTCGCGCCTTTTTCGTTTTGTCAGAAAGACACTACGAAGCCTGCAAAACTGCCATCTTTCAGGGCTTGCGGAGCCCCGGAAGTCTCCATCCAGCGGAAAAGGCCGTCGTGGCGGAGCAAAGGCACGCGAAGATCAGAACTCCTGATGTCGTGGAATTTGCAGTGAGCCCGAAGGTCAGAACTCCTGACGCCGTGGAATTNNGTTTGAAATTGCGGGGCAACATCAGAAGTTCTGAAGATTGAAACGCTCGCCTTCTGCAGCGCTTCCCAGTACAGGCTCAGGAACCTTTCCCCATGTCCCGGGTGAACTACCTGCTGCCAGCCATCGCCCAACTGGAGCCAGGTATCGTTTACGAACTCGCAGGAACCGTCGGCCAGATTACAGACGATGAGTTCCGGCGCGGAATTGGCCGTGCGGCGGAAACGCTCCCCGGCCTCGACGCACTGCCGCCAGGTGGAGGGTGTTACCGTTAATGGCGTCACCCCGGCGGCTCTTTCGGAAGCTCAGAACTCCTGATGTCGTGGAATTTGCAGCGCGCCCCTAATCGCCGCCTTTGTCCACGCTTGCCGGTGGATTCTGGCGCGGCGGCGCGTTGGTGAAGTTCACATCGTTCTCGTTGAAAACGATGGGGCGGTCGAGCACCATCTCCACTGTCGAACCCTTGGCAATCACCGCATCCGGACCGCGCGAGACCAGCGTGTAGATCAAGCCGCCGGCCGCGCCGGCCGCGGCTCCCACGCCCAGTCCCATCATGCCGTGTCCGGCGGCATTGCCGGCGATGGCGCCCACTGAGGCTCCCGCTCCGGTGGTCTCCGCCACGGTTTTCAGGTCGCCGGCCTTGTTGCCTTCGCTCTTCACTTTACCTTCGGAGCGATCCAACTCGCCGGTGGAACTGGCGTCCATGCTGTCCATCCGCGACCGCAGATCGCGCGTCACGCCGTTGGGCAGGGTGAGCGTGTCGAAACGAATGTACAACTCGCCGCGGCCCTTCGCCCGTCCGGGCTTCTTCACTTCCGTCACCGTACCGGCCACCCAACTGCCCACGGGAATGACGATGCGCCCGTTGGCGAGCACCGGAAAGGCCGTCTCCAGGTATACGCGGTCGCCCTGCAGCGAGTGTTTGGTGCTGATGCTGTTGATCAGGCTCAGAGGAACTCTGGTTCCAGGGTCCAGGGTGTACCCGTCGGCCTTGGGCGCCGTGGTTGGCGGAGGGGCTGCCTGCGGGTCTTGCGCCGCCAGGCCACCGGCCAGAAACGTCAATGCAACAATAGGCCGTAGGAACATGCAGTCTCCTGAATCGATTCTAGCCTATCTCCAGGAACGCCATCCGGACGCAAAAAGTTGCCTTGCGGATCTATTCGACCGCGATTTGCAGCGCGGCGCTCGACTGCGTCCCCATGGTCACCTGGATGACCGGGTCCGTCCCCGTGTCCTGGGGAATTTCGAGATTGATTTGATACAGCCCCGCCGAAAGCGGCGTTGCCCCGGCGTACTTGATGCGGAAAGAGGGCAAGACGACGCCATCCAAAGAGACGGAAAGACTGGCCAGCCCCACCACAGGCGCGGCCGACTGGGGAATCGCCTGATTCGGTTCGGTGGCGCCCATCCCCGTGGCGTAAATTACTACGATTTCCCCGCCTTGTGCCGGCGAAGCGCTGGTGAGCAGGGTGCCATCGGCGTGCGTGGCGATGGCATATCCCGTGCCATCGCCGAACAGCTCGGGAGCGGCGTTTACCAGCGTCACGGTAACCTCCGGACCGGACACGCCCTCCCTGGCCACGCGAACCGTGACGTCCCCGGCGATTTCGTTGACCGGAACGATGAAGTTGATTTGCGATTCCGAGACATACAGCACCCCCGCCGGGGAGTCGTCGACATACACCTCTACCCCTGCGAGTTCGGTGGGCAACGTACTGGCAATGATGTCGTTGACTCCCATGGCGTAAGTCAACCAGGACAAGTTGGATCCGAAGATAGCCAGTACGGAATTCGGCGCAAAAGGTCCGGATGCATAGTTCGACGCATTCACGATTTCAGCGGCGCTATAAGCAGGCGCCTGGGCCCAGGCCGCCCTGAATACCAGGACTCCGAGGATTAGACAACGCGACATCTTCCCCAGAAGTGCGCGCAAAGGGCGGAATTTCTCTCAAATTCCGCAAACCGGCCAGAGTGAGAACTCCTTTTACGTCGGGGAATTTGCAGTGAGGCCGCAGGTGGGGCAGGCGGTGCTCGCCTTCGCTCGATCCAATTCAAGCAGCGGGCCTAACGGGTTTCTGTCGCGACACTGCCGTGCGGCGGAGCAGCACCGCTCCCTGGCGGTCCCTGGCGGTCGCGGCTCGGTAACAAGTCCCGTGGAATCATCGCAGTGTTTTCCGAGCCCGGCCCAGAGGGCACCCCGCCAGCAAGCGGTTCTTGCCATTTGAAGTGCCTTTCGCGACAGAAGCGAGCTATGCTTTTTCGGGGACTGGGGCCCCGAAAAAGTGGCCCTACGGTCAGCTTACCAGCGGATGAGGGCGTTTCCTTGGCGACTTCGCGAGAGATCATTCTTTGAGTCCGTTGACGATGCGCGTGATGCCGCTCTTGATCGGAACGACATTGAAGTTGAGGAGCAGTCCCAAAGCGAATCATCCCAT
>PLRZ01000216.1 GCA_003164075.1 Bryobacterales bacterium | reverse complement strand
ACTATGCGGCATTGACCGTTAGGGAGCGGTTTCCGCCACCAATCCCGAAAACGTGTAAGCACCCCGGCTGGCCCGACTATTTCACGCGATAGAAGAACACCGCCACGGCGACGAGCACCGCCAGCAGCGCGATCACGGCGGCAATCCACTTTCGGAGGACCGGCGTAAGCCAGGCCAGCGGATTCACCGGCTGCGCGCCGCTCAAAACGGAATGCACCAGCCGCCTCTGCGCCGGGCCGGGCAACTTGCGCATGGCCTTGTCGATTTCCTGGCGCCCCTTGCGGTCGGCAATCAGAATGGTGGCGGAGTTGGCGCCATTGGTGGTCTTCAAGAGGCGGTTGCGCAGCCGCGCCGGGACCTCTTCCACCGACCGGTACACGCGGTCCGTTCCTTCCGCGGAAATCAAAACGGTAGACGTCTGGAACACTCCGGAGGCGGTTCGATTGCGCGTTCCGCAGTGCGGGCAACTGGGCGCGCTGGCGGCGAATTCCTTGCGGCAGTGGGGGCAGGTCACCAGGCCACCGCCCGCGGAGCCGGCGGCTTCTCCACGCCGCCCTCCTCATTTCCCACGTGTTCCATCACGATCTGGATGAACGCCAGCGCGGCCTTGGACAGCGCCTTATCTTTGCGGTAGATCAGGCCCAGGCGGCGCCACATCGGTTCCGGAGCCAGCGGCAGCGCGTGCAGTTTGCCGGCGGCGATCTCCTCGCGGCAGTTGGAGACTGCCAGAAACGTCACACCCATGCCGGCCAGCACAAACCGCTTCATCATTTCCGTGGAATCCAGTTCCATGGAAACGCTGAGGTCTTCTTCCACAGTTTCCAGCCAGGCGTTCAGCCGGGTCCGCGTTTTTCCCATCCGTGGAAGCAGCAGAACGCACTGCGTCACGTCCTCCGGCTTCACGCTTTTGTAATTCGCCAACGCGTGGTTGGCCGGAACGATCAAGCGGATTTCATCGCGATAGAAGGGGACCACCTGCAGCCGCTTCTCGTCGACCGGCAACTGGGTCATCCCGAAGTCGGCGGTATTGTCCATGACAGCGTCCACCACGCGGGAGCCGTAGGAGCGGTCCAACTGCAACTGCACCGCCGGGAAGAGTTTCTTGTAAACCGAAAAGACTCCGGGAAGCAGGTAAATGCAGGTAGCTTCGTTGGCGGCGATCACCAGTTCGCCGCGCGGATTGCTCTCCAGTTCGGCGATGGAATCCTGCGCCCGCCGCCGCAGTTCCAGGATCTGTTCGGCATATTCGGCGAAAATCCGGCCGGCGGTAGTCAGCGAAATGCGGCTGCCGAAACGCTCGAACAATTCCGCGCGGAGTTCCTGCTCCAGTTGCCGGACTTGGGCGCTGATGGCCGGCTGCGTGCGGTAGCACGTCTGCGCGGCTTTGGAAAAGCTCTTCAGCCGGACAATTTCGAGAAACGTGTGGAGCTGGTCGAAATCCATAAATGCCGGACCGCGCCTGACCGGGCGGACCAAGTCAAAATAATCAATCGGTGGGATAGAAATAATGTATTTCCCCCGCACCGTCAATCGATGGTAAGTATTGTACCAGAGGCCCCCGGGTGGTGCGGTTGAACTAAGGGATTGTCGCAGATCGCAGCTTCCGCACCCTTCACCCGGGACTTTTCCGGCCAGTGCCTACCGGTCCTCTTCCCAGGCACGTTCCGCATCCAGTGCAGCCGCCGGTCCAGCCGCCTTGGCTTCTTCGATCAACCGCTCCGCATCGCGCAGATTCTCCCTGGGCACGAGCACTTCGAAGCCCAGCGACGGGTAGCCCATGGCGCGCGACTTTAGCGAGGGAATGTCGTGGGAATCCAAAATGCCGCGGAGGATATCCGCCTCGATGCCGGCATCCACGGTGGAGGAACGGTACAACGGGACCATGTCGAGTTCAGCCGAGGTGTCGACGAAACCCTCCTCCAGGGGCTGTTCCTCTTCGGGATCTTGCGCCATAGGTTCAGGATATCGCAGAATGTGGAAGGAGCACCCAAAAGATGTCGCAGGAAGATAATCAGCAGAATCAGGAATCGGAGTCCCTTCTGGCCGGCAACGTGGCTTGGTTTTTGACCGGTGCTTTCATCGGCGCGGCCGTTGCTATCCTCTATGCCCCGAAAAGCGGCAAAGAAACCCGCCAGTACCTGGCGGGAAAAGTGCAGCAGAGCAAAGACGCGGTGACCGACACCAGCAACAGCATCGTGGAAGCCAGCAAGGACATGTTCGACCGCGGACGGCAGTTGGTGGACGACGCCGCCGACCTGTTCGAACGCGGCCGCAAACTGGTGAAGGGCTGAGCCGGCGCCCGCATGCAGTCCGCCGGTCTGGAGACCATCGCGGTTGGTGATTTCGAGGTCGCACGGGTGAACGATGCCATCCATTGGTGGGATGGCGGCGCCTTTTTCGGTGTGGTTCCGAAGACCCTCTGGAGCCGCAAGATGCAACCCGACGATTTGAACCGGATCGCCGTGTCCTTCAATTGCTACCTGATCCGCGCCGGCAGCCACAATATCCTGATTGAGACCGGCTTGGGAGACAAACGCGACGCCCGCGCGCGCGCTTTCATGAACGTTCCAGCGGTCACCGGGTCGCTGCCCGAGGCGCTCGCGCGGCGCGGAGTGGATCCGCAATCGATCGACATCGTGGTAAACAGCCATCTGCACTGGGACCACGTCGGCGGCAACACCATCCTGCGCGGCGACCGCGTGGTTGCGGCCTTTCCGCGAGCGCGCTATGTGGCTTCGCGCGGCGAGTGGCAGCACGCGCACGAGCGGCACGTGCGCGACGCCGCGAGCTATCTCGACGCCAATTACGATCCGCTGGTGGAATCGGGGCAGATGACCCTGGTGGATGGCGACCATGAAGTGGCGCCGGGCGTGTGGATGCGGCGCGCTCCCGGGCACAATCGCGACATGATGGTCGTCACGGCGGAAAGCGGCGGGCGGACCTTCTGCTTTTTCTCCGACCTCGTGCCTACCGCCGCGCACGTGCAGCCCGCGTGGGTGGCCGCCTTCGACCTGAGCCCGGTGGAGACGATCGACAGCAAGGTTCGATGGCTGATGGCCGCCGCGGAGGGCCAATGGTGGTGCGCCTTTTCGCACGAGCCTACGCTGGCCTTCGCGCAAATCGCGCGCGATCCCAGGGCGCAGTTTCGGGTGGGGTAGGATTCGCCGCGGAGACGCGGAGGCGCTGAGTAAAATCCAGGGAAAGCGGACAGAAAACGGGAGACCGCATCGTCTTCCTTGAGGCAGAGGATGCAGAGAGCGCGGAGAGTGCGCTGTCGCTTGCGGGAAGTACTTGCGCAATTTCCGGTGGAACAAATCTCACCGCGGAGACGCGGATGCGCTGAGTAGAATCCAGGGAAAGCTGACAGGAAACGGGAGACCGCATCGTCTTCCTTGGGGCAGAGGATGCAGAGAGCGCGGAGAGTGCGCTGTCGCTTGCGGGAAGTACTTGCGTAATTTCCGGTGGAACAAATCTCACCGCGCAGACGCGGAGGCGCTGAGTAAAATCCAGGGAAAGCTGACAGGAAATGCGCGAACGCCTCGTCTTCCTTGGGGCAGAGG
>PLRZ01000672.1 GCA_003164075.1 Bryobacterales bacterium | reverse complement strand
CGGCCCGCCTGGAAGATCTCGCCGAGCTGGACCTGCCGGCCGAACGCGTCTTCATTGTCGAGAACCTGCAAACCGGGCTGGCCTTTGGCGAGCACCCGGGATCGGTGGTCTTCATGGGGCTGGGTTACGGAGCCGGCGCATTGGCGCGCTTGCCCTGGGTCGCGAGCGCCCGATGCATCTACTGGGGCGATCTGGACACCCACGGGTTCGCCATTCTGGCCTCGGCCCGCGCCAGCTTGCCGGGTCTCGAATCGGTGCTGATGGATGAAGAGACGATGCTGCTGCATCGCGATCTCTGGGTCCATGAGAAGGAGCAATGCTCCACCGGCGTGCTTCCCATGCTCGGTGCCGCGGAGCAGGAAGTCTATCGCGGGCTGAAGGAGCAGCGGTGGGGCGTCAACGTGCGGCTGGAACAGGAACGCATCGCCTGGAGCTATGCCGCGCCCCGCCTCTCAAGTCGCTGAAACGCCGGCGCCAGCTTCAGAACTCCTGATCTCATGGAATTACGCTGAGCGGGGGGTGGGGCAGACTGAAGAGGTACTTGCAAAAATAACGCTCGCTTGACAGCCGGGGACCGGCGGATGTGCCTGGTGAAGGTAAATCGACCGGCACAATGCAACGCAATTAACGCAGATCGACTGCGCGTTCGCACCTCCCCTTCTTGATTTTCCCGCCTTCGTATTGTCGACAATCTCTGCCCTCTTAGGTTGCTGGACTCAACCGCAGAAGTTGATCTACGGTGAGGGCCAGAATCCCAAACATCAGATGCGCCATCACTTTGGCTGCTCCTCGCACCCGCACGGTTTGCCCGCCGAATTCGTCCTTCAGCCGTGCGTACACCCGTTCCACCGACGTCCGCTCTCGGAACCTCGCCGCTTGATGGGGTGCCATCTCCACCGAGTCCGCGTTCCGTTTCTGCCGATCGATGATCGGCACGTGGCCTAGCTTTTCGCTGTGCTGCTCGATGTGAATGCTTTCGTAGCCTTTATCCATCAGATCGTATAGGTTGGTTACCCGTTGGGCCGTCATTTCCGCCAAAGGGATTGCCGCTTGGCTGTCATGCAGGGAGGCCGATGGGAGCAGGCAGGTGATCGGAATTGGGCCATCCGCCACATCCAAATGCAGCTTATAGCCGACCCACGACGACTTGTGCCCAGCGCTATTCGTCTTGCATCCCACATCGCAAGCCCGTGGCAACTCAGCGATCATCTCCGGCAGCGTCATCCTTCCCGAGGCCTGTCGTTCCGTCCGTTTCATCTGCTCTAACGGTTTCAGTTCTCCAGCTTTCCGCCGCTGTTTGGGCTTGGCCGGCGAGACGTCGACAGTGGGCTCAGGCTTTGGTTTTGGCGTGGGCTTCTCCCGTCCCTCAATCGCCGAAGCATCGCGGCTGATATGGCCGATCAGCCTTTCTCCTTGAGTCTTCTCGATCAACGCCGCATGGACTCTTTGGCCAAACTCATTGTGGGCGAACTCTGCGAAGGCTCGCGAAAAGACCGTCTCATCCGGTATCACCGCTGCGGACTCCCACCCGCACATTCGTCGCATTACCGCATCGCTCTGCAGCCGATCCAAAATGGCCCGAGTCGTGGGCAAATTCCAAATGGCCTTGGCAACAAAGGCGCGGGCTATCGCCCCGCGATCATGGGCTGGGCGCCCGCGACCGTGCTGAATCATCACGAATCCATCCAACTCCAGCATGCCTAAAGTCTTAGCGAACTTCTGGTGGGTCCCACTCAAAGGTCCTAGGGCTTCCTCCATGGCAGGAAACAACTGACTCTGGAAAACATTTGCAAACTGGCTGAGAAGTTGAAGTAAGCTAGGCATAGGGTTGTCTTTTCCGAACGAATCTTGTCTTAGAAAACAATATTCTACCGGGAAGACAGCCCTCTCCCAAACAATTTCAGAGCTTTTTGTTTTGGCTCGTAAATCGAGAACCCGCCATTTTTGCAAGTACCTCTTTAGTCTGCCCCACGTCATGGCTCGGGTCAATTTCCCCAACTATCCGAAATCCCCGGCCGACATCCGGAACTCTGAGCTTACCGGCGGCACTCTCGCCGGCCCAGCCGCTTCCTGGTGAGAGCTTCGGAGGTGGGGTAGGCGGTGAAACCACGGCCATCGGGGATCTCCTGTAACATTTGCCAGTGCCGGAAGCATCTATCAGGAACCGGGAAGCGCCGAGAAAAGCGAACTAAAACCCACCCGGAAAGCAATTAAAGGCAGAGCCTTCTGATGCGTTTTCTTATACTTGCCATATCCCTGCTAGCCCCGGGACTGCTCTTTGCGGTGGAACATAGCGGGACCGTCCGGGCCGCGGATCAGTTTATTCCCGGGGCCACCATTACCGCCCGGCAGGGAGGCGCCAAGCTGGTCACTTATACCGATGAGAATGGCCGCTATTCCATGGACCTCACACCGGGAGTCTGGGAAATCGAAGTCAGTATGTTCGGCTTCAAGACGTTGACCACCCCGGTCACCGTCACGGACCAGTTCACCAGCCGGGATTGGACTTTGGAAATGCCCCGGCCGGGTGAACCCGTGGAGCCTGCCAAGCCGGCGCCCACCGCGACTAAGAAGCCCGAGCCTGCCACGCCCACACCGCCGGCGGCTACACCTGCTGCCCCGGCGGCCGCGCCGACGGCACGCACCGGCCGAGGCGGGGGACGGTACGGTCAGGGGCAGGGACAGCCGGGACGGGGCGGCAGGGGCCCTCAACCGCAGGCCGGACAGCCCGCCTTTCAAAACGCGGACGTCACCGCTACCGACGCGGGCACCCAAGCGCTGGCCATGGCAGTCAATGACGCTCCCGACATCGCCGGGGCCGATACTTCCGACGCCTTCATGGTGAATGGCAGCACCAGCGGTGGTTTGGGCATGGCTTCGGACGAACAGCAGATGCGCATGCAGATGGCCGGCCGTGGAGGCCGCGGCGGTCCCGGCGGTCCCGGCGGCGATCTCGGATTGATGTCGCTGGGCGCTAGCCTGGGCGGCAACGGTGGGGATCCTTTGGGCATGAGCGGATTCGGCGCGGCCGGTGCGGATGCCGGATTCGGCGCCGATGCGAGCGGCGGCGGGTTCGGACTTGGTGGCGCCCCCGGTAGTCCTGGCGGCGGCGGCGGACGCGGTGGTGCAGGTGGCGGCGGTGCAGGCGGCGGCGGACGGGGCGGTGGCGGACGCGGTGGCGGCGCTGGAGGGGGACGCGGTGCAGGTGGCCGCGGCGGACGCGGGCCCTTCAATGGACAATTCGCTTCCATCGGCAACCGGCGCGGGCGCAACGCGCCGCAATCGCCCTATTCCGGCTCGATCGCTGTGAACGTGACTAATTCCGCTCTCAACGCGGCGCCGTATTCGCTGAACGGGCAGAATCAGACCAAGCCGTCCTCGGCCCGCGAAACCATCACCGGTAATTTCGGCGGACCGTTGCGCATTCCCAAGCTCTACAACGTTCCTAATCCCAAATGGCAGTTCTATCTCAACTTCAGCACCAACCAGGGGCGCACCGGCACTACCCAGGTTTCCGAAGTTCCCACTTTGGCCGAACGCGGGGGCGATTTCTCCAATGCGGTGGTGAAGCAGTCGGTCAATGGTGTTGCCACCTACGTGCCGGTCACGATCTATGACCCGCTGAGCGGCTCGCCCTTCCCCGGCAATATCATCCCCTCGCCGCGCATCAGCCGGGTGTCGACGGCCCTCCTGCAATACATCCCTCCGCCGACGGCCGGAAACATCGTTCAGAACTACGACATCTCGCCGTCCAATCCGACCCACTCCCGGTCGTTCGCGGTGCGCCTGAACGGCCGCGTGAACAGCAAGAACACGCTCAATTTCAATCAGCAATTCAGTTTCAACGGCTCCACCAGCCAGGAACTATTCGGCTATAAGGACACCTCCAGCGGCTACGGGCTCAGCTCTACCGTGGGTTGGACGCACATTTTCAAACCGCGATTCAACAACAACGCCAGCCTTACCTTCAGCCGCAATATCAGCCGCACCGACCCGTACTTTGCCAATAAGATAAATGTCGCGAATGAGCTGGGAATCGTNNGCGCTCACCGACACCGTCACTTACATCTACAAGCGTAACCACAACCTTTCCTTCGGCGGCGGTTACCGGCGCATGCAGCAGAATTCCCTGTCTTACCAGAACTCGGGCGGCACCGAGAGTTTTAACGGCTTGCTCACCAGGGGTTATGACTCCACCGGAACGGCGATCCCCGATACGGGGTTCGATTTCGCCGACTATCTGCTGGGGTATCCGCAGAACTCCACCTTGCGGGTGAACGATTCCAACCTCTATTACCGCGGCTGGGCCGCCAACGCGTTTGCGCAGGACGACTGGCGCGTAAGCCGCGGGCTTACTTTGAACGTCGGCCTGCGCTGGGAGTATTTCTCGCCTTATACCGAACTGCACGGCCAGATGGCCACGCTCGATCTCAATTCCAGCATGACGCTGGCCTGCCCGGTGGGCGCGGCCGCCGTGGCCACCAACGTCAGCGCCGCGGCTGGATGCCCGCCCGCCGCCATTCTCGACGGTCCTTTCACCGGCCGATTTCCCAACGCGCTGGTAAATGCCGACCCGCGCGAGTTTTCCCCGCGTCTGGGCTTCGCCTGGCGGCCCTCCCAGAAGCACAGCCGCGTGATCCGCGGGGGCTACAGCGTTTTCTATAGCGGCGCGGCTTATTCGGCCATGGCCCGGAACCTCGCCGGACAGCCGCAATTCTCCACCACGGCGGACTTGACCAACAGCCTCGCCCTGGTGCAGGCCGGCAACGGGCTGACCGTCCAATGCGCTTTTATCGTGTCGCCGCAGTGTCCCAATACTCCCGTGCCCACGCCGGGCACCGTCACCAATACCTACGCCATCGACAAGAACTATCTGCCGGCCTACGCGCAGGATTGGATGATCGCTATGTCGCAGACCCTGCCTCACAACCTGGTGGTGGATCTGGAATACATCGGCATCAAGGGAACGCGCCTGGACGTGGTCGAGAATCCCAATCAGCTTCCGCCGAATTCCCCCACCGGTCTGCATGGTCCCGTCACCAATGCTTCCGGTTTCATCTATGAGACCGACACCGGCAATTCCATTTACAACGCCGCGCAGGTCCGCTTCACCCGCCGCATGACCCGCGGTGTCTCGGCGGTAGCGCTCTATACCTTCTCGAAAGCCATTGACGATGCCTCGGGATTCAACGGAGGCGGCAGCGGATCGGTGGTGCAGAACATCAACGATCGGGCCGCCGAGCGCGGACTGTCGAGCACCGACCAGCGGCACCGCCTCTCCATCCAGTCGGTACTCTCCTCTCCGGTGGGCATACATGGCATGTGGCGCAATGGCGGGTGGAAGACCAAGGTCTTCACCGGTTGGACTCTGAATCCCAGCTTGAGCATCGCTTCCGGCCTGCCGCATACCGCCATGCTGGGTGGGTCCTACGGCAGCAGCAATACTTCCGGTGTCCGCACCAGTTACCGTGCCGAGGCTACCGGCACGAGCATCTTTGGCGGAGGTTCTCCCTACTTCAACGAGGCTGCTTTTGAGACGCCGCCCACCGGCCAGTACGGAAACGCCGGCGTGGACACCATTCCCGGCCTGCCTTCCTTTAGCCTCAACGCGGCCATGAACCGCACCTGGCGTTTCGGCGAGACGCGCAAGAATCTGCAGGTCCGGCTATCGGCNNACCCGGACCGTATCGCTCATGATGAGGTTTAGTTTCTAACATGCGAAATCTCTGGATTGTGATACTGGTAGCTCTGATGGCGGCCGGGCAGCAGGCGCCGCCCAAGGTGGCCGCGCAACCGGCGGGGGCCAGGCCGACGTTCGTCACCAACGCCAACGTGGTAATTGTCGACGTGACGGTGAAGGACAAGGCCGGCAACGCCATCGATTCGCTCGACAAGGACGATTTCATCGTGCTCGAAGACGGCAAGCCGCAAACCGTGAATATCTTCGAACACCAGAAGCTGACCATGGATCCGGAACCGCCCGATCCGCCGCCGTCCCTGGAAGACAAGAACGCACTGCCGCCGCCGCCCAGGAAGGTAATCGCATCGGAAGGCGCCACCAAGGTTCAATACCACGATAAGCGCCTGATGGCCATGTTCTTCGATTTCTCGAACATGCAGATTCCGGACCAGCTCCGCGCCCAGGACGCCGCCCTGAAGTTCCTGGAAGAAAAAATGACTAAGTCGGACTTAGTGGCCATTCTGCTCTACACCACTAACGTACAGGTGATGACCGATTTCACCGCCGACCGCATGATTCTGACCGACTGCATTAAGAACCTGCCGATCGGCGATGCCGCCGATCTCGCCGGTTTGGCCGATGACGCCTCGGCGGACAACCAGGATACCGGCGCGGCATACGTCGCCGACGAAACCGAATTCAATATCTTCAACACCGACGCCAAGCTCGCGGCGGTGGAGGAAACCGTGAAGCGCCTGGCCACGCTGCCCGAAAAGAAAGCCCTGGTCTACATCACCGACGGCATTTCGAAGAGCGGCATCGACAACCAGGCGCAGCTCGAAGCCACCATCAATGCCGCCACCAAGGCCAACGTCGCCATCTATCCGTTGGATGCGCGCGGCCTGATGGGCGACCCTCCCGGTGGCGCGGCCAGCGTGGCTTCTTCGCGCGGCAGCGGTCTGTTCACCGGCTCCACCATCAATTCGCAGCGAGCCACCGTCAACGATTCGCAGGAAACCCTCTCCACTCTGGCCGCCGACACCGGCGGCAAAGTTTTTCTCGACAGCAACGATCTGGCGCTGGGTATCACGCAAGTGCAGGAGCAATTCCGCAGTTATTACATTCTGGGCTACAACACCACCAACAGTACTTTGGACGGTAAGTACCGGAAGATAACCGTCAAGCTCAAGAATCCCACCATGGCCTCCGCCAAGCTCGAATTCCGCGACGGTTACTATGGCGACAAGGTGTGGGGCAAATTCAACGGGGACGATAAGGAGAAACAGTTGAGGGACGCGCTGACGTCGGCCGATCCGCCAACCGACATCCCCATAGTGGTCGCAGTGGACTGGTTCCGCATCTCTCCGACGGCTTACTTCGTGCCGATTTCGGTCAAGATTCCCGGTTCCGTAATTGCCCTGGCGCAGAAGGGGAAATCGGGTGGGGAGACGGAGTTCGATTTCATCGGGAACGTCATGGACGAGCGCAAGCAGGTGGTGAGCCAGCTTCGCGACTACATCCACATTAAGCTGGGCACGACGGAGGCCGAAAAACTGGCCATGCGGAATTTCCACTACGACGCCGGCATCACTGTCGCGCCCGGACGCTACCACATGCGCTTCCTGGTGCGCGAAGGGCAGTCCGGCAAAATGGGTATCTTCGACGCGAAATTCACGGTGCCCGATCTGGCGGCCGATTCCATGACGCTGAAAACCAGCTCCATCGTATGGAGCAGCCAGCGGGAGATGCTCAAAGCCGCGGTGGGCTCGGCGGAACAAGTCGGCAGGAAGATCGCCACCGCGAATCCGCTGATCACGGGAGACGAAAAAATAGTTCCGAACATCGGCAAAGTCTTCCGCCGCGGCCAGAACCTGTACGTCGACTTCGATGTATACGACGCCGCCCCGGACCCGGAGCACGCCGACGCCCGGCGGGTGGCCGTGATGATGAGCCTTTTCAACCAGAAAGGCGAAAAGGCTTTCGAAGTGGGTCCGGTGAAGGCCACCAAACTGGTGGGTACGCGGCCCAACGCCGTCCCGGTGCAGATCCAGTTCCCTCTGAAGGGCTTGGCGCCGGGGCACTACGTCTGCCAGCTCAATGTGATCGACGAAGTGGGCCGCAAATTCGCGTT
>PLRZ01000709.1:5326-9582 GCA_003164075.1 Bryobacterales bacterium | reverse complement strand
ATCGGGCCCAACGCCGCGGTGGCGCGCACCGGTGGCGGCGGCAGTTCGCTGGTGCGTCCGGCTTACGCTGTCGCTCCTCTGGAGGGCATTCGCGAGCGCGCCGGCAACCAGGTGCAGGTGACCTATTCGCAGGGCGCCTCCATCCCCGGCGAGGACACCAGCAAGGATTCGCCCGCCGCGCAGGCGCAACTCCGCCAGGAGGCCGCCGCCGCGGCAGCCAAGGCCGATGCCGCCATCGTGGTTGTGGGCAACGCTCCGTCCATCGAATCGGAAAGTTTCGACCGGAAGACGCTGAGCTTGCCGGCGGGCCAGGACGAGCTCATCCAGGCCGTCGCCAAGGCCAATAAGAACACCATTGTGGTGATCAATGCCGGATCGCCGGTCGCCATGGACGCGTGGATCGACCAGGTGCCGGCGGTGCTGACGATGTGGTACGGCGGGCAGGAAGGCGGCCACGCCATCGCTTCGGTGCTGTTCGGCGACTTCACTCCGTCCGGCAAACTGCCGGTCACTTTCCCGCGCAAGCTGGAAGACACGCCGGCCTTTGGCCACTATCCCGGCGACAATCTGCATACCGAGTACGCCGAGGGCATCTATGTGGGCTATCGCCATTACGACCGGGGCAACATCGAGCCGTTGTTCCCGTTCGGCCACGGCTTGTCGTATACCAAGTTTGAGTATAGCGATCTGAAGGTGACGCCCGATAAGATCGGCCCCGGCAGGCGGGTGCAAGTGAGCATGACGGTGCGCAATAGCGGAGCGCGCGCCGGGGCGGAAGTCGTGCAGCTTTATCTGCACCAGGCGAAATCGAGTGTCGACAGGCCGCCGCAGGAGTTGAAAGGCTTCCGCCGCGTGATGTTGACCGCGGGGCAGTCGCAGGCGGTGACATTCACGCTCGATCCGCGGGCCATGTCGTTCTACAGTGTGGCGAAGCACGCCTGGGTTGCCGAGCCCAGCGGCTTCGACGTGCTGGTGGGAGCCTCTTCGCGCGATATTCGACTGCGAGGAAGCTTCGAGCTGACGGCGCGGTGAGGGTGGGTAGGCGGGCTATTTCGAGGGGATTTCGACCTCGGTGTAGCTGCCTGGCTTGGTCGCGTTGACGGCTTCAACAACACGCTGAATATGGGGCCGAAGTTGCGGCCATTGTTGCCGGCCCAACACTAGAACCGCAATTTTCCGCCCTGCGAGATTCTGCTGGTAGCGCATGTTTTTGTGGGTAGTCAAGAAGAGGTCGAACCCGGCCTGTTCCGCGGCGGCGAGCAATTCGCCGTTCCTGAGTTGGTCCCACCCCTGCTGAAAAGCGGTGCGAACCGTGTGTGCTCCAAGATACGGCCGGATCGGCACGGGAGTTCCCTGATCGAAGAGTATCAGCATCTATGGCGTGAACGCGGGAGCTTTATCGAGACTGCGAGCGGCGAATTCAATCACCGCCTTCACCTGTTCCCGGTCAAGGCCGTCGAACCATTCCATGATGTCGTCGATATTAGCCCCCGCCTCGATATTTTCAAAGATCGCCGAGACGGGCATACGGGTGCCCCGAAGCACCCACGCGCCGCTGACCTTGCCGGGGATGCTTTCTACGGCGGGGCATTGTGACCAATCGAGAGCTGCCATTGTTCGATCCCCCATATCAAGGGTAGCGAGAAAGGGCCGGTTAATCTACTACGGGGGTAGCATGCGGTTCAAGATGCCGGCCTGTGTCCTGGGTTCAACTCCCGCCGCCGGCTGGCCGCCCAGTCTCGAAGAGCTTCCCGCCGGAGGACTGCGAAAGTCTGAATAACACGAGGTGGTAGACTATTTCTGAGGGAGTTCGACCCCATGGAGATTACTATAGTGATCCCCGACGAATACGCCAGCCAGATTGTTCCCGCGGGCCTGGACCCCTCGCGCCAGGTGCTCGAAGACACGGCGGTCGAAGCATACCGGACGCACCGACTCACCGGAATGCAACTCCGCCGCCTGCTCCACATCCCTTCCCGCTATGAGCTGGACGCGTTTCTGAAACAGCGCGGAGTATGGTTGGAATACTCGGTGGAGGACTTCCGTCGCGAGGGCGAAATCACCGCGCCGTTGCTGATGCAACGCAAAGAAGACGGCGCCCCGAAACAGTGACGGGCCTGATCGTCGTCGCCGACACGACTCCGCTCCGATACCTGGTAGCGATCGAGCGTGAACACTTGCTGCCGGCCCTTTACGGTCGCTTGCTGATTCCGCCTGCTGTTGCCGGGGAACTCAACCATGAGAGCACGCCCAGCGTGGTGCGCGCCTGGCTTGCCGCGCGTCCGGACTGGTTGGAAATCCGGCAGCCCGCGCACGCGCTCGGACCGGAAGTGGATCTGGACGAAGGAGAACGACAAGCGATTGCTCTTGCCGAAGAAGTTGATGCCGACCTTCTGCTGATCGATGAATGGGATGCCCGGCGCGAAGCGGAACGAAGGCACCTGCGCGTGGCCGGTACGCTACGCGTGCTGGCCGATGCTGCAAACCTTGGCCTGACCGATCTCGAAATGTCTTTCGAGCGCCTGCGCCGCACAAACTTTCGGGCTAATCCGGAATTGCTTGAATCTCTGTCGCGAGAATTCAAGCGCGCCAGGCGCGAATGACCGCCCCCTACCGCCGCCGCACCGTATCGACAAACGTCATCGGAAACGCCGCGTAAAATTGCGCCGCTTNNAAGCCGATAGTCGGCACGCCTATCGCCCCAACGCCGTTCGAGCCCGATGTCCGCTTACCGATGATCGGGGGCAGTTCAAAGAGCGTCTCGTAGGTGGCGATGGCCGCCTGTACCAGCGGGTGCGATTCGCTCAGGGAGTCTTCCAATGCGGCTTCGTGCAGCTTAATGCACAGGTTGGTGGGTTCGGCAATCAGCCTGCAATCCGGGCGAACGGCGTCTTCCATGCGGGTCCAAGCCAGAGCGTCGCGATGCGCCCGCTGCACCGAACCGGCCACCCACAGGGTGAAATCGTCGTACATGCCCAATTCGTGGATGAGTTTGCCGGCGTATACCATGCCGGCCATTCCCGCGGCGCCCATCGGGTCGGCGTGCGCATCCATCGCAATGACATGCTTGCCTGAACCGATGCGGCCCAGGATGTCGCCCACGGCGTCGATGCGGATTTCTTCGAATTCGACCTTTTCCATCTCCTGCCGGATGCGCTGGATGGCCGGAATAGCCATCAGATCGCGCACGAACTGCACGATTTCCCGTTCATACGCATGGGCGAGAGTGGAGAGGCGCTGGGTGTCGATAACGCGTACAGGAGTCATGAGATTGCCTGAATGGAGTGGAGAGCGGCTTCCGGGACCGGGCCGCGATAGGGCATTTCGGAGACAGACCTGGCACACCGGGGGCCGGGCCGATGAAACGAAACGACATGGTCGAACATCGGTTTGCCTACCTTGCTACGACTGAATTGTAGCAGTACTCACGTGAGCAGTTCGCGGAGGATGCGCAGCAGATCCTGGCACTCGATCGGTTTGCGAAGAGCGACGTCGGCGCCCAACAGTTCGGCGGTCTTGAGATAGACCGCATCCATCGCGCCGGACATGGCCACAATCCGGATGGCCGGATAGTCGCGCCGCAGCTCGCGGATGGTTTCAATGCCTTCCCGATCCGGCATGATCAGGTCCGTGAGCACCAGGTCGAATTCGTATTTCGCCACCAGCCGCATTCCCTCCCGGCCGTCGCCAGCCGACTGGACTTCGTATCCGGCGTCGGACAGAGCCTGATGGAGCAGGCCGCGGACGGCGTCGTCATCGTCCAGCACCAGAATTCTTCCCACGGTTTTCGATTGGCCCAGAACCTCGCGAACCTTGACGGACAACTGCGCCGGCGTGAAAGGTTTTGGCAGATAGGCAACCCCGGCGTCCAGCACGCCCTCGCGTCCAATCACGTCGGCGGTGTAGCCCGAAACGTACAGCACCTTGATTTGCGGGCGCGATTCCCGCAGCCGCGTAGCCAGTTCGCGCCCCGTCATCCGAGGCATGATGACGTCGGTAACCAGCAGATCGATCGGTCCGGCGTGGCGGCCGCTCACTTCCAGAGCTTCCGGGCCGCTGGACGCTTCCAACAATTGGTACCCGTTGCTCTTGAGAATGCGCATCGCCAGGCGCCGCACTTCCGGCTGGTCTTCCGCCACCAGCACGGTTTCCACGCCGCCGGGGACTTCCGCCGGCGGAGCGGGGTGCTCTCGAACCGCCGCCACGCTCGCAACTCTCGGCAGGTAAATCTCAAAGCGCGAGCCCTCGCCAAGCCG
>PLRZ01000709.1:0-5279 GCA_003164075.1 Bryobacterales bacterium | reverse complement strand
CGACACGCTTCGGTCCAGGTCGACATTGGCGGTTCCAATGTGGATCCTGCCACCGGACGGCATGGCGTCGCGGGCATTGATGGCGAGGTTCATGAGAATCTGGACGATCTGTCCGCGATCGGCCACCACCAGGCCGGGCGCCGGATCGAGCGAGGTGACGATTTCCACCTGTTCGCCGATCAACCGGCGGAGTATGTTGCCGCTTTCCAGCACAACGTCGTTGAGATTGAGCGGCTTCCGTTCGGCGATCTGCTTGCGGCTGAATGCCAGCAACTGCTGCGTGAGCGTTTCGGCGCGTACACCGGCGGCGCGGATCTCCTCCACTTCCTCGCGCCTCGCGTCGTCAGGTTCCATGCACGCCAACAGCATGTCGCAGTACCCCGTGATTACCGTCAGGTGGTTATTGAAATCGTGGGCCACGCCGCCCGCCAGCCTGCCGAGGCTCTCCATTTTCTGCGCCTGCAGCAACTGCTCCTCCAGCCCGTGCTTTTCCGCCTCGTTCCGCTTGCGCTCGGTGATGTCGCGCAGAAATACCAGGGCGGCGGGCTGCCGGTCGTACTCAATGGGCACGGCCGAGACCTCTACCGCAATGGGCGTGCCATCCGTCCGCAGATAGCTTCGCTCGACCGGGGGCACCGGGACGCGGCGCGCCACTAATGCGGCCCGCTGTTTGACTGCCTCGCGATCCTCGGGACTCACCAGGTCGAGGGCGTCCCGGCCCAGCAATTCCGCGGCGGAGGTTGCGCCAAACATGGCCACAGCCGCGGAGTTCACATAAAGGATGCGCATATCGCGATGCACTAAGATCGCTTCCGGTGCGCTCTCCACCAGGCACCGGAAACGCTCTTCGCTCTGGCGTAGCGCTTCTTCGGCACGCAGCCGCTCGGTGACGTCCTCCACCACTCCTACAAAGTGCAGCGGCTCTCCGGATTCGGAGCGGAGCAGCGATACCGTCGCGTGGACCCACACTGCCGAGCCATCTTTGCGGATGTAGCGCTGGTTCAACCGAACGGTGGCGCCCTCGCCGCTTACCAGGCGGTCCAATCGCTCCAAGTCCGCCTGTAAGTCGTCGGGGTGGGTGACGTCCCGGAAGCTTAGTTGCAGCAATTCCTCCTGGGAATAGCCGGTAATCCTGCAGTATTGCGGATTGACGCGTAAGAAACGGCCGTCGAGAGAAGCATAGTACATTCCCACGGCGGCCTGGTCAAACGTGGCCCGGTAGAGCGATTCGTTCCGCCGCAAGGCTTCCTCGGCCTTGGTCCGGTCGGTGGTATCCAGGAAGTTCAGGACCACGCCCGTCGACTGGCCCTCCGGATTGTGCAAGGGAGCGGCCGAAATGCTCAGAGTGATGACTCTGCCATCCTTGCATTGGCCCAGCCCGGGCGTGCCGGAAATTACAGCCCCCCGCATCACGTTCCGATGAAGCTCGCCGGCATTCTCCATACGGTGAGGCGGGACAAAGAGCGCCGGCCCGCCCAGAGCCTCTTCGGCGGTCCATCCGAAGATACGCTCCGCGGCTTTGTTCCAGGTGGCCACGCGAAAATCGGGCGTCACCGTCACGATGGCGGAGGCGGACGATTCGATCACCGCGCTGTGGGCGTCGAGCATCCGCCGCAGTTTCTCATCCAGCGCGTTTCGCTCGGTAATATCGCGAATCACGCTCTGCCGGAATTGACCCTCACCCTCACTGATGGAACGGACGCTGACTTCCACGGGAAATGGATGGCCGTCGCGTGTCCGATGGACGCTTTCAAACACCAGGGCGCCGCGTTCTCCGGCCTCCTTCCATTGGCGCTCGAAGTCACTTTCGCTGGAAGGGTGACGCAGATCGCGGATCGTCATCCGCAGGAGTTCTTCGCGGCTGTAACCGTATGCCGTGAGGGCACGGTCGTTGGCTTCCAGGATCCGCCCGCCGTGGTCCATCATGAGGATAATGTCATTGGCAAAGCGGCTCAGGTAATGGTAGTGACCCGCCAGGGCCTGGCGCTCCAGGTCGGCCTCATGGCGGGCGCGGTAGAACTGCACCTGCTGGCGCCTCCAGATGGCGAAGATCCCCGCGCCCGCCGCCAGAATCAGCGAGACCGTGGCGAAGATCAGCAGGATCGATCGCCGCCGGATAGGCGCCTCCACTTCTTCGGCATCCATCTTGGCCACCAGGAACCACAGCCCCCCGGGGACCGCGCGCACCGCGGCAATAACCGGAACGTCGCGATAGTCCACGCCCTCTACGATGCCCCGCGCGCCGAGCACCGCCTGAACGGCGGCCTGGTCCCGGCGGCTCATCGGAACTCGCAACTGGAGAGCGGCGTCCTGGCGAAAGCGCGGACCGTTCAAAAAGACCACTTCATCGCCGTCCCGCCGCACCAACAGACTTTCCCCGCTTTGGCTCGGTACGGGCCACCGCCGCAGCAGCGGGTAGAGGCGCTCGGCGGGATCGATACCCAAAAGCAGAGCGCCGAACGGACGAGCGTCGGGAGACACGCGGAGCGGCAAGTTCAGGCCCATGTGAATCGTGCCCGGCCCGTCGACGTGCAGATCGTGAAGCACCACTCTGTTTGTACGCAGCACTTCTGCGGCGGCCTGCCGGATATGCTCCGCGTCTCCGAAGAGCGTGCCTACGGAGAGAATGGTGTCTCCCCGGTCATTCACAAAGGTGGCGCTGGCAAGGTGGAGACGGCGGCGAACTTCCTCCAGCCAGGTCCGGACTTCGGATCCTTCGGGCTGGCCAGGGGATCCGGAGGCCAGTCGCTGCATCGCTCGCGCGGTGGCGCTATCGGCCATGAGCAGGCCAACCTCATCCATCCGCCGCGCGGCCCAATCGGAGATTTCCGCCACCTTCAGGTCGGCAATCGATAGAAGCTGGTTCCGGACCTCGTGTTCAATGGCCTCTTTCTGCGCCCGGTAATAACGCCAGGCGGACCATGCGATGGCACTCGCCAGAAGCACGAACAGAGCCGCCACCAGGACGGGCACACGGGGAGGTGTCAGCGGCTTTCGCGCGTCCTTGACGACAGGCGCTATGACTGTACCCCCAGAAAACCATGGAGCAATTCCCGCACGACGGCTGTGGGCCCCGTTGTCCCCGGCCGGACTTACATGAAGCTTAACAGAATCCCGGGTCCGGTAGTAAGGGTGCCTATTAACCGGCTAATGGTTTCGCCGCTTTCGCCGTAACTACTTGTCGAGTCAGGAGGTTAGCAGCGCGTCAAAACATTAGCCCGGTTAATAGGCCGTTAACCGGCTAATCGATGTGTTCTCAATGCGATAGCGGTAACGTCACGATTAGCCGGTTAAAACGGAATAACTGTTTTTGGAATTTCGTGGCACAGGCGCGGAATACGCTCCCTAACGGTTAATGCCACTTACTTTGCCCAAACGTGGGATTCTGCATTAGTTCAGAACTCCTGATGTCGTGGGATTTGCAGTGAGCCCGCGGGTGGGGNNGCAGCGGGCCTAATTCAGTGCGGGCCGGCAGGCGAGCACCGCCTGCCCTACCTGCGAAGCTCTCGCCATTGAAAGGAATGGCTCAGCCCATTTTTCCCGCCAGGCTGAAATTGCGGGGCGACATCAGGAGTTCTGTAGTTGTGGGCCGGGCAATCCTGCCCGCAGCCGCCTTTCAAGCGGCTTTTGGGCTCGGCGACGACTGTTCATGGCCCGGAAGAGCCGGCTAAAAGCCGGCTGCAGGCAAGATTGCTTGCCCCACGAATTATGCCGAATACCGCCTTCGCCAAGAGTAAGTGGAGCGTTCAGGGGTGACGGACCTTCCCCAGATCGGTTACGCACCCGTGGGGCCGCGGCGGCTTGTGCTAACTTGAGAATTCATGCCTATGAAAAGTAGCGCCGACGTGTCTCTCTGGACGCCGGAATCGTGGCGTCAGCGGCGCGCCTTGCAGCAGCCCGAATATCCCGACCCGGCCGCGCTCGATGGCGTGCTGGCCGAATTGCGATCGCTTCCGCCGCTGGTGACCAGTTGGGAGATCCTGCGGCTGCGAGAGCAATTGGCCGATGCCGCGGCCGGAAAGTGCTTCGTCCTGCAGGCCGGCGATTGCGCCGAACGGTTTGCCGCATGCACGCCCAATCGCATCACCAACATGGTCAAAGTGCTGCTGCAGGCGAGCCTGGTACTGGTGGTGGGCGCCAAGAGACCGGTGATCCGCATCGGCCGTTTCGCGGGGCAGTACGCCAAGCCGCGCTCCGCCAATGAAGAGACGCGCGATGGGGTATCGCTGCCCAGTTTCCGCGGCGATAACATCAATCGTCCGGAGTTTACGCCGGAAGCGCGCACCCCCGATCCACAGTTGCTGCTGCGCGGATATGAGCGCGCGTCGATGACCCTGAACTTCATTCGCGCGCTGGTGAAGGGCGGGTTTGCCGACCTGCACCATCCCGAATATTTCGACCTGGACTGGGTGCAGCATTCGCCCCTGGCCGACGATTATCACCGCATGGCGCAGACCATCACCGACGCGCTGCGCTTCATGGAGCACGTTCTCGGAGTACGGGCCGGCGAGACCGACCGCATCGATTTCTTCACGGCGCACGAAGCGCTGCATCTGGGGTACGAATCGGCGCAGACGCGCAGGGTGCCGCGGCGCCCGGGCTATTTCAACTTGACCACGCATTTCCCGTGGGTGGGGCTGCGCACTAACGATCCGGAAGGCGCCCACGTAGAGTTTTTAAGAGGCATCGAGAACCCCATCGGGATCAAAGTGGGGCGGGAGTCCGGACGGGAGCAGGTGGCGCGGTGGCTCGACATACTGGACCCGCGGCGCGAGCCGGGGCGGCTGACGCTGATCCATCGCTTCGGCGCGAAACGGATTGCCGATGCGTTGCCGCCGCTGGTGGAGGCGGTGCGCACCGAGGGCGGACAGGTGGTGTGGATCTGCGACCCGATGCACGGCAATACGCACTCCACGGCGAGCGGCGTGAAGACGCGTAATTTCGAGGATATCCACGGGGAAGTGGAGCAGGCGTTCGACATTCATGCGGCCATGGGCCAGACGCTGGGCGGGGTCCACATCGAAGTGACCGGGGAGAATGTGACGGAGTGCGTGGGAGGGTCGCACGGTCCGAGTGAAGCGGACCTGGCGCGGGCGTACGAGTCGGAAGTGGATCCGCGGCTGAATTACGATCAGACGATGGAGCTGTCATTTCTGATCGCGCGCAAGATGAAGAATGGCGGGAGGGCGAGCTGAAGAGGTACTGGCAGAGGCACAGCTCGGTCGAAACGCAGGCCAAGGCTGAGCTGTCGCCCGGCTGGGCAAGCTAAAGCTTACCCC
>PLRZ01000037.1 GCA_003164075.1 Bryobacterales bacterium | reverse complement strand
ATGTTGCGTTGTCGTTCCTGGCGATTGCGGCCAACTCCGGAGATCCGGCGATCAAGCGGCGAAATTGGAAAAATGCGCGGAAAGCGCACGATGCGGTCCTTCACTTATTGTCGCGGCTCACCCCCACCAATGAGGAACTCCAGTTCATCAAGGACAAGCTGTTTGCATTGCGATTAAGGCTCCAGGCAGTCGGCGAAATATTCTAATTTCAGAACTCCCGATGTCGCGGAATTTGTAGTGAGCCCACAGGCGGGGCAGGCGGTGCTCGCCTGCCCGCCCGCGCCGAATTTGGGGCCGCTGCTCGAATAGGATCGAAGGCAGGCGGCACCGCCTGCTCCACCTGCGAAGCTCTCGCCATCGAAAGGAATGGCTCAGCCCCGCGCCTCCACAGTGGCGAATCTCATCCTGATCCGGGTGGCCCCCGGCGTGCTCATGCTCTGTCATGTCGTCCACGATCGCAGAGCCACTTGCGGCCACTATGGAAGAGCCTCTCGCACGGCTCGTGGCTTTCGAGCCCACCACGTTTCCGGTATTGAGCGTCTACCTGAACACTCAGTCGGATCNNTCCTATGCCACCGGCAAAATCGATCCCGCGGCAAACGGGGTCGCTATATTCGCGTGTTGGGGCGCGGAAGAATTCTTCGAGGCAATCCAGTTAACGACCCCTATCGAAGATAACCGCGTCTACGTCTACAACCAACCCGATCTGTATCGTCTCGCCCGTCTCGACGAGCAATACCCACGATACGCCGCGGTGCTTACGGATACGAACACGGCGCGCATCTTCGTCTTCGGGCTTGGCCATGTCATCGATGCGGAGGAGGTGAAAGGCAAGAAAGTTCATCGGGTCAAGGTGGGTGGGTGGTCGCAGTCCCGCTACCAGCGGCGGGTGGGGAACGCGCACCAGGAGCATGCCAAAGAGGTCATCGAGCGCCTGGCTCAGATCGTCCGTGAAGACAAAGTAAGTCACATCATCCTTGCCGGGGATCAGGTGGTGATTCCTCTTCTTGAAGAACAACTGCCTCGGGAAATGGTCCCGATGGTGGAGGTAATGAAACTCGATCTTCATGCTTCCGAGCAGGATGTATTGACCGCCACCCTCGCGAAGCTACAAGAACAGGAAGCCACAACTGCCGCGGAAAAGGTCGACCGGCTGATGCAGCATTATCGTGCTCGCGGATTGGCCGTCGTCGGGCCGCAAGAGACGCTCGAAGCCCTGGCCAACGGACAAGTCGAAGAATTGCTCATTAGCGGCGCGCTCGAGGAGACGTGTCCCCAACCGGAGAAAGTGGAAGCCATCCTCGCGCCGGAGATCCCCGATTCAGAGGGAGGAACGAAGAGCGAAGAACCCAGGCAACCGTCCGTGCCCGATCTACTGGTGATGAAAGCCAAGCAAACCGGCGCAACCGTGACGTTTATTGAAGACGGGGCTTTACTCGAATCGATCGGTGGAGTCGGTGCGTTCCTGCGGTGGCGCGAGTAAATCGGCCATTGGTTTGCTCATAGACAAACATGTCCAAGATCACTGAAGCTAGCCGCGATCATATCGCCGACGAAAACTTCGCTTTCCCCAAGGAGCGCAAAGAACCCATCCATGACGCCGCTCACGTGCGCAACGCGATCGCCCGCTTCAAGCAGGTGCAAGGGGTGACCGATGCGGAACGCGATGCCGCCTGGAAACGCATCGAATCCGCCGCGAAGAAACACGAAGTAGAGTTGAATGAACAGGACTGGCGCGAGCTGAGTTAACCTCCCCGTGTGCGATCCGGCACCGAGGCTCATCTCGACCAGGCGCCCTGGAGGGGCGGGTGGCGTGAAAGCGAAATCGCCCGCAGACCTGGCGGGCGAGGATAGGATTGCGAGGTCCAGGGCGGCCTCCAAATCCCGAGCCTTCTCTGGTGGCAGGAACTTGGCGGTGGACAGGCGAATCCGATTCCCGCCCAGTGTTCCGACGATCAGGATCGGGCAGGTGGCGACTTTACCGGCACACGGCCGCTGGTCCCACTCCGGCCGAGTACAAGGGCGTGATACCCGGTGAACTTGATCTTAGGACCGGGGTGTGATTACGGCCTGTATTGGGTCAGCCTCAAGCCGACTCGGCCGCGCGATCCTGGTTCTCGATCGAACCGGCCGTTCACGTTGAATCTCCGCCTTCGTCCCCAGGGAGAACTGCTAAGATGGCCGTGGCGTGAGGCTGTAGCCGATGCATGGCATACGGTGTATTGGAAGCGGCATGGGTTCGCAAAGATCGACCGATTTGCGGCACCGGCGCCCGCCACGCAGTCGCCTGAACGGAGTGCTGCCTGTCCGGCGAGCTCGACCGCGATGTTTCGCCGGCTGTCGGAGACTTGACTCCCTCGCGATTTCTCGCAATGCGGCTACAGTCAGCAAGGTCGGCAGGCGTGATACCCCTGAGGGGCTCATCCACGGGTACAGGGAACGCCTACAGGCCCTGCCAGCAACAGTGAAGTAGCGCGCGCCGCGGTCCCAGCGTACCGGGCGCGTCTCGCACCGCTCCGGATTCTCGCCGACAAATCGAGGATCTTGACGGGAAAGTCCCGTGAACCGTCGGGCGGCGGCATGAAATATCTCGCAGGAACTCAGATCTGATAGTCCACAATATAACTTTCGCGTGACTTCTTTGGAATGATCTTCAGGTTCGTCGCTTCCAGGACAACCAGGGAGTTCGGTGGAACACTGGTGGTGAGAAAGACGCTGCCGCCGATGGTGCTGCCTTCGCCGATCACCGTGTCGCCGCCCATAATCGTGGCGCCGGCGTAGACCGTCACTCGATCCTCGATGGTCGGATGACGTTTCTGGC
>PLRZ01000186.1 GCA_003164075.1 Bryobacterales bacterium | reverse complement strand
GACCCGCGTGTCTCGGGCCGGTGATCCGGGCTTTGCCGGCCCCCAGGCAGCTTCGACGGAACCACCGATGAAGTCCAGAACTCCTGATGTCGGCCGGGGATTTCGGATAGTTTGGGATATTGACCTGATCCATGACGTGGCGCGGACACTCGTGTCTGCGGCGCCGAGACTCATCTCGGCGCTCCGGGACGGTGGATGCCGCTCGCGAAGAGGGTCGATATGAGTCTCGACCCAGCAGGCAGGAGTGCCTGCGCCACGAAAACGGGCTCATCCCAAATTCCACGACATCAGGAGTTCCTAAACTAAGCTATCAGCAAGCTCTCCGCGAAGCCCCACGCGTCATCCACCCACTGGCGCTCCAGCCGGAAGCCCGCCGCCTGGGCGATGCCCGCGATCTGGCCCGCGCGGAACTTGTGGCACACCTCCGTCAGAATAGTCTCCCCCACCGCGAATTCCGCCGACACCCCAGCCTTGCCGATGTGCACGGTCTGCCGCGCGCGCGAGCGCAGGTGCATCTCGATGCGCTGCGCTTCGGGGTGGTAGCGCGCTTCGTGATGGAACTGCCGCAAGTTGAAATCGCCATCCAGTTCGCGATTGATGCGCGCCAGCAGATTCAGATTGAAGGCCGCCGTCACACCCGCGGCATCGTCATACGCCGCCAGTAGACGATCCAGCGGCTTTACCAGGTCGGTGCCCAGCAGCAGACCGTCGCCAGGCTCCATCCAGGCTCGCAAAGCGCTCAGAAATTCGATGGCCGCCTCGGGCTCGAAATTTCCGATGGTGCTGCCCAAAAACAGCACCAGCAACTTCTCACCCGCGCGCCGGCAGGACGACACTTCGCCCATCCCTTCCAGATAACTTTTCTCGATGGGGAAAACCTCCGCGAGCGGCTCCAGTTCCTGGGCGCAATGCGCCAGCGCGGTGGCCGAGAGATCGATGGGGAAGTACGTGACGGCTTGCCGGGCGCGCAGACTTTCCAGCACCGGCCGCGTCTTGATCCCGCTGCCGCTGCCCAGTTCGGCCACCACCAGCGTTCCCGGCATGCAATCGACAATCCCAGCGGCGTGAGTCTGCAGGATGCGGGCGTCGGCGCGCGTGAGCCCGTATTCCGAAAGGTACGTGATGGCTTCGAACAGGGCGGAGCCGACATCGTCGTAAAGATAGCGGCAGGGGAGGGTCTTCTGTCCGAAGCCGCTGAGCCCGGCGCGCACCTCACGGGCGAACTCGTTTTCCGGAACCGGCGCCAGCATCATGCTTCCACCAGCCGGAATGTGGCGTAAATGTACGGGTAGGCCGGCCGGAACCAGTTGCGGAACGAAGGCCGCAGCATGCAGGCGGCGGTGCGCGGCGACCCGCCCTTCAACACATAATGCGCGCCATCGAAGAAGGGCTCGGAGTAATTGGTGTAGAACGGCAGCGGCTCAAACCCGGGAAACGGCGCGAAGACGGTGGAAGTCCACTCCCAGCCGTTGCCCACCATTTGCTGCACGAGGGCGCCATCGCCGCGCTGTTCGTCGGCCGTCACCGGGATGGGGTCCCAGTATCGGAAATCGACGTTGGACGAGATGCCGCCGGCGGCTGCCGCGCGTTGGAACTCCGCTTCCGAAGGCAACCGCAGACCGCGCCATCGGGCGTACGATTCCGCCTCGCGCCCGGTCACATAGACCGGAGCATCGAGGGGCAGTATTGTATCCTGGAACATTCCGCGATAGCACCGGACACCCGCGCGATCCCGCCAGAAGAACGGCGGCGCGGCGCCCTGCCGCACGAATTCCAGGTACTCGCCGTTAGTCACCTTGTACTTGCCGATGGCGAACCCGGGCACGTCTACGCAATGGGCCTGGAATTCGTTGTCCCACCCGAAGCCCTGGCCAGCCGGGAGGCCGAGTTGCACTTTGCCGGCGGCGAACTCGANNGTCTCGGCGTGCATCAGACGGTGTTCGATGGCCACGTGCAGGATCCGCTCCGGAAGTTCTTCCAACACGGCATCGACCTCGGCCCGCACGCGCCGGTTGTACGCTTCCACTTCGGGGACGCCGGGCCAATCGCCCGGAACGTCCGACGGCAGTTGGCCCGGCGGCGGGTCGATGCCGAAAGCGAACAGCCGGTCGAACTCCGGATGGAACGAGGGCAGATCGGCTGCATGCGCGCGAACCAGGTTCCAATCGAAGGCCTCCACGTGGCCCAGATAAAATACAATGCGATGACGCTCGGCGATGGGCCGGTCGTAAATGGCGTCGGGGCGCACCAGGTCGAACAACTCATCGGTGCGCGCCCTGGCATCCTGCAGCGCTATACCAAGATCCGTCATGAGGTCCATAAGAACGCTCCTCTTAGTCTAGCCGAGCCGGACCCGCAAGAAACTCCAGGTACGGCTTGAAGCCGGCGCGTTCCATGGTTACGCGGGCTGCCGCCACCGTTTCGGGGAGCACGTAGAAAAAGGCCCCGATGCGCGTAGTGGTGAAGACCACGCCGCCGCGGTATTCGTCGGCTTCCACGCCGTAATCCACGCCGGCCTCGGTCAGCACGGACTCCAGGCGCGTCGCGTCTCGTAATTTCTTGGCGATGTAGATCAGGATGGCTTCGCGGTTTTCAAAAAAAGAGGCCTCTTGCTTCATGTGACGGGTTCTTCTTTAGTGTAGCAACGGTAATAGTACCGGAAGCCCCTTTCCGTAGCTCAGTTTGGGGGCCGAAACCATAGATCTGCGGATCGTTTTCGCGGAAAATGAGGTCGTGAACCCGATAATCCTCTGTGTCCTACTGGCAGCGAGCGGGTTGGCGAACCAACCGGAAGCATTGAGGAAACCGGCATGCAGAGCCGCCACTCGCGGGCAGTTCTGGCCGGAAGCAGCCAATTCCGACCCCAAGGCCGCGCGCAAGTTGTCGCAATGCGGCGCCCTGGAAATGTGCACCACTACCACTTGGAGATACAAGTGGCGGCCGGTGTCCGTAAACGTCCGCCAATTAGGGAAAACGCCCCAGCCGCCTACCGAGGCGTGCGTCGCCGTCATGGCGGAATTTGGGGAACGGGCGCAGTAGATTTCCCTCGCCGTTCAAGAATCTTCACTTCCTCCCGATGAGCTTATTGTAAGACTCGCTGGGAACATCGCACTTCGTGGATCTGCGTCACCCTCGTGGCTTATCGACCTCTGTAAACGACACCGATAAACAACAAGGAGACGAAGATGAAGCAACTCCGCGGACCTTTCCGCACAGGATTTATACTGTCAGTTTTTGCCATGGGCGTGCAGGCGCAGACCACAGCGGCCCAGACCAACTCCCAATTGGCTGGACCCGGCGCGAAGGCAACGCAGGCGCCGGCTAAGGATGCCGCGCCCAAACCAGACAACAGTTTCTTTGGACGAACCCTGGCGTTCACCGGACAGATCCGGGTGCGGTTGGAGTCGATGCGGGGCACGGACTTCAGCCCGACTACGGCCGACGCTTACACGCTGTCGAGAATTCGCTTCGGCGTCGCATTTCAGCCGACCTCGTGGCTCCGCGCATATGGGGAAGCGGCGGACGCGCGCGCGGAGTTCTATAAGACGACGCCGGCTTCCAATATTGACGATCCGTTCGACCTCCGGCAGGCTTACGTCGAAGTCGGCGCGTTAGAAGGAAACGGCGTACGAGCCAGAGTGGGTCGTGAGGACATGACCATTGGCTCCGGCCGTCTGGTGTCCGTCGGCGATTGGAGCAACGACTCGAAGACGTTCGATGTCGCCCGCGCGACCCTCACCTCCGGGTTCCTGAATATGGAAGTGATTGGCGGATCGCCGGTAAACCTCGACACCACGCGATTTGACCGGCACAAGGCCGGAGAGCATTTCTTCATGGATTATGCCACCTTCAAAACCATCTTGCCGGGCGGGAGCGTCGAGCCGTATTTCATCGCCAAGACGCAGTACGGCACCGACGATGTCAAGAGCAAAGACGGCCATCTGGGAACAGCGGATACGCTCTATGCCGGTATGCGGGTGATCGGCAAGCTGCCGGGACGGTTCGACTACAGCGTGGAAGGAGTGAAAGAGGCCGGCCACTATTCGCATGACGTGGTGGATGCGTGGGGATACGTTGCCGGCGGCGGCTGGACGGTAAACGATGCCCCCGCGAAGCTCCACTTCAGCAGCGATTATGTGTGGGCTTCGGGCGACGACGGCAAGAAGGACGGCTTTCATGAAGCCTTCGACTGCTTGTACGGCCTGAATCAGCCCTTGAACAGCATGACGGGACAGATTTCCTGGAAAAACATCGAAGATTGGCGGGCGGGCTTCGACTTGTATCCCGTGAAGATGCTGAAGGTGAAGATCGATTATCGCGATTACTGGCTGGCTACTACCCAGGATGGCCTGTATAACTCGAGCGGCACCAGAACGGTATTCGACGCCAAGGCCACCAGCAACCATGTGGGCGAGGGTGTCGACGCCCAGATCATTCTGACGCCGAATCGCAAGACCGTCATCGGATTCGGACTCGGGAAACTCAGCCCCGGAGAATATCTGAAACAGGCGGGCAAGACTACTGGGCTTGTCTATCCGTCGTTTTACTTCACTCGCCAGCTCTAGCTGACGTTGGCGCGGCCTTCGGGCCGCGCCAATCCCGCGCTCTTGAACGATATCGACTATATCGCGGAAAACCTCAAGACTACCGACGCGAACGATCTCATGTATCGATACGATGCTTCGCGGAATTACAAGCCGGCGGCGGACCTGGGCAAAATCTCGGCGCCTGTGATGCTCGTGAACGCACAGGACGACTTCCGGAATCCCGGCGAAATGGGCGTGGCTCAGCGGGAGACACTACACCTTCTTTGCAGCTCCCGTGTGGGAGAAATGCTTCCGGGCGCTGACGCCTACTTCACCGTGAATACCGCGGACGCCGTCACGTTCTCGAACTCCACCAGCAGCTTGCCTTTGGCGCCGCCGGCGCCGGAAAGCGCGATCTTGAGGGTTTCCACGGGCGATGCCGGCTTGCCCATGGTCAGAGCTGCGCGGCCTAGTTCCGTAGCCGGACTGTTGGTAGTGCTGCCGTCGCGATTGATGCCCCAGATATGGCGGGCGCCGGCCATCAGCGTCTTGTTGACGATGAGCTTCCACTGACCCTTGTCGAGGTCGGCATAGATGGCGTAGTCGCCCTTAGGAA
This sequence comes from Bryobacterales bacterium, assembly GCA_003164075.1. The sequence goes on along the minus strand of PLRZ01000186.1, from coordinate 6,279 downwards.
CCGCCAGGCCGTTGAGATCCAGATCGGCATCGGTGTGCAGCACGGTGGCATAATCGGCGCCGAGACGCCAGACGGTGTCGTCGGGTTGGAGCGCGCCGGCTCCGCCGAATATCTTGCGTCCTTTGACGGAGGGCGCGTGATAGAAGATCCAGACCTGCTTGCCGTTGATGGTAACCGAGGTCTCGGCATTAGGGCTGGCAGTATTGGGGGTCTTCAGTTCGTCCTTGTTCATCTGGGCGTTGGCCAAGCTCGTCATTCCAGCTAACAAAAGGGCACTCAACAGGATGCGTTTCATTTGAGATGTGGTTCCTTTTCCATAGCCGAGTATACACCGGACGGCCGGATTACTCCTGCAACAATTGCGGAATGCAACCGAAATGGCGATCGCGGGTGATCAGTGTGAGATCGTGCTCCAGGACCAGGGCGGCAATCCAGAGATCGTTATCGGGAACCGGCGTACCGGCTCGCTTGAGTTGGACGAACAGGCGGGCATACCGTTCCGCAGTTTCGCGGCCGGGGAGCAAAATGGAAACCGTGGATTTGGCTAGGAATCTCCGCAATAGGGCTTCGTTGCGGTGAAGTTGAGTACCGCCGCAGAAGCCGGCCATAATCTCTGCCAGGACGATCAGCGGAATCCGGACTTCCTCGCATGCCGCCAGACGGTCCGCCAGCGCCGCATCGCCCCGCAGGAGGTCGGTGAGCCGGTTGGTATCGAGCGCGACCCTCACTTCCACTTGTCCGGGTCAATTTGCCGCTCGGAAGCCATGATCTCGTCAAACGCGGCATCCGGGGTCCATTTCCCCACGAGATCACTGAAGTCAGCCCGCTTCGGATGCCCAACCGTAGCGACGGTCAGCTCGTCGATCAGCACCTGATTCAGGCTCTTTCCGCGTTCCTTGGCCCGTTGCCGCAATACCCGGTCTACCTCGCTCGGAACTCCGCGAATGGTGTATTGTATGGGCGACAGCTTCCGCACACCTATACAATACCAATGCTTTACACCGCCATCGCGCGCCGGGGCTCAAACGTGTAGCCGAAGCCGCGGACGGAGTGGATCATGATGGGATTGGCGGGGTCCGATTCCACCTTCTGCCGCAACCGCAGGACGTACACATCCACGGCGCGGTCGGTGATGGCGCGGTCCTGTCCCCATACCGAGTTCAGCAACTGCTCGCGGCTGAAGACCACCCCCGGACGGCTCATCAGAAACTCCAGCAGGCGAAACTCCGTGGCCGTCAACGACAGCGGAACGCTATTCAGCCGCACCTGCCGGCTGGCGGGATCGAGCTCCAGACCGGCCGCTTCCAGCACCCGCGGCGGCGAGGTCTGATTGCGGAACTGCAGCTTGATGCGCGCAATCAGTTCGCGCACAAAGAACGGTTTCACCACGTAATCGTTGGCGCCCAGTTCCAAGCCGACGATGCGGTCCGTCTCCGATGCCCGCGCAGTCAGAAAAATCACCGGGGTGGCGGCCAGGTCGGCATCCTTGCGAATGCCTTTGCAGATGTCCAGGCCGTCGGAATCGGGCAGCATGATGTCCAGCAGGATGAGGTCGGGCCGCACTTGCCGGCACAACTCGATGGCGCCCTTTCCCGTCTGCAGACCGCTCATGGAAAAGCCCTCTTTTTCCAGGTTGTACTTCAGCAGGGAAAATAAGTCCGCGTCGTCTTCAATTAAGAGTATTTTCTTCATGATACTGCTACAAACCTATCAGTGGACAAGTTACGGATTGGTTAAGGGGTGGTGAATTCCGGGTTAAGCTGCTCGTGAGAGAGGGCGGATTCATCCACGGGAAGCGTGAAAAAGAAGGTGGAGCCTTCGCCGGCGCGGCTTTCCACGCGGGTGGTCCCGCTGTGCGCCCCTACCAGGTGTTTGACGATGGAGAGCCCCAGGCCGGTGCCGCCCAGTTCGCGCGAGCGCGCCTTGTCCACCCGATAAAAGCGTTCGAAAACGCGAGGCAATTCCTCGGCGGAAATGCCGATTCCGGTGTCGCGGACAAATAATTCCACGAAACGGCCTTGCGGCTCCGCGCCCACCGTGATACGGCCGCCGGCGTGCGTATATTTGATGGCGTTGTCCAGCAGATTGCTGAGGATTTGCGAGACGGCCTCGCTGTCGCACCAGACGCAGGCATCCGCCGGGCCCGGCTGCAGTTCCAGGCGGATCTCGCGCTTCTCCGCAATGGGCCGCATCAGCTCAATGGCCTGTTTCAACAGGCCGTTCACGCTGAACGGTTCGAAGTCGAATTTCTGGCGCTTCTGTTCCACTCGCGAGAGGGTGAGAAGGTCCTGGGTGATGCGCGCCAGGCGCTCGGCATTGTGCCGGATGATGCCGAGGAAGCGCATGTTGTACTGGGGATCGTTCAACGCCCCATCCATCAACGTTTCGGCGTAGCCCTGGATGGAGGCCAGCGGCGTGCGCAGCTCGTGCGACACGTTAATCACGAAGTCTTTGCGGACGCGCTCCACCCGCTCGATTTCGGAGCGCTCGCGCTGGAGCTGTTCGACGGTTTTGCGCAGTTTCTCCGCGGTCTCGCCGGCGTCTCCCAGCACCGCGGCGAAGCCCCGGGCAAGCGAGCGCGCCAGCAAGGCGGCCAGCACCGTAGCCGCCACAAAGGCCACCGCCACGCCCCAGAGGATGCCGGAGTGCAGGAATTCCAGGCTCGCCAGCGCCAGCAGAAACATACCCACCACGCCGGCCATCAGTTTGCGGAAAATTCCGCCGGTCAAACGGCCTCCTCGAAGCGGTAGCCGAAGCCGCGCACGGTGGTCAGGTAGCGCGGAGTGTCGGGCTGTTCCTCAATCTGCTCCCGCAGGCGGCGTATGTGGACATCCACGGTGCGCGGCGTCACATAGCGTTGCTCGCCCCACACCGATTCCAGAAGCTGGTCGCGGCTGTAGGCGCGGCCGGGATGGGTGAGAAAAAACTCCAGCAGATTGAATTCCGTGGATGTAAGAGACAGCTCGGCATCGGCCTGAAACACGCGCCGCGCCTTGCGGTCCAGGCGGAAGGGGCCAATTTCCATGGCGGGAGGCTCGATGTCCATCTCTTCGCGGCGCAGATGGGCCTTCACGCGGGCGATGAGTTCGCGCGGGCTGAAGGGCTTGGTCATATAGTCGTCGCCGCCGATTTCGAGGCCCAGAACGCGGTCCACTTCGTCGGAGCGGGCGGTGAGGAACAGCACCGGAATCCGCGCCAGCACGGGCGATTGGCGGATCTGGCGGCACAGCTCGAACCCATCGATGTCGGGCAACATCACGTCGAGCACGATGAGGTCCGGTTTGGCCTGCTCCAGGAGCTTGAGCGTGCCTTTGGAGCCAGTCAATATGTGCGATTCATAGCCGTGCCGGACAAGGTTATATTCAATCAGCGAGGCGAGTTCTGCCTCGTCCTCTACGATGGCAATTCGCTTCGGCATGCAGTTGGGGAGGGCAAATCTTATTGTAGTTCACCTCAGAGACACAGAGAAAACCAAAAATGTCGTGAAGTGCAGAACTCCTCAGGTCGTGGAGTTTGCAGTGAGCCCGCAGGTGGGGCAGACGAGCACCGCCTGCCCCACCTGCGAAGCTCTCGCCATCGAAGGGAATCGCTCAGCCCATTTTCCCCGCCAGGCAGAAATTGCGGGGCGACATCAGGAGTTCTGAAGTGACAGCCGGCTGGCCTCGCCCTCCTGAGTTTGAGGCCACAGAGGTGACGGATGCCACAGAGAAAATGTGAAGAACAGCTACTAAGTCGAAAGTTGCCCCTGTGCCCGGATCGGAAGGGGAACGATCGGGCAGATCGACGTACTCACGAATGTCCCGGTTGGCGTGGGCGGATGCCTGCTCCCACGGGACCTTTGTGGTGCAGGGTGGTATTGAGCCACTCGGTCATCTGGCGTTCCCAATCGGGCACGCCGGGAATGGTGTGCCACGCCCCGGTGCCGTGGGCGCCATTCGGAATGCGGATGATCTCGCACTTCACGCCGGCATTGCGGAGCGCGGTTTGCAGATTGGTGGCTTCGGTGAAAGGAATGTACTCATCCTTGTCTCCCAGGATCTGGAGAAACGGCGGCGCATTCTTCGTCACGTAGGTGATGGGAGAGGCTTCCTTAAGGGCGGCCGGCTCGCCTTTGCGCCGGATCAAAGGATCGAGCAGCGCGTGCACGTCGGCATTCAGGGGAACCGTGGCGAAGCTGCTTTGCGCAAACAGAGTGACCACGGCCTGGACTTTGGCGTTTTCGCGCTCCACGGGATCCGGGGAGTGCCGATCGGCCGGCGCGCCCAGTAACCCCACCATGTTGCTGAGAAATCCGCCCGCCGAACCACCGACCAGCGCGATCTTCGCCGGGTCGGCATCCCAGGTTCGGGCGTTATGACGAAGGTAGCGGATGGAGCGTTCCACGTCCCACACCATGTACGGATAGGGGTACTTGGGTGCGAGGCGGTAATTAATGGAAAAGACCGCGTAGCCCGCCGGAGCGAGGAAGTCGGCGCAATAGGCCTCGCTGCCGCTCTTGCTGTCGCCCCTCTGATAGCCGCCGCCGTGAATGACGATGGCGATGGGATGAACGCCGGGGCCTGCAGGGGCGTAATAATCCATGGTGAGCTTCTGGCCGTCGGCCTCGCCGTAGACCAGTCCCTCCTGGGTGGGCTTGCGCGGATCGGCGGCGTAAGCGGGAATGAGAAGCGCGGCGGCAAGGATCCATTTCGTAATGGGGGCCATAGACGAAGTATAGCGATCCTTAGAACTCGTGCGGGTACAAGTCCACACGGTCCGATGTCCAGGTCGCCACGCCACACCCGAAGAAGTCCGTGTCTTCGGTCCAAATCGGACAATCCAACGCAGGGGCCGCGGCCAGAATCGGCCAGTCGTCTTCGTCGCGGCGGGAGATTTGGTGACTGAGCCCGGGATTTGGATGGCAGGCTGGAGAGAAAGGCAAGTACTTACTGAGCCACGACCGCCAGGGAGCGGGATCGCCACCCGGAATCGCAGCCTACTTGCAGTAATAGCGTCAATAGAGATCTGGAGTTGTGTAACTGCGAAGGCGCCGGCAGGTTAGCACGGCGCCTTCGCGTGTAAGTGCACCTATGTTAGTCGCCGAATTCGAGAGTCGTTGTGGAGCCGCCGAGGTGAATCAACTTGATGGCGTCTTCGCCGCCTTTTTGAGAGGCCTCCACGCTGGTGTATTCGAATTTCTTGCCAGTTCCATTCTCGAGCTTCACGGGAACGGAGAACGTCTTGGAGTGCGCATCTTTGAAGACGGCCTTGTCTCCTTCCAAATGCACGGAGTAGGCGCCCTTGGCGAGCTCTACGCTGCCCACTTTGGTGGGCGTGGTGATGGTCAGGTCGTACGACTTGGCCGCGAAGACCAAGCTCGAAAACGTCAAAAGTCCAACGATAAGCAGAGATTTTCTCATGTGTTTTTGTTTGTCCTCTCCAGAATGTTTAAGCTGTGGGTGTACTCTCGACACGTTCCGTACGATGGAGTACAAAAATGAGGGCTGTCAACTCGAATGCGCCCTGAATCCAACTGGGTTCACTCTTAGAATATACCCACGGATCGCAGTGCGGCAAATTGAAAGTTTTTATGGTCCCGATTTGTGTCCGGGGACTGAACAAATCTTAATGTTACACTGAAGTGTCAGTATTATAACATATCCGCTCCCTTAGTTGTAAGTGATATTCGCGGACCATGTTTGCGGCGGAAAGGTCGATAATTGACTGATGCCTACACGCAAAAGCGGCAGCCGCTCCGGCCGGCGGCCGCCTCGATTCTCACGCGAAATCGTGGTGCTCTACGAAGACGACGCGGTGGTGGCCGTCGACAAGCCCGCCGGCTTGCCCGCGGTGCCCATCAAAGGTTCGGACGCTCCGTCCGCCTGGTCGATCCTTTCGGAGGAAATGAAGCGGCAGAGACAGCGCGCGTTTGTGGTGCACCGAATCGATCGCTTCACGTCCGGGGTTCTGTTGTTTGCCAAAACAGATGCCGGCAGGGACGTTCTGGTCCGGCAATTCCTCAAACATACTCCACTGCGGCAGTATCTGGCGGTGGTCCGCGGGCGTCTGGCCGAGAGGGAAGGGAAGTTGGTGCATTACTTGCGGCGCGAAGGAATGTTCCAGAAGTTGAGCCGGGAGAGCGACGCCGAAGCGGCCCAGGCGGAGCTCCTCTATTCCGTCGAGCGGCCTCTACGCGACGCGTCGCTGGTTCGCGTGACGCTGGTGACGGGATTGCAGAATCAGATCCGCGTGCAGTTTTCGGCCATCGGCCATCCGGTAATCGGCGACCGGAAATATCAC
>PLRZ01000695.1 GCA_003164075.1 Bryobacterales bacterium | reverse complement strand
GCTCGCAGCGTCGCAAATGCCGTTCAGGCGCTCCGATCGGTAGATGTTGCGGAATTCTATGACAATTCGGGAGGGGGGCATCGCCTCGTCCTGATTGCGAAGGCCGGTATCGTGGTGTGGCGCGAGGACCGCCTGCCGGAATGGGTCAGGCTGTGAAGGGGGCTGGAGGCGTGCATTGTTCGTACCCGCATCCCCGTGTGGGCGCTGGAGCAATCGCGCCGTCTGGGAATGACCGAGGATGAGCTTCTGCGCTCCTATCCGACGCTACGCGCCGAAGACCTGGTCAACGCCTCGGCCTATGTGCGTTCCCACCGCGCGGAAATCGAGAACGAGATCCGCAAGAACGAAGCTGCCTGAACCGCGCCTGGCACGCCGGCCGCCAACCGGCCGAAAGCCGTCCACTTCCCGCTTTACCCCATTTCCCGATTCTGCTATCCTCAATACGTTGAATTCATAACATTTACATCCCCGGCGCCGCGGCCGGGCCTACCTGCGAGGTTCACATGTCGGGCCACTCTAAATGGGCCACCATTAAGCACAAAAAGGCGGCACTTGACGCCAAGCGTGGAAAATCGTTCACGCGCATTATCAAGGAAATCATGATCGCCGCGCGCAGCGGCGGGGACCCCGACGGGAATCCGCGCCTGCGCACCGCCATCCTGGCCGCCAAAGCGGTCAGTATGCCTGCCGACAACATCAAGAAGGCCGTCATGCGCGGCACCGGCGAACTCGAAGGCGGTCAGATCGAAGAGGTCATGTTCGAAGGCTACGGGCCGGGCGGCGCCGCCGTCCTGGTCAATGTCGCCACTGACAACCGCAATCGCACCGTCGCCGATATCCGCCACGCCTTCTCCAAGAATGGCGGAAATATGGGCGAACAAGGCAGCGTCGCCTGGAAGTTCGAGCGCAAGAGCCAGGTCTTCATCCCCATCGGTAAGGCCACCGAAGAGCGGCTTATGGACGTGGTGCTCGAAGCCGGCGGCGACGATATCCGCAATCAGGGCGACCAGTGGGAAGTGCTCTCCCCTCCCGAAGCGCACGAGGCCATTCTCAAAGCCCTGGAGGCGGCCCACATTCCCGCCGAGGATGCCAGCATCGCCATGGTCCCCAAGGACCTCATCAAGCTGGAAGGCAAGCACGCGGCCGCCATGCTACGGCTGAACGAGTCCCTGGAAGAACACGACGACGTGCAGAATGTGTACTCCAACTTCGATATCGACGAGAAGGAGTTGGAGTCGCTCTCCGCGTAAGATGCGGATCTTGAGTTAGATGCGGATACTGGGCATCGATTGCGGCTCGGCGCGAACCGGTTACGGCGTGATCGAGAGCGATGGCCGGGATCATCGCATGCTGGTGTCGGGGGTGATTTGTACCAACACCAAGTGGCCGTTCGAGAAGCGGTTGCTGGAGATCGCCGGAGAGCTGCGGCGGTTGATACGCGAATACCAACCGGAGTTCGCCGCCGTGGAAGAAGTTTTTCATGCCGTGAACGCCAAGACGGCGCTGAAGCTGGCGCACGTTCGGGGAGTGGCGCTGCTGGTCATCGCGGAAGGCGGCGTACAACTGGCGGAGTACTCTCCGCTGGAGGTCAAAGTCAACGTGGTGGGGTATGGGCGGGCCGAAAAGTGCCAGGTGCAGTTAATGGTGCAATCGCTCCTCGGTCTTGCCGAAGCCATCGCTTCGGAAGACGCCGCCGATGCCTTGGCCGTGGCCATTTGTCATGCCACCCACGAAGCCACCAGCCGCAAGCTGGGTGTAGCCTGAGGAATGCCATGAGATGGTGGTTGTTTCCGCTGTTCGCTAGCGTGGCTTTCGCCGCTGACGGTCCGCGCCTGTTCTACTCCAGGGCCTTCCCCGGAAGCACGCCGGCGTACTTCGATCTCACCGTGGAGAGCAATGGCGACACTTCCTATCGGGAGGCCGTGGACGACGAACTGCCGGTGAAGTTCCACCTCAACGACGCCGAATCGAAAGAAGTCTTCGCTCTGGCCGACAAGCTGGACCACTTCAAGCACCCGCTGGAAGCGCCCGCGAAAGTCGCCTTCATGGGCACCAAGACGTTCCGCTTCGAAGCGGGCTCCGAGAAGACCGAGGTCAAGTTCAACTACACCGAAGATTTGAACGCCAGGAACCTGCTGGAGTGGTTCGAACGCATGGCCGAATCGGCCGAACACCGCGATAATGTGGAGCGCGCCGCCAAGTACGACCACCTGGGGCTGATGCAGGCCATGAACCTGCTGGCCTCGGCGTATGAACGCCACCGGCTGGTAGCCGTTGACCAATTCCTCCCCATTCTGGATCGAGTGGCCAAGAACGAAACCTACATGCACACCGCGCGGGCATTGGCCGCCGAGATGGCCGAGGCCATTCGCAAATCGCAGCCATGAAGTGGTTCCTGCTGCTCGCCGCCATGTGCCCGTGCGCCTTGGCCCAGGAAGCGCCGGCCAAACCCGTAGCGCCTTCGCCAGCCGAGAGGGACGAATTGCGGCGCGCGTTGGCGGAAGCCAATACCAGCGAGATCGAGATCCTGCGGGTCATCGAAAAGTACCTGGCAGTCCATCCCGATACGGCATTCCGGCCGGACCTGGAGCACCGCGCCGCCGAAGCCGCCATCGCAGTCCACAGTGACGCGCTGGTAATTCGCTTCGGCGAGGCGTCGCTGGCGCGCATGCCGGACGATACCAAACTACTTCCGGCCGTGACACGCTCCCTGCTGGCGCTGGGCTCCCGCGAAGGCGCCGAACACGCGCTCCAATATGCCCGCCNNCGCCTTGACCGACGATGCCCGCGCAACCGGCATCCTGGGCCGTCCGGAAGAGGCCCTGGCGGCCGCGCAACGGGCCTTCGAGACCTATCCCGACGCCGGCGCGGCCCGCGAGATGGCTTTCTGGTTCGACCGCCTCGGCAAACTCCCGGAGGCGATCCGAGCTTTGGCAAGCGCCTTCAGCATCCCCGATGCGCAAGCTACCGAGGCGCAACGCGCCCAAGACCGCGCGCGCCTGGGCGAGTTATACCGCAGGGCCAAAGGCTCGGAGGACGGTCTGGGGGCCCTCTGCCTGGAGGCGTACGACCGCGATGTCGCGCTCCTCAGTGCCCGCGACCTGCGGCTGCACCAGGACGAACCGAACGCCGGACGAACGAATGCGATGGAGTTCACGCTCTCCGGCATGGATGGCAAGAGCCTCGCCATGGCGAGTCTGAAAGGCAAGGTAGTAGTGATGGACCTGTGGGCCACCTGGTGCATCCCCTGCCGCGAACAGCATCCGCTCTACGAGCTTGTGATGGAGCGGTTCCGCGACAATCCGGCCGTAGTGTTTCTCTCCATCGATGCCGATGCCGACCGGACGCCGGTGAAAGCGTTCCTCAGCGAGATGAAGTGGCAGGGTCCGGTGTATTTCGAGGATGGCCTGGCGCGGGTGTTCGCCGTGGAGGGTCTCCCCGCCACGATCCTGCTCGACCGCAACGGCCAGCTTTACACTCATCTGAACGGATTTGCCGACAAGGATCGCTTCGCGGATCTGCTGACCGAGCGCATTCGCGACGCCCTGGCCGTGCCGGTCAAATAGGCTAAGTGGCCGCGAAGAAATATGCTCACGCGCGCGGCTCGGCATGCGGTATTGATGGAGCCGGGCCCGTTAGGGAGCGATTGCGGACCCCTAATTCGGGGACAGGCTACATAACCTCGAAATACAGCCGCGAATCTCGGCCACGGACCGTCCGGCCTATTTCGAGGTTATGTAGCCTGTCCCCGAAATCGATTACCGTTTGCGCTTCTTCTGGCGTGGCGGCGCCGCGTGCGTTTCCTGAGTCTTCACAGCCGTCAACCCGCTCGTGGGCGGCGAGAGCACCAGCAGGTAATCGTCAGAGTAGCCGCCACCGTAAAGCGACTGGAGTGGCGTGTAGCCGGGCAGCAGCGGAAGATACCCTTCCGTGTAACCGCCCGCAAAAAGCGATCCATCCGGTCCCACCGCCAGACAACATCCCACCATGGTGTTGTCAAGACCGATATAAGTGGAATAGTCCAGGCCCGGCAAACCTGCGATCGCGGGATTGATCCGCGCGATGAACAGGTCCACGCCGCCGCCCCAGTTCGGCTGGATAGCGTTGGCGATGGGGAAATCCGACGACATGGAGTAACCGGTGACGTACAGGTAGCCCGCGCTATCCGCCGTCACGCCATATCCCACGTCGCCGTCCGAGCCGCCCAGGAAGGTGGAATACAACACGAAATTGTTGGGAGGCTGACTAAGATCCACCAGCGAAATGAACGCGTCTCCATTACCGTGGTTCTGGGGTTGGACGGCGGTGAGGGCGCTGACCGGAAAATCGGGAGACAGCGTATAGCCGGTCAAGATCAGGTGGCCTTGCGGGTCCAGGGCGATCCCTTTCACCTGGTCGATCTGCGAGCCCCCGAAATAAGTGCCATACACCAGCGAAGCTACCCCCGACTGGGTCAGGTCGAAAGCGCCCACGATCGCGTCGTAATTGCCGAACGTGTACAGGCTGTAAGGTTCTCCCGCCAAGGGAAATTGCGTGCCATCGGTGTTGGCCGCAAAGTATACCAGGCCGTTAGGCGCCAGTAGGATCGCCCGTCCGTCATCGTCCAGTTCACTGCCGAAGAAGGTGGAATAGAGCAGGATGGAGTTGACGGTATCCACCTGCGCGAGAAAGCAGTCCGACGGGCCGTACAGCGACGCGGCATAGGCGTTGGCGGTGATTGGAAAATCCGCGGACTTAGTGGTTCCGATGAGGTACGCAATCCCATTCCCACTCTGATCCACCGCCAGACCCTCCGCCTGGTCGTTCCCCAGCGTGCCGCTCAGATAAGTGGAGTACACCAGGGAGTTGCCCGTGCCGGCCTGGTTGGGATCCAACTTACTGAGGAACACCGAGTTAGTTGTGGCCGACCCGGCATTCTGCGTGGTATTGCCCGAGACAATACCGGCGATCGCCGCGCCCTGCATGGGGAAATCGGTGGACGCGGTGTAGCCGGTCAGGTAGACGAATCCCGGAGCGTCGACATCTACCGCCAACGGCATGTCGTCCTGTGTGCCACCCAGGTAAGTGAAATACTTCAGGGTGTAACCGCCCGGCGTAGTAGTATCGATGATCTCGACAAAACAATCGATCCCCACATTATAGGGAATATCCAAAGATACCTGCGCCCAGTCTCCCGCCGCTGTGGAACCGGCGATGTACACCAGCCCATTCCTGATCTTGATCCCCGCCATGGTCTCGGTGCCGCCGCCGCCTATCAACGTCGAATAAGTAACCACCGGGTCGATTACCAGGGTTTGCGAGCGGTCGAACCGGTCCACCTGAATGCCCACCAGATTGTCCGCCAGCAGGGTGTACCGGCCGGATACCGCGCGCCGGCTGGAACCGCGCGGGTCCTGCTGATAGAAGACCGGCTTCTTCTGCAGGATACGGCCGCCGGGAGTTTCCAGCGCCAGGTCGCCGCCGGCGGTGATCTCCAGTTTTCCGGCGCCCGTGAACCGCAGGCGGATGGCGGATGGATCGGCCCCTGGCTGCAGCACGAAATCGTACTCCAGGCGGCTCTCTTGCCCATAGAAAACCATGTCGACGCCCGGATAAACAGAGCGGTAGCGCACGCGCGAATAGTTGGCCACTCCAATGTGCCAGTTGCGGCGGGCGCCGATCAGGTAATCGGTGCGAACCGCCAGCGGGTCCTGGGGCTCGATCGCAGGAGCAGCGGCCGAACCAGGCAGGGTTAGGGAAACACGGGGGGAACCGGGGAACTTCAAAGAAGCGCCGTGGGCCGTTAACGCAAGAGTATATGAAGACGTGCGGGCGGCAAAGCGAACTGCGGGGTCGAACTGGCCCTGGTTGGCCTCGAAGCGAAGCGGCAACTGGGCCACCACCGCGCGAGCCTGCTCCGCTCCGGCACTCGGGCCAAGCGGGTCACCCGCAGCCAGGAGCGCCGATACGGCACACCCCGTCAGGACAATGCGATACAGACGAATCATATTGAAAAGAAACGCTCAGTCTTATTAGAACACGGGCCACTATCGCCCGGAATGGGCCGATTCGTCACTGGTGTGACCGGTCCACTACGGGAATCGCCACAGTTTACGCCCGGCTGGCGGTCTTGGTGGCCTGCAAAACCGCAACCGTCTCGCGCGCCTTCTCCAGCAGCAGGCCATGTTCGGCGCTGGCGCCCACGAAACGCATGCCGCGCTCCGCCCAAAACTTGGCCATGGCGGTGCTGCGCGTCTGAATACCTGGGACCACGTGATGTTTCACACACTTCTCAATCAGCCGATCCACCGTGGAGACCAGCAGCGGGTGGTCGAACTGGCCCGGAATCCCCAACGAGATCGACAGGTCGGCTGGGCCCACCATGGCAATGTCGGTACCCCGCACGGAGAGCAGTTCGTCGGCACGTTCCATGGCGGTGACGGTTTCAAACTGCACCACCGAGACGGTATTGAGGTTCAGGTGCTCGATAATCTCCGGAAAGCTGCGCGCCTCATACCCGATCATAGTGGGGTTGACCCCATAGCCGCGGGTGCCCACCGGCGGAAAGCGCATCCACCCCACAGCTTCTTCCAGCACCTTGGGATCTTCCACGCGGGGCAGAATGATGCCCTGCGCGCCGGCGTCCAGCAGCCGGCACACCAGCGAGTAGAGCAGTTCGGCCACCCGCACGATGGGCGTAATGCCGCTGTCCAGCGACACCTTAATCATGTCCTGCACCGTTTCCAGATCGTATGAGCCGTGCTCCATATCGATGAAAACGTAATCGAAGCCGGCGGCCGCGAAGGTCCGCGGGATTTCGGCCGAACGATAGCACTGGAGCCCGCATCCAAAGACGGTATCGCCCTTGGCCAGCTTCTCCCGGGTGTGGTTGACGCGCATGTAACCAGAGTAGCGCGCCCGACCGGCGGAGGTTTACGGTGGCGCCGAGTGTAGGAAAAAGTTGGGCGGCGCCGCAATTGGGGATTGCGTAGCCTGTCCCCGCAAAGTTTATGATAGGGAGTCATGGCGCCTCCTTTAGCTTTGGTCACCGGATCCTGCGGGCTGATCGGATCCGAAGTGTGCCGGTACTTCAGCCGCCGGGGCTTCCGCATCGCCGGATTGGACAATAACCAGCGCGCGGTGTTCTTCGGGCCGGAAGGGGACACGAGCTGGGCGCTGCGATTGCTGCGGGAAGCGGTCCCCGACTACCGCCATTACGCCATCGACATCCGGGACCGCCAGGGGGTTCTGGCGTTGGTGGCGGAACTGAAGCCGGCGGCCATCGTCCACACGGCGGCGCAGCCTTCGCACGACCGGGCGGCGGCCATTCCCTTCGACGATTTCGATACCAACGCCACCGGGACTTTGAACCTGCTGGAGGCGGCCCGGCGCTCGTGCCCGGAATCGCCCTTCGTGCACATGTCCACCAACAAGGTTTACGGGGACCTGCCGAATTCCGTCCCCGTGAAGGAACTGGAGACGCGCTGGGAATACGCCGATCCGGCTTTCGCCAACGGCATCGCCGAGTCCTTTTCCATCGACCAATCCAAGCACTCGCTGTTTGGGGCCTCCAAGGTGGCCGCGGACGTGATGACGCAGGAATACGGGCGGTACTTTGGAATGCCGACATGCTGCCTGCGCGGCGGCTGTCTTACGGGCCCGAACCATTCCGGCGTGGAGCTGCACGGCTTCCTGAGTTACCTCATAAAATGCAACGTGGAGGGCCGCGAGTATAAGGTTTTCGGGTACAAGGGCAAGCAGGTGCG
>PLRZ01000387.1:4170-8087 GCA_003164075.1 Bryobacterales bacterium | reverse complement strand
ACCCCCACCGCGGCCTCCGTAACCAACACCTACACGATCGTTATTGACGCGCCGATTACCCTCACGCCGGCCGCATCGCTTCCGAATGGAACGACCGGTGTGCTTTATGACCCAGCCAACACTCTCGGCTTCTCAGCCTCGGGCGGTAGCGGCTCCTATAAATGGTCGATAGCCGGGCTGCCGGGCGTGACAATCCCCCTCGCGGGCTCCTCGGTAACCCTCGGTGGTTCGCCGTCCGCCCAGAGCACGGGCAGCGGAGACACCGTCACCGTCACCGTGACGGACGCCACTTACAGCAACGTTACGGCGTCACAGACCTATAACAACGTGGTCATCGCCCTGGCGGTGTCAATTCTGACTCCCGCTAACAATGCCGCCCTTCCGGCAGCCACGCTGGGCATCGCGTACCCGTTTACTGCACAGACCGCCAACATTACCACCACGGGAGGCACCGCTCCGTACACCTGGTCGGTGACCAGCGGGGCGCTGCCGGGCGGCCTGAGCCTCGCCCCTACCACCGCGAACGGCCCCACCGGGGCAATCACCGGCACACCGTCAGGATCAACCGGTAAATTCACGTTTACCGTACAGGTGTCGGACACCAACGGTTCCGTATCGTCGATGACCTATAGCATCACGCTGTATGCCGCGCCAGCGCTCACCACCGGGACGCTGCCCGTGGCCACCGAGGTCTCGACGTATTCCAGCGGGGCAACTAATCCCATCGGCCTGGCCGGAGGTGCACCGACCATCGTATGGACGACGCTACAGGCCTTGCCGTCGGGTTTGATCATCAACGGCGGCACCGGCGTCATCACGGGCACGCCGGCGCTCGGCACCAATGCCTCCAGCCCGTACACTATTAACTTCAAGGTGACGGATGGCAATGGGGCCACCGCAACCACGAGTTCCACGCTGACGATCGACCCGCAGTTGAAGATCACGCCCGCCTCCTTGTCCCTACCGGCGGTCACCGTAAAGGCGACGTGGCCCGTGGCGCCTACCCTGGCGGCCACCGGAGGCAACGGTAGCTACACGTGGTCAACCACGGGTACAGCCCTGTCGACTCTGGGGTTGAGCATCAGCGCGGGCGGCGTCATCACGGGCTCGCCGCAGACTGCTGGAACCTATACCACCCTGCCGGTAACCGTCACGGATAGCACCGGGGCCGCGACAACCGGGAACCTTAGCTTGACCGTGAACGCCGCCCCGGCTATCACCAGCCCTGCCACCGCCGCCACCTTACAGGGGGCGACGGTAGGAAAGACTTACTCTGCGACGGTGGTCTCCACCAACGGCACCGGGCCTTACACCTGGTCGACGAACCCGGTTTTACCCACCGGCTTGAGCATCGCCGGCAACACCGGCGCCACCGCCACGGCCACCATTAGCGGCACGCCGCAAGGCGCGGTCGCCGCGACGAACTACGTCGTCACCGTGACGGATGCCGACTCAGTCACCGCCACCGCCACGTATAGCCTCCAGTTGTACGCTGCTCCGGTAGTCGGAGGCACCAGCCCGTTGCCTATAGCAACCGTCGGCTCGGTATATACCAGCGGCTCCAACATTACGTTAACGGGAGGCGCGCCCACCATCACATGGATAGCCGCACCCCTGCCGGCCGGATTGAGCATTAACGGCAGCGGCGTCATTACGGGAACGCCTACCACCAATTCCGGCAGCCCGTTCACTGTGAGCGTGACGGCGAAGGATGTCAACAACGCCACGTCCTCTCAGAATTTCACCCTGACCGTCAACCCGGCGTTGAAGATCACACCGGGTACGCTTCCACTCGGCATACCGAGCGTGGTGTATACGACCACGACCCTCGTGGCCTCCGGCGGCAGCGGATCGGGCTACACGTTTACCTCGAGCGGCTTGCCGCCGGGCCTGAGCCTTTCCTCCGCCGGCGTCCTCAGCGGCACCCCTACGACCAGTACCGGCAGCCCGTACACCGTGAATGTGACGGTGACCGACAGTACTCCGGCCTCGGTCACCATTCCATATACCATTGTCATAGCTCCACCTTTATCCATCTCCGGGCCGTCCTCGCTGCCGGCGGGGGTGGTGAATGTGGTGTACAATGCCACTGCCATTTCGGCCACCGGCGGGAGCGGAATCTACTCCTGGGCGGCGACGAATTTGCCCCCCGGGCTCAGCATCAATTCCAATTCGGGCGTGATCGCAGGCACACCGCTCGGCCTCACCGGCACCCCGTTTTCGGTGGTAGTGACTGTCACCGATACCTACAAAACCACGGCGACAAAGACCTTTTCGTTGTCTGTCTCCGCGTTGCCTTTGACGGTCACGATCGGCCTGCTGCCTAACGGGGTAGTGGGCGTGCCCTATCCATACACTGCCATCACGGCGCAGGGCGGCGTCGGGAACTATTCGTTTACGGTGACCGGATTACCTCCGGGGCTAACGACGGACGGATCTGGCGACATTACCGGCACGCCGACTACCACCGTCGGCAGTCCGTTCACTGTGACCGTGACCGTTACGGACTCCGTGGGGACTTCGCTGACCAAGACTTACACCTTGACGATCAGCGGCGTGTTGACGGTGGCTGGTCCGTCGACGCTGCCCGCGGCAACCTTAAGCTCGGCGTACGCGGGCGCGACAGTGACGGCAGGGGGAGGCGCGTCGCCTTACACCTTCGCGGCCACCGGGCTGCCTGCGGGTATGACGATCGGCCTTACCACGGGAGCCATTACCGGCACTCCGACGAGCGCCGCCGGAAGTCCCTACAGCGTTACGGTGACCGTAACGGACAGCGTCGGGAAAACGGCGGTTATGAACTACAGCCTGGTGGTCAACTCGCCGTTACTCATCAGCGGGCCGGCTTCGTTACCCGCGGGAACGGCCGGGTCGGCATATACTTCCACCACCGTGACCGCTTCGGGTGGGAGCACGGTTTATACCTTCTCAGCCACTGGTCTACCGACCGGGCTGACCATTGGATCCACCACCGGCGCCATTACCGGCACGCCAGCGGGCAACTCCGCCGGGCCGTATACCGTAGTGGTGACGGTCACCGACAGCACTACGGCCACGGCGGCCAAGACTTACTCCTTGACCATCAACCCGCCGCAAACCACACTACCGCTGATCGCCGGGATCTCCACTTCCGCCGGAGGCGAGCTTCCGATTGCACCCAATACCTGGGTGACCATCTACGGCAGCAACTTCACCGTGGCGGGTTTCACCGACAACTGGACCAACGCCATCAAGAACAGCAGCACCGGCAGCCTGCCCACGGTCCTCGATGGTGTGAGCGTGATGGTGGGAACAAATGCCGCGTATGTGAACTATATCAGCGCCACGCAGATCAACGTGCTGATGCCCAATATCGGACTAGGGCCGCTGCAGGTTACGGTCACGACTACGGCCGGCATCAGCGCTCCGTATACGGTCACCGCGCAGCAGGACATCCCGGGCTTCTTCGCCTGGCCGAATTCGTCGGGCCTGAGTCCGGGGGATAGCACGCAGCAGCCAGTGGCGACGCACCTCGACTACAGCGATGCGGTCGCCAATGGGACCTTCGCCGGGACAGTCACCGTTGCCGCGAAACCGGGCGAAACCATTATCCTGTGGGGCTCGGGTTTCGGGCCGACTACTCCCGCCAACCCGTTTGGCGTCGCGATTCCGTCCACTCAGGCGTACAACACTTCGAGCAACGTGACCGTGATGCTCAACGGCGCGCCCATCGCGGTGTATCAAAACGTTGCGACTCTGAGTGCCGGCAGTGCGGGACTCTACCAGGTGGGAGTCACCATTCCCGCGTCGCTGGCCAACGGAAGCTACCCCATCACTACTAGTGTCAATGGAGTCACCTCGCCAACGTTGACGCTGGTGGTTCACAACTAAGTCATTCGCGAGCGCATTTGCAGACTAACGCTCCCTTACGGTGGCGG
>PLRZ01000387.1:3935-4069 GCA_003164075.1 Bryobacterales bacterium | reverse complement strand
TATCGACAAAACTATGCGGCATTACGCTTACGGTCGCGGCTCTGAACGCGCATCGGAGCCCGGCCCAGAGGGCACCCCGTAAGGGAGCGTTAGGCAAGTTTATTTCTTAAGAAGCCGCGAAAAAATATCCTGTG
>PLRZ01000387.1:0-3921 GCA_003164075.1 Bryobacterales bacterium | reverse complement strand
TTATTGTTTCGCGGGCTCTAACAGCTCCTATGGACCGCGCCTCGACGCGGTACCGCTAAAGCTGATCTTCGTACTGTTCGAACGCCACGCGGACCAGTTGCCCCCGGGTGCGCACTCCGGTTTTGTGAAACAGGCTTTGCAGGATCGCCTTCACGTAGCTCTCTGAAATCTGCAACCGCCAGGCGATCTCCTTGTTGGAAAGGCCCTCCAATACGAAATGCAGCACCTTCCGCTGGCGATCGTTGAACTGCGGAACGCTCGATTCTCCTCGCGGACTCTCTTCTTGTCCCGCCAGAGAGCGGTCGATCCAGCTTCCACCGGCCATCACCGTGCGTATGCTGGCCGTCAGTTCCTCCAGCGGCGCCTGCTTGAGGAAAATGCCCGCCACTCCCTGCTGCAGCAGACGTCGCGCCTCCGTCTCGCTCACCCAGGCCGTGACCACCAGCACCCGGCCGTCGAAGCCGCCCTGCCGCGCCGCCGGCAAAAACTGCGACGCTCGTTCGCCGCCCAGATCGTGATCCAGCAGAACCAGGTCGAACGGGTGCTGGGCCATGATCTGCAAGGCCGCTGCGATGCTGGCGCAATGTTCGATCTCCAGTTGCGGATCCATTGCCAGGGCCCGCGCCACGCTCTCGCGAAAGAGCGCATGGTCGTCGATCAGCAACACGCGAGTGACTCCTGGTTTGGTCTCGATCATTCTTCTACCGCGTTGTCCGCGGGCCAGAGTTCCACGGCAAAACAACTGCCTCTCTCCGGCGGCTCGTAGCGCAACCCGCCGCCGTGCGACCGCAGAATGGCCCGCGTAATGTACAGCCCCAGGCCCACCGAGTGGGCTCCCGGTTGAAACGGTTGGAACAGTTCTTCGGGATGCGCCACACCGGGGCCTGTGTCGCGGAACCGCACCACCACCAGGTCGCGTTCGAGCGATGCCGCAATGTGCATCTCCTTGCGCGGGCTGTCGGCCAGCGCCTGCTGGCTGTTGCGCGCCAGATTGATGAAGGCCTGCAACAGGGCGTGGTGGTCGGCCCGCACCAGCGGGAGCCCCGCTGCCACTTCCCACACCGCCGTGATGCCGGCCTCGCGCAGCGCCGGTTCGATCACGATGCGCGTTTCGTCCAGAACCGTTCCCAGGTCGGCCACCACGGCCTCACGGCTGGATGCCATTCGCAAGCCCGTCGAGGCGATCTTTTCCAGGCCCTCGATCAGGCTGCCGAGCGCCAGGTATTGTTCGTGGTGCGCGATCGGTCCTTGTTCGGCCAGCGTGGTGTAAGCCGTGCCGGCAGCCGACGCGAGGTTGCGAATTTCGTGCGACATGGCGCCGATCAGGACGCGCGATGTGGCCATCATGGAATCCAGGCCCGCCCCTTCGCGGTCGCGCAGATTCTCGGACGCGTCCCACACCACCGCGGCCAATGCCGGGCCCTCCGACGTGCGGTAGGTGGAAAGCCAGACGTGCGCCAGGAAAACGTCGCCGTTGCGCCGCTGTCCGCGGCACTCCACGTTGGTGCGGATGTTGCCGCCGGAGTGGTGGCTGTGCAGCATGCGGCTCAAAATCGGCAGATACGGAGTCACGTCCTCACCCTGCAGAGGGCCGCTGTCGAAGCCAAGCAATTGGCGCGCCGACTCGTTCGCCAGCGCCACTCGCCCGTCGTGGTCGAGATTGAGGATCGCCAGCGGGCTGGTCTCGATCAGCGTGCGGACCTGCAGTTCCGCTTCCCGGCGGAGTCTCATTTGTTCCTCGCGTTCTTCCAGGTGTTCCGCCAGGAGCCGCCGCCGGCGGTTCAACTCCCCTACGAAGAAGCCGGTAGTGGCAAAGCCGCTCGCCGCAACAATCAAGCGGGGAACCGATCCCTCCACCCAATGCGAGGGGTCCAAAACGAAGGCCGAACGATCTCCCGGGGCGCCCTGCAAGGGGTCGGCGGCTTCCCGCAGCCAACCGCACACCAGCGCCATCAGCAGAATCTGGTATCCGTTCAGTCCCGCCGCCGAGAGCAGCATGGGGAGCAGGTACAGAAAACCCAGTGACGTGTTCGGCACTACCCAGTCGGTCCAGGCAATCGACACAATCATCACCGCCGCCGCGCAGGAAACCGTGAGCCTGTGGGATTCGGCGTAGGCCAGGAAGTTGTCGAGACGTGTCATGGCAGCGTCCGACCATTAGGCTAACATCGTAAGCGTGGCTCATTTTAGCGGCAGGCGTATCTTTCGTACTGTAGTGCGCTGGATTCTGCTGTTGGTGGCGGCGTTCTATGCCGTATGTCTGGCGGAGTTGCTGGCGCTGCGCTGGGTCAACCCTCCCACCACCGCGGTCCAGGCGCAACGCCGCGTGGAAGCCTGGTGGCATCGCAAAGCGTATCGCAAGCGCCAGTCCTTCGTTCCGCTGCGCCGCATCTCCGCCGATCTTCAGCACGCCGCGATCTCCGCCGAAGACGGACGTTTTTATCAGCATCACGGCATCGACTGGAAAGAGGTCCAGAAGGTGGTGGACAAGGACATGGACCAGGGCAAGCTGGGGCGAGGCGGATCTACCATCACGCAGCAACTGGTGAAGAATCTCTTTCTCACCACCAACCGGTCGCTGATCCGCAAAGCCGTGGAATTCACGCTGGCGCCCGCCGCCGAACTGCTGCTTCCCAAACGGCGCATTCTGGAGCTGTATCTCAACGTGATCGAGTGGGGTCCGGGCATCTACGGTGCGGAGGCGGGTGCTTTGGCCTGGTATAACGTCCCCGCCGCGAAGATCGATCGCGAACAGGCGGCGCGCATGGCCGCCGTAATTCCCTCTCCGCTCCACCGCAAGCCGGAACGGATGAACTCCTATAGCGCCGAAATTCTGCGGCGAATGTCGCAGACCGGCTGGTGACGTGACGCAGGCGGGAGCGCCCAATGTCACTTACTTTGGCAGAGACGGAATTCCGCATAATCCGTGGGGCGGCCAATCATGGCTGCAGCCGGCTTTTAGCCGGCTCTTTTGGACCACGAGCACTCGTAGATGGCCCGAAAAGCCGCCTGGAAAGGCGGCTGCAGCCAAGATTGGCCGCCCCACAACAAATGCAGAATTCCACGTTTGAGCAAAGTACGTGGCATTGGGCAGCAGTGCCCGCGCCGGTTCTACCGATTCAGCGCCGCGACGCCCGGAAGTTCGATCCCCGCCAGAAACTCCAGCGACGCTCCGCCGCCGGTGGAAACGTGCGTGATCTTGCTCGTCACTCCGGCCGCCTTGATGGCCTTCTCGGAATCGCCGCCGCCTACCACCGAAATCGCGCCCGACCCGGCCACTGCCTTGGCCAGCGCTACCGTGCCGGTATCGAATGGCGGCTTCTCGAAGATCCCCATGGGACCGTTCCAGATCACCGTCTTGGCACTCGCGATTACCTCGGAAAAGGCCGCGATGGTCTTCGGTCCGATATCCACGCCGATCATGCCGTCGGGTATGGTCTCGACAACCTCATGGGCGGCGCCGGCGGCGATCTCCGCCACCACTACGTGGTCCACCGGCAGCAGCAACTTGCCGCCGAGTTCAGCCAGCAGATTCTTCGCCAGTTCCACCTTGTCGTTTTCCACCAGCGACTTGCCCGTGGGCTTGCCCTGCGCCTTCAGAAAGGTGTACGCCATGGCGCCGCCGATCAACAGGCGGTCCACCACCTTGCCCAGATTCCGTATGACCTCGATCTTATCGGAGACCTTGGCGCCGCCCAGAATGGCGATGCAAGGCCGCGTCGGGTTGGTGGTCGCCATGCCGAGGTATTTCAGTTCGGCTTCCATCAGCAGGCCCGCGCCGGCCTTGGCGACGAACTGAATCATGCCCTCGGTAGAAGCGTGCGCGCGATGCGCCGAACCGAACGCGTCGTTGACGTAGACGTCGCACAGGGCGGCCAGCTTTTGCGCGAACGCCGGATCGTTCTTCTCTTCCTCGGGATG
>PLRZ01000705.1 GCA_003164075.1 Bryobacterales bacterium | reverse complement strand
GGCCACGGGAACTGCGGCGGGATCGGCGGTTGCCGCGGCGATTACCCAGTCGGTGGGGTCGAGAGGCAAGCGGGGCAGTGCGGCGGCGGTCACCGGCCAAGCGGCGATCTGAGGCTCGACTGCAGGTGGCAGGAGCGATTCCACGGCTTCGGCCGGGGGGGCGTCCGCGGGATCGGTGATGGCGGTTCCGACTATCGCGGCGATGACGTGGAGCGGCAATCGCGGCGATACGGCGGCGGAAGCGGGCCAGACGGCGATCTGCGGTTTGGGTGCGGATGGCAGGAGCGATTCGACGGCTTCGGCCGCAGGACCTGCGGCGGGATCGGCCAAGGCCCCCACGATTACCAATTGGGCGGCATCCATGGCCCACCGGGGCAGCGCCGCGGCGGGTGGTGCGTAAGCGAACATCCGCGGTTGGAGTGTGGGCGAGAGGACTGCTTCCACCGCCTCGGCCGGCAAATCCACCGGTACAGGCCCGGCTGGTGCGGGATCTTCCCCGGCCGCCCGGGCGAAGGCCGGCAGCGGGTTCTCGGCGGTCAGTTCCATTCGAAGCTGACGAATGGCCGGGCCGTCGACCCACGGTTCGGCATTGGTTTGGGTGCGGAAATCCGCTGCGGCAGGCGGTAATGGCTGGAGCAGGCACAGAGGCGCGGCACGCTCCCGGGACAGCGGAACGACCGGGAGGGACCAGGTGCGGAGGAACTGGAATTCGTGGTGGGAGGGCTCCGGAGTCCCTATCCAGAGCGGGCCGTGGTTATTGCCTGGAAAGGGCTTGCACGGAATAAAGGCGGCTATCGGGGCGGGCGGGGGCTGGTGCGCGGAAATGCTGTCCAATACCTTTCCCAGGCGGGCGCGATAGCCCTGCCGGTGGGCGGAACAGCAAAACACCCTGTCCCGAAGGCACCGAAACGGACCGATTTCTTTGCCGCAATACAAGCAGGCCAAACTGCACTCTCAGAATCTAGATTTACCGCCGCCGTAACGTTAATAACGTCGTGATTGGGACCATTATGGAGCACCACCTCATCCCAAATTAACCATTGATTTTGTTATCGCTTACGGCCTTTCAAAGGTTAATCCCCGATACTACCGGCCGGCCAAACGAAGCCTGTCCGCGATTGCCCCCTCCGGAACCGGGGCCTTCCACTTACGAAAGAGGACTTGCGAGGTCCGGATTCCGCGCGGGCAGTAACATTCCACGGCTTCTGAGCGCCTTGATGGGTGTTACCCCATGCCTGCTAACCGTTTATCCCACCATCTCGGGCGCCTCCTGCTGGCCGCCTGTATTACCGTGACGGGCCTATTTGCTGCGGAACACCACGGCATTGTCAAGTCCGGCGGCTTACCCGTCCCCGGCGCAACTATCACCGCCACTCAGGGCGACAAGAAGATCGTGACCACCAGTGACGATACAGGATTCTACTCGTTCCCGGAACTCGCCGACGGGGTTTGGACGATCAGTGTGGAGTCCTTGGGTTTCGTGACGGCGAGCCGCGATATTGGCGTGGCCGCCGACGCGCCCGCCCCCGAATGGGATCTGAAGTACCAGACGCTGGAAGCCATTGCGAATCCGGCGAAAGCGGAGACTCCCGCGGCGGCGGCCCCGGCCCCGGCGGCGGCTCTGGCGGCCAGTGCGGCAGCCACTCCCCCGGCAGATAAGCCGGCGGATACGAAAGCGGCGACTCCCGCAACGCCGGCGGCGGCGCCAACTACCGCGGCGGCAACTCCCCCGGCGAAGAACGCCAAGAACGCCAGGAACGCCAAGACTCCCGCTACACCGACGGCAAATGCGAATGGCCGGCCATCCTTGAATGCCGCATTGGCCGGGCAGGGACAGGCCGGTGGTTTCACGCGGCTCGGTGTGAACGGCACAGGCGACGATGCCGGCGCCGTAGATGCCGCGCCCCCGCAGGATATGGGGGATATGGCGGCATCGGGGAACCAATCCTACACCATTAACGGCAGCATTAGCTCGGGGCTGGATATGGCGCAACCGGGCGGCGATTGGATGATGGGCGGCGGCCGCGGTCCGGGCGGTATGGATATGGGCGGCGGTGGAATGGGCCCGGGCGGTATTCCGGGAAGCGATACCCAGCAGGTTCTGGGAGGCGATACTGCCGGCGGGCGCGGGGGACGCGGCGGCGGCGGTCCTGGCGGCGGCGGCGGTGGCTTTGGCGGCGGCCCCGGTGGTGGTCCTGGCGGCGGGGGGCGCGGCGGAATGATGGGTGGAATCCCCAATATCGGCGGGGGACGCGGCGGCCGCGGCGGCGGACGGGGCCCGGGCGGGCGCAATCCCGGCGCCTTCGGCAACAACCGGCGCGATCCGCGCTCGCGCTATAACTTTTCCGCCAGCCTCAATAATTACACCAACGGAATTTTGAACGCGCGTTCCTACTCCGTGACGGGCGACGAAGTTGCCAAGCCCAATGCGCAGACCCTGCGTTCCACCCTGACTGCCGGCGGGCCGTTGAAGATTCCTCATATCTTCGACACCAAGGGCAAGGGAACCTTCACGGTTAACTACTCGCTCACCCGGAACCGCACCGGCTATACCTTCAACGACCTGGTACCCACGGACGCCGAAAAAGCCGGGAATTTCAATGGTGTGTTGAACTCGGCCGGTCAGCAGGTTGTCCTGTATAACGGTTCCACTCCTTATGCCAATAACACCATCCCGTCCAACCTGATCAGTCCCATTGCCGGGGCTTTACTGAAGTATTATCCCGAGCCGAACTTCGCGGGCAGCACCAGGTACAACTTCGCGTCCTCGGCTTCCGGCCACACCAACGGCGATAACATCAACGCTCGTCTGAGCTACACGTTCAACACCAAGAACCAGGTGAATGGCGGTATCCAGTGGCAGCGCCAGGACACCTCCACGCCCAGCGTATTCGCCGCCTCTATTCCCGGCTGGTACGATACGGCCACCAGCAACGGCGTGAACGCCAATGCGGCTTACATTTACCATTTCAGCGCGCGGGTGATTGCCACCACGCGGTATACCTATAGCAGGGCCAGCCAGCTCTCCACGCCGTATTTCTCCAACCTGAACAATGTGGAGGGCAACCTCGGGATCGTCGGCACCGATCAATACCCCATCAACTGGGGACCTCCCACGGTCAATTTCAGCGGCTCGACGCTGGATCTGTCGGACGCGTCAGTCCGGTATAACCATCCGCAAACCAGCGCGCTCGGCGAGAGCGTGTTGTGGGTCCACTCCGTGCACGAATTTACTTTCGGCGGCGATTTCAGCCGGCGGGAATCTAACTTACTCAGCCAGAGCAACCCGCGCGGCACTTACACCTTCAACGGTTCGGCTACCGCTTTGAACGGCAACACCACCGGCGGAACCGGGCAGGAAATCGCCGATTTCCTGTTGGGCTCTCCCTACAGCATGTCGCTCAACTACACCAACTCGTTGAGCGGCCCACAGGCGTCCCAGCTTAGTACGGCCAGCGGCTCGGCATTGGCCAACCTTCAGGCGCTTCAGAATACGCCGAGCGGCGGCGACCGCTACTTGCGCACCAATGTGTACGACTTCTATGTCAACGACCAGTGGCGTCTGACCCCCAGAATTTCTCTCAGCCTGGGCCTGCGGTGGGATTATCAGGCGCCGAGCACGGAGTTGTACGGCCGTCTCGCCACCATCGATGTGCCCGGCAATTTCCAGATTCCGCTTTCGGTCTACAACAATCTGCCCCCGCAAACGGGCCTCGCGGTGGTAGCCGGCCAAACCGGTCCGGTGACGGGCACTAAGTACAGCAATTCCATGCTGAACGGCCAGAAGACCGATATTTCCCCGCGCATCGGATTGGCATGGAAGCCCTTCGCCAAACACTCCTCTTTGATTCGCGGCGGAGTCGGCCTGTACTACAACCCCTCGGTCTACTCCAATCTGATCTCCCAGTTGGATTCGCAAACCCCGTTCGCCACGGCCTTTAACCTGACCAATACCTGCGGCGCGAACGTTCAAAATGCTTTCAGTCTGCCGGCTCTTCAGCAACTCGGCTGCCTCGGCGGCATTCCCTCCACCACCACCAACGCCATCGACCCGAATTTCCGGGTGGGGTATACCACCAACTGGCAACTGGCGGTGCAGCAAAACCTGATAGCCAACACGGTAGCCACCATCGCGTATTTTGGAAGCAAGGGCACGGCGCTCACGCAGCAGTTCTATCCGAATTCGGCGCCCACGTTGAGCAATTCCAAGGCTGCTTTCGTTCCCCCTTGCGCCACGGGCTTCGAGTGCCCCTACGGTTACCTTTATGAGAGTTCCAACGGAAACAGCATCGACAATGGCGTGCAGTTCCAGTTGCAACGCCGGCTGCGCTCCGGCTTGGGTGGGAACGTCAGTTACACCATCAACAAAGCCATCGACGACAGCGCCGGTGTCGCCCAGAACTGGCAGGACCTGGCCGCCGAACGCGCCCGCAGCGCCGGCATCCGCGGCCAGACTTTGAACCTGCAACTCCAGTACTCCAGCGGCGTGAGCGCGCGCGGAGGTGGGTTGGTCAGCGGATGGAAGGGCGTACTGTTCCGGGATTGGACGGTGATGCCCAACCTGACTGTGGCCAGCGGAGCTCCCATCACGGTCACCGACTCGCAGTTAGCCCTTGGCGGGGCGCCAAACGGCAACATCCGCGCCGACTATACCGGCCAACCAGCCTACCTCAACGGCGCGCTGAACTTCGCCGCCTTCGCGCCGCCGCCCGCGGGGACGTACGGCAACCTGGGCCGCGATTCGTTGAACGGCCCCATGCAATTCACCACGTCCATGACCGCTCTGCGCACCTTCCGCCTCGCGGACCGCAAGAACCTGACCTTCAGCGTCAACGCAATCAATCCGCTGAACCATCCCAACGTTTCCGCCTGGAGCACTAACATCGGGACCAACAGCACCCAGTTCGGTTTGCCCCAAAGCTACGTCAGCCAGCGTCAAATCACCGCCAATATGAGGTTTAACTTCTAATGCGAGCTACACTATTCGTCATCCTTGCCGCGCTGCTGATTGCCTCGGCGCAGCAGACTATCACACAGCCGCCCGCGGCGCCCCAGAAAAAGGGCGCTCCGGCCAAACAGGATGCCTCGAAGGGCGCCACCAAGAAGACGTTCAGCTTTTCGGACACGGTGCAACTGGTCGTGGTCGACGTATTTGCCAAAGACAAGAACGGAAACCCCATCGAGAACCTGAAGGCCGACGACTTTGCGATCTCGGAAGACGGCAAGCCGCAGAAGATCACGGTCTGCCAATATCAGGAACTGAAGAACGACCCCATCGTCGAGACGGCTGAGTCCACCGCCACGCTGACCACGCGCGGGCCAGTGCTCGGCGAGGCCAAGAAACCCGATCCGGGGGCAGCGATGAAGGCGGTGACCGCGAACCAGATCACGCCGGCCAAGGCCGGTGAAGTAAAGTACAAGGACCGGCGCCTGATGGTCATGTTTTTCGACATGACCTCCATGCCGATTAACGACCAGATTCGCGCCCAGGACGCCGCTGTCAAGTTCGTCAAGACGCAGATCACGCCTTCGGACCTGGTGGCCATTATGAGCTTCTCCTCGGACGTCAAGGTGGTGGAAGATTTCACCGACGACCGCGACAAGCTTATCAAGGACGTTAAAGGCCTGACCGTAGGCGAAGGCCAGGGGTTCGACGTTACCGACACCAGCGATGCCGCCGCCGATACCGGAGCGGCCTTCACGGCGGACGATTCCGAATTCAACATCTTCAACACCGACCGCCAGTTGTCGGCTTTGGAGACCGCGGCCAAGATGCTGGGCACGCTGCCGGAAAAGAAGGCCGTGGTTTACTTCGCCAGCGGCATGACCCGGGATAGCAACGGCAACAACCAGGCGCAGTTGACCGCCACGGTGAACGCCGCTATCAAGGCCAATGTGTCGTTCTACCCGATCGACGCCCGCGGCCTGGTGGCTTCCGCTCCCCTGGGCGACGCCACTAAGGGCTCGTCCAGCGCCTCCAGCGTCCGCACGGGCGGTGCGCAGATGCAGGCCCAGTCCACTTTCCAGGGCCAGCAGGAAACCCTGACTACCCTGGCGGGCGACACCGGCGGCAAAGCGCTGCTCGACGAGAACGATCTCTCCGTCGGCATCGTGCAGGCGCAGAAGGATATCTCCAGCTATTACATCCTCGGCTATAACAGCGCCAATACCAACCTGGACGGCCACTACCGCAAGATCGATCTCAAGATCAAGAATAACCTGGCCGCCAAACTGGATTACCGCCGTGGATACTTCGCCAGCAAGAACTGGGGTAAGTTCGATAGCTCGGACAAGGAGCGGCAACTGTCGGAAGCCCTCCTGATGGGCGACCCCATGACGGATATCGACGTGCGGGCGGAGATCGACTTCTTCCGCCTGAGCCGCGACAGTTACTTCGTCCCGGTGGAAGTGAAGATCCCGGGCAGCGATCTGGAGATGGCCAAGCATGGTAATGCCGAGCGGACCCGCCTGGATTTCATCGGCGTGGTGAAGGACTCCAAGGGCGAGGTGACTGGCGGCGGCAACGTCCGCGATTACGTCGACCTGGAATTGAAAGGCGACAAGGCGGCGGAAATTACCAAACATCCGGTAGCGTACGACACCGGGTTCACTCTCAAGCCGGGGAGTTACACGTTGAAGTTTCTGGTCCGCGAGAACGAAACCGGTAAGATTGGCACCTTCCAACAGACGTTTACGATTCCCAACCTGACCACCGATCAGCCGACGCTGCCCACCAGCTCAGTGATTCTGAGTAATCAGATCCAGCCGATGACGGAAGCTCTCTACTCGGCGGAAAAAGACAAGAAGCTCTTGGACGAAAACCCGCTGGTGCAAAACAAAGAGAAGCTGATTCCCAGCGTGACGCGCGTCTTCAAGAAGAATCAGGAGATGTACGTGTACGTGGAAGTCTATGAGCCACTGGCCACCAACACCGAACCGATAGTCGCCTCGGTGAGCTTCTTCCGCGGCAAGACCAAGGCTTTCCAGACTGAGCCGCTGATCGTAAGAGACGGGCTGAATGCCAAGACGAAAGCTCTGCCCGTGCGCTTCAGCGTGCCGCTGAGCGGTCTGACTCCCGGAAAGTACATGTGCCAGGTTACTTTGCTTGACCCGGCGGGGCACAAGCCCAGTTATACGCGTGCCGAAATCTTCGTAACGCCGTAGGACAGATATTATTGCGTTTACGGAGCCGCGACCGCGAGGGAGCGGTCGCATGGAGAACACATCGATTAGCCGGCTAACGGCTTATTGACCGGTCTAATGTCAGAACTCCTGACGTCGTGGAATCTGGGATGAGCCCGTTTTCGTG
>PLRZ01000407.1:309-6722 GCA_003164075.1 Bryobacterales bacterium | reverse complement strand
GCATCCACCGTCCCGGAGCGCCGGGGGTGCCCCCAGGGCCAGTCTCGGCGCCGCAGACACGAGTGTCTGCGCCACGTCATGGCTCAGGTAAATTTCCCCAACTATCCGAAATCCCCGGCCGACATCAGGAGTTCTGAAGTTGGCAAGAGCCCGCTTTCCAACGGCCAGTAGCCAAAAGCTGGCCCACCCTCACCGCACCCTTCCGAACCTGTAATTGAACGATGCCGTAGCGTACGACGGTATGCGGACTCCCACCACTCGCTCGAATGGCTCGCCCTCGCCTGGGAGAGCCAGCACCTCGGTAGTCTGGCCGGTGTAGCCACTCGCGATCTGAAGGTGGAGGCCCGCCTGGATCTTGCCTTCCCGAAAGTTCCGCATCAGCGCGGCCCGAAATTCGCGGACCGGAACGCTCACGAACCCATCCCCCAGCGGCTTGCGGCCGACTTCCTCGACTTCGGCGCGCGCGTGCAATTGCAGCGGCAACCGGTCGAGCGTCCCGAGCACATCCATGATCAGGCGAGGCGCTTCCGGCACCGGCGTGCCGTCGGATAAATCGCGCGCGTCCGCCTGGGATAGCGACGCCTGCAGGAACCCGGAGCGGAAAGAGTGACGGGCGGATGCCGTGATGTAGCGGTTCCGGCTGGGACCTTCGTCGAATTGAAGACCCGTATCGGGATCGATCTTGGCAAGCGACGCCGATTGCGTCACGTGCCCCAGAGTGACCCGGAAATCGGTCCGGCCGATGGTTCTGGAGACCACCAACTGATAAGCGTGGGCCTGGCTGATGAGGCTGCCCTGCTGGGTTCCGGCGCCCATCCTCGGGTCGTTGGTAAAGAAGCTCTGGCCGAAGCTGAAGGAAATGGTGGGGAGCCCCATGCGCTCGGGAGGCACGATGGCGAGGGTGGCTTTCGGCGAGTTGATGCCCCGCCATCGATTAAAGGAATTTGCCGGATTGAGGAGATCGGAGTTATCGAAACCGATCTGGTCCCGCCGCCATCCTAAGTCGTACCGCAGCCACGAAAGAATATCGCCGTCGATGGCCAGGAACGGTGTCGCAAAATTGAGGGTGATGTTGTTCGCCGTCACGCTTTCGAAGGGCCCATAGACGGCAGGGTTAGCCGAGAGGTAGCGATCCAGGTCGTCGCGGCGGGGAGCTTCGCGGAAATAGTCCATGCCGGCCATGAGCGAGAGATGGCGATTGATCCTGCGGATGTAATTGGCGTTTCCACCGGTGACGGTGCGGAACTCGCTTTGCCGGATCAATCCGTCGCCGAAATCGGAGTAGAGCGACAGATTGTAAGCCCTGAAGAAGCCCGAAAGCTGCAGTTCGCTCCGCGGTGTGAGATGCCACACGTCGTTCAGGGCGAGTTCGCCGGTGGAAGTCTGGTCGCGCTGGCGCGGGTCGATGGTGTCATGAAGGTCGGGGACGTCAATCGGCGCCAATCCGGGAATTTTCGACTGGCCATAGTAGCCGATGAAGAGTGCCGTAAGCGTATGCGCGCCCCAATTCCATCCCTTCAGAACGTTGACTTTGTACTGTTGGCGATGTTCCGGAGTATCGAGGAAGCCATTGCCGAAGGACGCCTCGACAGCGAGCCATCTCCAGCCAGCGCTCCAGTCGGCGTCGCGGTAATCCGCAGTCAGTGTGGCGAACGGTTCGATACGCGGCCGAATGCCGTATGTCTCCGCGAGGTCCACCGAATGGTCGCCTTCGCGGACATTGAAAGCGCCGCCATCGGTTTGTACGCTTTCGACGATGGCCGGGACCAGAATATTGGGGTCGGAGTAGCCGTTGCCGTGGGCGTTGGCGCTCAGATTGTTGGGCGCCAGGAAGCTGCCCACCTGGATGAACGTGGCGATCGGCTCGCCGTGATCTCCGGCCACACCGGGAGCGAAGTACTGTGGCGCTTTGATGCCGCTCGATGCGGTCTCGATCGGCAGCCCGGGGATGGACACCGGAGCGCCCGGATGGCCCGGGTTGGCGTCGAGGATCTCGTCGCGGACCAGGACCCGCTGCGCGGGATCGGGATTCTGAATATTCAGATCCCTGACGTCGGCTGTCGCCGTGATGGCGTCGGACTGAGGAGCAAGGTGGGCGAACTCCAGGTTGACGGTCAATGCGACGCTGCCGGCGACGTTAACCGGCTGGCTGATGGGAACGAAGCCGGAAGCTTCGGCGACAATCCTATAGGAACCCGCGGGCAGCGAGGAAAAGCCAAATCGGCCGTCCACGCCGGTGTGAGCTTCCTGGATTGCTTTGCCGCCTTCGAGAACGCCGACCGCGGCGTCGGCAACCGGCTTTCCTTGGGGGTCGGTGAGTTGGCCGGTAATGCTGCCGCCGGCGGCGAACCCGATTCCAACAGCTACAGGCAGGGCTGTCAAGAGACGTTGGAGTACGGAACTCGATCTGCGGGCCATAATGTCACGAAAGTAAAATTCGTGCTACTTGACGACGGTAACACGAATGCGCAATAGGTGCTACCGGGGAAATCGCCGGGACTCCGAACTCCTGACGGGCCCGGAGGTCAGAACTCCTGATGTCGTGGAATTTGCAGTGAGCTTCGCAGGTGGGGCAGGCGGTGCTCGCCTGCCCCACCTCCGGGCTTAGGGCCTGTGTGAAATAACCTATTCAGTCGCCAACTAACGCTCCCTTACGGTCGCGGCTCTGAATGCGCATCGGAGCCGGGCCCAGGGGGCGCCCCGTAAGGGAGCGTTAGGCAAGTTTATTTCTTAACAGCTCCTTACCGCAAATTCCATGAGATCAGGAGTCCAGAGTCTCGACCCCGCGTGCAAGAGCGCCCGCGCCGCGTCATGCCGGCTCAAAATAAGTCTGCGCCAACTCGGGCTTTTCGCGGATGGCGCGGCGCCAGAAGGACCGCGCTTCTTCCTCCTGCCCCAGCGTCATCAATGCGTGGCCCAGATTCAGCAGCGCCTCGGCGAATTCCGGATCTTCGCTCAACGCCTGCTGGTAGAACTGCACCGCCTCCTCGGTCATGCCGCGCTTTTGGCAGATCAGGCCGGCGTTGTAGAACAGTTCGGAGCCGCGTTCTCCCATCTCGATCAGACGGTGGTGCAAGTCGTAGGCTTCGGTGTAGTCCTGCTGCTCCAGGGCCAGGGCGGCCAGGCCGCGCACGGCGTCGGAAGAGTCCGGGCGGATCT
This sequence comes from Bryobacterales bacterium, assembly GCA_003164075.1. Next base: position 3,563 of record PLRZ01000407.1, on the reverse strand, counting down.
CCAGCGCTTCCTGGAAATGGCGGCGGGCGGCGGCCGGATTGCCGCAACGGGCAAACGCGATGCCGGCGTTGAGGCAGGCTTCCGGCCAATCGGGCCGGCGTTCGATGCAGATCTGGAAGGCCATGGCGCTCGATTGGTAGTCGCCGCGCAGAAGACGCAGATACCCCAGGCGGAAGGTGGCGTCACAGGACTCCGGCGCTTCGTCGGGAATGCGTTCGTAGAGTTTCTCGGCCCAGTTGCGCTCTCCCTGCTGCTCCAGCACCAGCGCCAGGTTCCACAGCACGCCGGGCTGGTTGGGATCCACTTGCAGGGCCCGTTCGTAGCAGGCGCGCGCGGCGGGCAGATCGCTCATCTCCTGTTGGGCCACGCCTAAATTGAGATGCGCCTGGGCGCAATCGGGCCGCAGCGTAGTGGCCTGCCGGTAGGCCTGGATGGCTTTCTCATGCTGACCGAGCTTGTGATAGGCCACGCCCAGATTGAACCAGTTCTCGAAGCGGTCGGGCACCGCCTCGGCGAGACTGCGGCAATAGCGTGCGGCCGCCGGGAAATCGCCGTCCCCGAAGGCCAACGTCGCCAGCGCCTCCATGGCAACGGTCGACTCGGGTTGCAACTCGGTCAACATTTCGGCATAGCGGCGCACCGAGCCGTGGTCCTTCTTCTCCATGAACAAGGCCACCAGGTTGGAGAGCGCCTCTTCGCAGCGGGGGTTGCGCTTGAGCACTTTACGGTATTCCTCCACCGCTTCGGCGTAGCGGCCCGCCTGCTGCAGAGAGACGGCCTTGCCGAACATCGCCTGTTCGTGGTCGGGGTACAGGCTGAGGTATTTTTCGAGCGGCTGCAAGGCCTCGCCGGGCTGCCCGATGTGGATGAGGGAGGTGCCTAATCCCAACAGCGCGTCGCTGCGCGTGGCATCCACTTCGGCGGCCATGCGGAAGGACTCCGCGGCGGCGCTCCACTCCTTCAAATTGCCCTGGCAGACCCCCAGGTTGAAATGCGCCGTGCGATGCAGCGGCTCCAGTTCCACCAGTTGGGCGTACACCGCCGCGGCGGCCGTAAAGTCGCGCATCTCATAAAGGATATGGCCGAGCGCGGAGTAGAGGGATGGATCGCGCTCTCCCGATTCAATGGCCTTGCTCAGCATCTTAGCGGCGCTTTCCAGTTTGCCTTCCAGATGCAGGGAAACGGCCTTCGAAAGCGTTCGATTGGGGCGCTTGAGCTGCTTGGCTTCCTCAATGGATGTCACGGCTGCCGGTAACGCTTTGGCGCCGCCGGTTGTCTTGGTCACGACCTGCATAGTTCGGTCCTCCCGTATTTCAAAGTCCTGGCCCGCTGGGGGCCTCCGTGCAAAAATTCTTCGGTATCTTCGCCCGCGGCCAGCGTCACATCCGCGGAGGGTGGCAACGCGGGTTGTGACGGCTGCGAGGGGCCGTTGGGAAATTGGCCGGGCCACAATTCGGCCGAATCGGCGCCCGATCCACTGGAAAGATAGGCGCAAACCCGCCCCAGCCAGTCCTGATTCCTGGCGACCTTCATCCAGTAGAGCCGCGCTCTCTCGCCGGCATCGCTGAAAAAGCCAATGCCGCCCACCTTGAGGGCGTCGTCGGTCCACGAATCCACTTCCTGTCCTTCAATCGAGGTGACCACGTGGTCGCCTTTCACGTCCACCTCCACATGGTAGGGCTCATGGTTGTGCATCATGACGCTGAGCGGCGTTTCCACGAGCGGCCCTTTCCTGCCACCGATCACGGAGTAGTGCACCGCCGCGATCACGGGCCTCAGGCCGGGCTCGATCACGGTCATTTTCATGGCGTAGTAGTTCTCGGTGTCGCGCGCCCGTATGGCCCAACCCATGCTCTTCTTTTCGATTTCACCGAAGAACTCGAAGCGGTAGTCGGCGAAAGTCTGCGCCGGGCGATAGAGCGCCAGTTGGCCGGTGTTCACGTAGCCGTTGGGATGGCGAGACCAGCCGGCGGGCAGTGACACGGCACCGGCGCCCCAGACTTCCATCCGGCGGAAAGTATCGGTGAGTTCGACGGCGGCCCGCCCCTGGATGGCGCGGCGCACCGTGGCGACGAGGCCTTCCGGCGACCGGGGCGGGGAAACGTGCGCCGAAGGCAAGCTGGGCACCGGCGAGCGAGATCCGCTGTCGATACCGGAGGAGCCGCCGGAACCCATATCGCGGATGCTGGTATTGATGGCCAACATCTGCGTGCCGATCCTCACCGAGCCGGCGCCAAACCAGATCCCGACGCCGACCAGCAAGCTGGCCGCGATCGCCTTGCCGGCGGAAAAGAGACTGCTTGGGCTGCTGTGACGTAGGGAGGCTTTGCGGACGGCGAAGATCTCGGCGAAAGCTGGAGTCTTCGACGCCGGATCGGGCGGCGCCGCGGCTTCTTCGATCCGCTCGAAGAGGGGCCGGACGACGAATTTCGGAGCTTGGGCGGGAATCGCGCGTACCACCGGGTCGAGCGATTGGAACGGCGCCATGGGCGTTCGCTGGCAGATGAAATCCATGGCGGCCGGTTTGGCCAGCGGGAAGCCGCAACGGAGCACCGCTTCCGGCGCGGCGGGTGTCTGCACGGTGGGATCCCGCGGCAAGGCGGACCACGGATTGGGCGCGGTTGCCAGCGGCTCGGCGGCGGACGGATGGCCGGGCTGGAATGGCGCCGCCCGATTACCGGTAGTCTGCTCCATGCCAAGGCCGGGGAAGTGCAGCATCAACGGCGACTGCTCTTGGGAGGAAGCCGCGATCGCCAGAGAATCGGCTGCCGCAGGCTCGGTGGCGTCCGGGTGGCGCTCGTCGGCGGGCGCCGCCAGGAACGCGGCGTGCCGGTCTGGCGTTCCTTGCAGAACGCGCATATCCGGCAAACACACGGCGAAGCTGGCGGGGAGTGCCGTCTCCAGTCGCGGTGCAATGTAGGAGCATACGGGCTCCGCCGGGGCTGAGGTCCGCCAACCGCCGGCCCAGCGCAACAGGGGCGGCTCCAGCGCGAAAGTCAGCGCGGCCGGGTTCGGTGCGGCGGCCAACGCAGGCAGAGCGCCGGCGAACGCGGGAATCACCTCTCGAACTGCCTCGCAGGCGGGCGGACCGGGCATCCGGGTCTCGGAAGGAGGCGCGACAACCAGCGGCGGAACGAACTCCTCCAACGGGTCCGGTTGGGCGGCGATGAGGGTCAAATCGGGCAGACGGAGGGCCGCGATGGATGGCGCAAGCGCGGATGGCTCCGCGGCAGATGGCAGGAGCGATTCCACGG
>PLRZ01000407.1:0-256 GCA_003164075.1 Bryobacterales bacterium | reverse complement strand
GCGATTACCCAGTCGGTGGGGTCGAGAGGCAAGCGGGGCAGTGCGGCGGCGGTCACCGGCCAAGCGGCGATCTGTGGTTCGACTGCAGGTGGCAGGAGCGATTCCACGGCTTCGGCCGCGGGAACTGCGGCGGGATCGGCCGTTGCCGCGGCGATTACCCAGTCGGTGGGGTCGAGAAGCAAGCGGGGCAGTGCGGCGGCGGTCACCGGCCAAGCGGCGATCTGAGGCTCGGGCGCAGATGGCAGGAGCGATTCCA
>PLRZ01000402.1 GCA_003164075.1 Bryobacterales bacterium | reverse complement strand
CCTAACCTGAAATCAGACCCCGCCGATCCGTAACTTATTGCGACCGAAAAATGGTCTTGACAATGGGGTCCACTTTAGAGGTCAGATTCACTGTTTTGATCCAGAGTCCCCGCATCGCATGTGTATTGATTCGTTCCGCATTGACCAGCAACAGCATTTGAAACCGGTGCGTTATAACCTGCGAGGCATGAGGGCATCCCCGTTCCGGTTGTTACGCCGTCGACTGAACATGAATAAGTTGAAACCGCGCCGCCATCCCATGAGCCATTGCAGTTAACCGTGGTGTCGGTAACCCGACCCTGAGGATCAGCACAACGAGGATCTCCATTAGGAGTGGCGGTAAACTTAATCCATTGCGTTTCGATGATAGCGCGCTTGTTGCACGAGCTATTTGTTGGTGTCATGCCGGGAGCACAGTCCCAACGTGTATAGGGCATTGTTATCACGGAGTTCTGCGATACAAACGAACTATTTGACCGTGTTGTAGGAAGAGTAAAACTCGTCGTCGCCGTCTTATATGTTGCCGGTGTGGGAAGCTGTGCTGTTGGGTTTACAGCCGTAGTGATCCAAAAGCCATCAGGTAAATGGGCTGTGCCTGTGTAAGATTTAGCTACACCGATTGTGCAAAATCCGAGTGTGATGCTTGAGGGAGCGTATTCTGCAAAACTGCCGAAGTCGCCAGGGGAGCCTTGTGGTACAAACATGCTCGGTGCAGTCGATGGACTGTTATTATCGACAAAACGGCAAAGGTTTGTGTAGTTAGGGTCTCCCGGATTGTAATAGAGAATATTCGTCCGTCCAGCATCTATCCGTGATCCCATGCTTTGGGCAGGGGTGGGTGCCGTTACGCTGCCATAAACGTCGCCATCACATGCAGTACGCCATTGGCAATTGGAGGGATTGGGAGTCAGTCCGGTGGCGGAACATCCCGTCACTACGCCAGACGTGCAAGCTGCCCATGTCGGATATGGCGAGAAAAGCACGAAGGCAAATAGGAGTGAGGCTAGGAAGGTAAAACACAATGAACGCACATTACGCATGGTAAGCCCCGATGCAAGGTTCACGGACAGGCGGCACAAAAGCCTCCTTGTCGCTGGTATCGTAAGAATAAGCGGCTCAGAATCACGATTATGCCGTGCTGTTGTTAATGAGACCTTAATTACTCAGAAGACGCTGAGCGGGCCGACAAGTGATATGGAGAAGGTAGGCATTCACACAGAGTTGTGGGACGAAAGCGCCCGGCTGGTTGCACGGCTCGAAAGAATAGATCGACGACTGAGCGACGATATCACTTCAACACGGTATCAGGACGCGAAGGGTGTTGAATTGATCGATTACCACTGAAGCAGTAAACGCCACGCCCATGAAAAACCCGGTCCATCCCGGCCGCATCGTCCGGCATGATTGTCTTGGGGCGCTGGGCCTGTCCGCGACCGCTGGGGCATAGGTAACTCGGCGTCACCCGGCAGACGCTCAGACAAGATCGTCAACGGCAAGTCCGGCATCAGCCCGGAAATGGCGATTCGGCTAACGAAGGCCTTCGGCAGCACGGAGGAAACAAAACTGATACCCGTTCTGGTGCAGGCGGTTAAGGAACTAGAAACGAAGAATGAGAAGATGAGCGAACAGATTTCCGTGCTCACGTCAGAAATCGCTGGCCTAAGAATAGACATCGATGACTCGAAACGTGCACGTTGACCGATCGCGTGAATCTGAATGAATCTGCCGCAGCCTTCCGTGTGCGCCGATACCGGGTTGCAGGGATGGCCAGAGCTTTTGCGGCGCAGGAGCCGGCCCGGTGGGACCGCGCATCGCTCAATACTCGCTCGGCAGATGGATGACGTTGTTGATGAAGTATAAGGTAATTTCGTCGAGCGGAAAATCGGTGTACTCGATCTCTTTCGTGAAAACGACGTTCCCATTGCCGCCTTCGCAAGTGAGTGTGGCCTTCTGGTCGGCGCGCACCACAAGCTTCCAAAGTTGAAACGCTTCCGCAGAGACGCGTTGGTCAAAGGGTTGGATGATGGCGATTTCATCGAGAAGCCAATAGGCTCCCGCGGTTTCAGCGACGTACTTCGCGCCGTCGGTGATCAGTACCTTTCGATTGAGGCCGTATCGATACCAGTGCTCAGAACCGGTGAATTGATGGAGATCGGCCTTGGTGAGTTTCGTTGTGTTCGGCATGATAGTCTCCTTTTCGTCTGAGTGACCCCCACGGCGGGGGCGAAAAGAGGCACGCCCTGCCGGCGCCATTGAGCGCAGCTGTCATAGGATTTTGGGGTGACTGACCCGCCTGCGCTTGGCAAAGCGGCGGGAGAGGGGAGCCAAAATCCGTCATTGACAGCAAGCGGCGACGGCTACAGTGCCTTCGCCCTGCCGCACTCCGGGGTCACGGGAAAAGAGATTGGGATGTAAGAGACGCAGAGGCTGCCAGCAGCGGTCGTTCAAAACAGGCTCAATTGTTTGGTGCTTTGTCGATATCCTCGAAGCGTTTCCAGCATCCGGCTCGCGGTTCTGGCTTGGGTTTCCGGCGCATAGGCGGAGCCGCGGACTCGTTCATAGGAGGCGATCAATCCTTCGATGGCGTGCGCGATGGCTTCGTGCCGGCTGGTGAAAGCTACGCGGTCCCAGACGGAAGGCAGGGAACCACCGCCACCTGTGGGATACAAATAACTGGCGGAAACGGCATGCCAACCATTCGGGGCGGTCGCCAATGTCAGCTCGGCGTGCCACTGCTTTTCGCCTTCGAGGTCTATCCGGACCGTCTCGAAGTCTTCGAACACGCCGGCGTCGTTGCAATTGGCGCCAGCCCAAACCTGCCTTAAGCAGCGGAGCGCGGGCTCAGACCGCCACCATTCGGGATAACGGCGGCGAATCTTCCTGAGAATCGGGGAAAGGTCTATCGCGGTCATGCGGCCCTCCGTTCGTTCGCCGCAAGACGGTCGGTAGCCGTCTGGTGATGGACTGCATCAAGTTCGATTCCGAGGTAACGACGACCCGCACGATCAGCTGCCACACACGTGGAGCCGGAGCCCGCAAACGGATCGAGCACAAGGTCGCCGCGCGCACTGAACGCCTCGATGAGCGGTTTTAGTATGTGGATGGATTTCTGTGTCGGGTGCAGCTTGTTTCCGGAGTAGGTCCAATCCATCACGTCAGGCAGGGGCGTTGCCGGTAGGGGCGGCTCACCCTTGAGGAGCAGACAGGCGCATTCGTGGCGGTATTGCAGAAATGCCGATCTTGACGCGTAGCGTTTGCGGAAAATGATGTGCCCGCCAATGCGGAAGCCCGCGCGTTTCCACGCGGTGAAGAACACGTCCGCTTTCGGCCAACCATAGAAGCTGACGGCAAAGGCATCGGACTTCAGAACCCGGTGCATCTGGGCGCACGAAGGCATGAGCCAATCCGCATTGTCGTCGTTGCGGACGGTTTGACGATCGCGGCTCTTGTAGGCGGCCATGTAAGGTGGGTCGGTAAGGATGAAATCGACCGAGCCTACGGGCATAGCGCTCATGACATCGATGCAGTCGCCATGGATGATGGTGTTGGAAATGGGTGAGGTGTCGTCGCTCATGCTACGCCTCCCTTCGCTTTGGCGACGGCGACACCCAACATCCTGACAGCCTCGGCCAAATTGCCGGAGGCCCAGCGGTCGATAACAAGCGAGGCTGCTTTGAGCAGGAGCGGCGCGGCGACGATCAAGCTGGCGTTGGCTGTCTGTTGTTCTGGCGTTGCCATGCGGCCTTCGTCGTCTGTCTCTACGATTTCCGCGATGTATATATCCGGGTAAATGCCGTTCGGGTCTGGCGCAACGATGAATTGCCCACTGCTTTCCCACGGTCCGGGCGTGTGGGTGGTGGTGTCAATTACGATCGCCTCCTTGGTCTGGGCGTCCGCATCGTCGGCAAAGGCATCACGTTCGATGGAGTAGGAGTAGCGCTGAGGTTCGCCTTCATTCGTCCAGATGCAGACAAACGAAAGCTTCGGGAACATCTTGAACATCTTCTCGAAGACGGGCAGCGGCGGCGCCCACGCAGTATCAAGACGGATCTCGATATAGCCGTCCTTGGCGCAATCCTCCGCAACTTCCGCGCGACAGGCATTCCACTTGGTGCCCCAATTGTCGAAGGACCAGCTGTACCAGCTGCGATGCCCGATCGTATTGAGCGTCGATTCCTCATCCGCCGTAAACTGACGAACGATCTCACCGTCGGCGAGTGAATCGGAAACTATCCTGGTGACGTACCACTCGTCCACTTGCTTTCCATCGATTATCCGGTGCCCCGACCCGGTGTGTTTGAGTAGTTCGGGCATCGGGATGATGCGATTGAAGTCGAAGATTTCGTCCTGCCATTTCACGGCGTTCAGAAAGGACCGCAGGTCGGCTTCCGCGCCTTCGACACGGATGGTGTTTGATGTCCAGTTAGGCATGGTGGTCTCCTTTTCGTTTGAGTGACCCCCACGGCGGGGGCGAAAAGAGGCACGCCCTGCCGGCGCCATTGAGCGCAGCTGTCATAGGATTTTGGGGTGACAGCCCCGCCCGCGCTTGGCAAAGCGGCGGGGGAGGGGAGCCAAAATCCGTCATTGACAGCAAGCGGCGACGGCTACAGTGCCTTCGCCCTGCCGACTTTTGGGGTCAGATGCAAAGAGGAGTCATGAATGCCCTCGTACAAGAGAACACGCGCAATGAAGGCAACGGGCAGGGATATGAATTAGACAACGGCGGGAGGGTTCGCCGCGAGAACAATGCCTGGATCGCTGCTCGGTGGGCGCCGCGGGCTCGAGGAAAGCGCCTCGTCGGCGGAGTGACGAGGCTCCTCCACGATTTGCGCCTCGTGCTTGTCGAGATCGAGACAGGAGTTGAGCTGGGCCTGCTTTGCAAGGAGATCTTTGATGCGGGATTCGTGCTCGAAGGGGCGACCGAGTTGGGCCCGGTAATCGGCGAGGGCCTTTTCGTGCCGCTCAATTTCATGGTGTTCGTCCTCGGCGCGGTGATCCAAAAAGCTTGTCCACCCATGGGAGGGCTGACCGTGGCTGCTGCTGCCCACCCGAAGGTTGGCGACCGTTGGAAAGCGGCATAGGGTTTCGCTGGGTGGGCTGACCTTCAAGAAACTGCTTCGCGACAGCAGACCGTGAACCGGCGAATCGTTTACGTTGCTTCCCGCCAATTCTCGATGGTCAGATTGACCCCGGTCTTCTGAATGGCCCGGAAATCGTCGGTGTTGCCGGTTACAAGCGGCATCTGGTGCCGAACGGCGACAGCGGCGATAAGGCAGTCAGGTAGTTCGAGAATAGAGCCTTGCTTTCGTGCCGTCGCCTTGATAGTGGCGGCAGCAAGGTAGTCGGCATTGATCGGCGTAATCTGTTCGTTTTGGTTAAGCCATGCCAAGGCCTTTTTCAACTGGCTGATCGCCGATTTGAGTTCGAGGCCATAGACGATCTCGTAGACGGTCACGCTGGTGACGGTAAAAACCCGGTACTGCTGAGCATAGGCTGCGGCATGACGGGCAACGGTCTCGTCATGCCCCTTGAGGTACTCGGAGAGAATATCGGTATCCAGAAGAACTTTGGCCATTGATTAAAGCGTGTCGGATGAGCTGGCCGGGCGGCGTCTTTCCTCATACGCGATGGCCACGACTTCATCGAGCAAGGCGGCGTCCTCCGGACTGCCAAAGAGGCCGAGCCCTTGCTTGAATACTGTTTCGGTGGGGGGAAGCGCCGGCTGGCCGGCAATCAGGACGTCGCGCATCAATTCGTCAAGCGGTACACCTTTAGCCTGCGCCTCGGCGAGGTAGGCGTTTTCGACTTGAGGCGGAAGATTGAGCGTGATGGTCATGGACCCCTTCTTTTCCAGCTTAACGCGATCAGTGTACACTCTGGGGCGGCCATTGTCACCCGCTAAAGTCACCAGAACCAGGCCTGGCGGATGCAGAAAACGAACCTTGCTGGCAAGGACCTAAACAATCGCGCATGGTGGCGCCGAGAGAACCGCTCCGGGAGCGCTGTTTGGTGGTCGACGCGGGCTCGAGGAAAGCGCCTCGTCGACGGCGTGGCGAGGCTCCTCCACGATTTGAGGCTCGTGTTTGTCGAGATCGAGACAGGCGTTGAGCTGTGCCTGCTTTGCAAGGAGATCTTTGAGGCGGGATTCGTGCTCGAATGGCCGACCGAGTTGGGCCCGGTAATCGGCGAGGGCCTTTTCGTGCCGCTCGATTTCATGGTGTTCTTCCTCGGCGCGTCGATCAAGACCGCGGAGGGTGTGCTCGATACTCGCGATAGTTCCCAGCGGATTGTCAGGATTGAGATTGGCCTTGTAGGTCTCTCTGCCGCGGATGAAAAGATCTGGCTCGCCGTCCTCGTGAGCACTGCCCCGGCTCAATATCTCGAAGCCTCTGAAGTGCCCCCGCACCTGGACCGTCGTGTCATCGCGCCATGACATGATCACGGTATTGAGCGCGTTGCCGGCATCTTCGCGCGCGCCTTTAACGGCAAAGAGGTGGTTGCCGACTTTCATGGAGAACTCCTCGTCCCCACTGGCGTCGCGAGTGAGAATGTCGGCGGTGACGCCTGCGAGGTATTTACGGGCGCGCTCGATCTGGTCGGGCAGGCTTTTGACCTGCCACCGAATATTGTGCTGCTGATTGATATGCGAGGCGCGGAGCTGGTCGAGCTTGCGGATCTCGGTGTCGACCTTGACCTTTTCCATGACGGCCGGGTTTCCTGAAGCGATGGCCTTGATCTCGGCGTAGGTGAGGGCGCCGCCCTCGAGGTCTTCCGCCTGGCGGACGGTGACGCTGCCGTTCATGACCTGATTGATGAAGCGCGCTTTGGTCTCGAGCACCTGCCACATATAGGCATCGAACGATCCTTCGGTGACATAGCGGTGGATCTGAATTTCGGGATTGTCGTTGCCCTGGCGCAGGATTCGCCCTTCGCGCTGCTCGATGTCGCGTGGCCGCCATGGTGCGTCCAGATGATGGAGCGCGATCAGCCGCTTCTGCACGTTGGTGCCGGCGCCCATTTTCTCGGTGGAACCAAGGAGAATGCGGATGCGGCCAGCATTCACCGCGTCAAACAGCGTCTTCTTCTGCAGGTCGGTCTCGGCATCATGGATATAGGCAATCTCACGGGCCGGAATGCCTTTGGCAATCAAGCTGTCGCGAACCTCGTCATAGATGTTGAACCGGTCAGGGTGCGGCGTGGAAAGATCGCAGAAGACCAGCTGCGTCAACCGTTTTTCTTTTCCTGCTGCCCATGTTCTGTAGATATTGTCGACAGCGCGATGGACTTTGGTGGCGTGCGGCTGAACGTCCGCATCAACGAGGCGCATATCGAGCGCCGCCTTTCTGCCGTCGCCAGTGATCTTGAGCATGTTGTCCACGGAGGGATCGATCTTCGATGTGCGCAGTTTCTGCGCGCGGCTTACCAGTGTCTCGACAAATGCTTTCAATTCCGGGGAGCCCGGCGCCGCCGTGATATGCGGCTTCCCGCCCTCGGTTACCGGGCGGGGCAGGTGAAGCATGTCGGCTGTCTGCACGTCGGCGAAGGAGCGGAACATGGAGAGCAATTCCGGCAGGTTCACGAATTTCGCAAACCTTGTGTGCATGCGGTAGCCGGAGCCGTCCGGCGCCAGTTCGAGCGCCGTGACGGCTTCGCCGAAGTTGGCGGCCCACGCATCGAAGTGCTCGACGCCTGCGGCGTTGAGCGTCTCCGGCGCGAGATAGCGTTGCAACGTGTACATCTCGGCCATGGTGTTTGATATCGGTGTGCCAGTGGCAAAGACGACGCCGCCCTGGCGCTCGGCCAGATAACGCGTCTTCATATACATATCGAGTGCGCGGTTGCTTTCGGTGTTGGGCAGGCCGGCGATGCGCGTCATTTTCGAGGTGAATCCGAGATTCTTGTAAAGATCGGATTCATCGACGAAGATACGGTCGATACCCATTTGTTCGAAGCTGATGGCATCGTCCTTGTTCTCGCGGTCGGCGCGGTCTTTCAGCCGGGTGGTGAGGCGCTTCTTTGCCTTTTCAAGTTCCTTGACGATGCGGCGGTTGTCGCCTTTCTCCGCTCTAGCTTCGACAATCGCCTCTTCAAGCTGATCGAGCTGGCGGCCGACGAACCGCTCGAAGGTCGCGTCCGAAACGGGAAGCTTCTCAAACGAACTGTGCGACACGATGACGGCGTCATAATGCCCGGTCGCAATGCGCGACATGGCTTTCTGGCGGTTCGCTGCGGCAAAGGCCTCCTTGCCGGCAACGAAGATATGGGCGTGAGGATAGAGCGCAAGAAACGCGGCGCCCCACTGTTCGACGAGATGATTGGGAACAACCACCATGGGCTTTGCCGCGAGGCCGAGCCGTTTCATTTCCATGGCGGATGCAGCCATTACGGCGGTTTTTCCAGCACCGACGCAATGTGCCAAGAGAGTGTTGTCGCTTTGAAGAGTGCGCCATACCGCGTCCTTCTGGTGCTTATCGAGATCGTTGCGCCGGAGAAGCTCCCGGTTCATACCCGGAAAGGTCAGGTGCGATCCGTCGTAGGTGCGCAGGCGGATGTTGTTGAAGGTGTCGTTATAGAGGCGGGCGAGACGGCGGGCGCGGGCCTCGTCCAGCCATATCCATTCGCTGAAGCGGTCCCTGATCTTCTGCTGGGCCTCGCGCGCGGCAATGGTCTCTTGCTGGTTCACGACACGCGTGTCTTTGTCGATCTGGTCGTAAATGGTGGGCGTGCGTCCGTTCAGGGCGTCGTCGATGAGGTCGGATGCAAGCGCGCGCGGCGTTCCCCAGGCGGTGGTGTTGCTGACGTTGGATTTTGCCATGCTGTCGATGGTGAGTGCCCAGGTGGCGATGGCTCCGGAGTGGCTGACCGTGATGGTGCGTTCGGGAATATCGAGCAGTTCGGCGACGAATGTCCTCACGTCCGCGGCCGGAATCCAGGAAGAGCCGAGGCGGGCGCTGATATCGCCGGGCAGGAGATCGACGGGCTGAACGGCTTTTAGGGCGGCGACGTTTCGGCCGTAGGAGGAGGGATCAAGGGTCGCAGCGGCTTCGGCCGTTCTGAGCTTGGCGCGCACGTCGCCGCTGAGGTATCGGTCGGCGGTTTCCCATTCGCCCTCGGGGTTGCGGAAGATCAGGCCGTCAAGCTCGCGCTGCAATTGCTTCGGGCTACGGTCTGTAAGCTTCTCCATGCGGGGCCAGTTGACCCCGCCGGTTTCATTGAGGGAGATCGCAAGCGCCTCCGCAGCGGTCTCCACATGTTCGGCGACTCTATGTCTCTCCAGCGTTCGGCGATGGAAGATCGCGGCTTTGCGCGCGTGCCGGGTCTCGGGATCATAGTTTTCAAGGGACAGTAGGAGAGGAAGATCAGGGTCGTTTGAAAAGGCGCGGCGGTTATCGCGGGACGAGAGAGCGCCATATCGTGCGACAAAGGAATCGTAGATGTTGTTGAGGAGCCTTCGGGCCTCGCTGATACGTTCGTCCGGCGCATCATCGAGCTGGGTCCTGAACACCAGCCGCACGGCGTCGCGCACTGCCATTATGCCTTTAATGCGGGCGGCTGCCGGTCCTGAAATCCCGGTACGCTCGAATCCGTTGCCGTTGCGGACGACAATGGCGCCATCGCGCTCGGCGTAAGCGCCATCCTTGATACCGGCGAATGCATCGGTATCGGGCAGGGCAGGCGGCGGGCCGCGCGCATCGTCCCTCGGGATGTAGGTGCCTTCTGGCAGGAATTGGACGGCATTCGTGAGCAACTCCGGCGTGAGTTCGCCTTCAAGTGTCGGCTCGGCGCCGCGATACATGGTGCCCTGGAGCTTCATTCTCCCGAGCATCATCTCGGGGCGTCGGGCGTAGTATTCGTTGACGGCAATTGGTCCGTCGGGGCTCTCGATTGCCTCAAGCCCACGCCAGGCGTGGCCCGCGGGCTCTGCGCCGGGTGCACGCTTGCGCAGAAACAGAATATCGGTCGTGACTTCCGTTCCCGCATTGACCTTGAACGCCGTGTTGGGCAGTCGTATGGCGCCCAACAGGTCCGCATGTTCCGCCAGATGCCGGCGGATGGTATCGGCCTGCTTGTCCATGGTGTAGCGGCTTGTGATGAGCGCCATCACGCCGCCGGGGCGTAGCTTCTGAAGTGACTTCGCAAAGAAGTAATCGTGAATAGCGCGCGTGAGCGGGTACTTCATCAAGGGGTCATGGACGGCGTAATCGCCAAAGGGCACGTTTCCGACCACGGCATCGAAATAGTTATCCGGCAGCGGCGTTTCCTCAAACCCTTTGGCGAATATCGTGGCATCGGGATAGAGCTTCTTGGCAATGCGGGCGGTGATGGAATCCAGTTCCACGCCCGTCCTGTGGCCACTCTGCACGGATTCCGGCATGAGGCCGAAGAAGTGACCAACACCCATAGCGGGCTCGAGAATCTGCGCGCCCTTGCCAAGGCCCAGACGCTGCAATCCGCTCCAAATAGCTTCGATGACGAGTGGTGACGTGAAATGTGCATTCGGTGTCGACGCGCGCGCCGATTCAAACTCCGGCCCGGTGAGCAGTTCTTTCACCGCCGCTGCCGTACTTCGCCACTCGCCAGGGGGCATGTATCCGAATACGTTCGGCATGCCGCCCCAGCCCACGTAACGGGCGAGCACGGGCTTTTCATCGAGGGTGGCGTCGCGGTTTTCCGCTTCAAGGATTTTGAGAAGGCGGATGGCGGCGATATTGTCGCGAGCCTTCTCGTGCAGGCTGCCTTGTCCAATCCGGTGCGCGCCGGTTATGCGAAAGTCGCGGGATGGCCTTTCCTCCGGCTCGATGTCGAAGACTTTTCCGGAGACGTCTTTCCTATCACCGGTTTCTGCTCCCGTTGCCCTCCCATGTTGGGCAGGGATATCGGGTAGGGCGGGAGGAGGGGGAATGGATGCAGCGTCGGTGGCAGTGCTGGTCGACGCCGGTTGTGCCGAAAGCGTTCGCGGGACATAGTCGTCTGGTAGCGGTCCCCATGCCGCAAAATCAAGCTGCTGCTGTTGTGGTCTGGCAGGAACCGGCCTGGCAGCATGCGGGGGAGCATTAACAACGGGTGCCGGTTCTTCAGGTGCTTCCGAAAAGAGATCGAGTTGATTGGTGTAATCCGGAATGACCCTTTTAGTCATCCACTTCTTCGCAGTCCGGAACGGAGGGGCCATGAAATCACTCGTCTTTGGTTTCGGCTTGGCGAGCCTAACCAAGTTGGTCCTATTTGCAAGTGATTTGGGGCACTGATTCGCGAGGCTGTAGGACTGACCGCGAACGGGGCCGATGATCTGATTGCGCGAGCCGTCGGCCGGTCAATGCCGGTCGCCAGATAGATCACGTTGTTAGCGGAGTAGAATATTATCTCGTCAAGTGGGACGTCCGTGAAGTTGATCTCCTTCGTGTACACGACGTGGCCGTGGCCATCGGCGCAAGTGAGGGTGGCTGTGTGGTCGGGACGTACCGTGAGCTTCCAGCATTGAAATTCTTCCGCGGTAACCTGCTTGTCGTAGGGGTGAATAAGGGCGATTTCGTCAAGGAGCCACTAGGCGCCGGCTGTGTCGGGAACGTATTTCGCGCCGTCCGTGAAGAGCACCTTGCGATTGGTTTGGTGATTTGCGTGAAGGCAAGGGCCTAACCCTTCCGTTCGTCAGGCGCGCAATTCTTGCGGCATGAGCTGGCGCCGTACCTTGATTTTGCCTTGGTCCCTGCGCGCGGCAGCCAGGTCGTAGGCGAGCTGCATCCGCAACCACGTTTCCTCGGTGCTGCCGAACGCCTTCGTCAGCCGGATCGCCATCTCAGGACTGATGCCGGACTTGCCGTTAACGATTTTGTTGAGCGTCTGGCGGGTGACGCCGAGAACCTCAGCACCGGCGGTGACCGTTAGGCCCAACGGCTCAAGACAATCGTGCCTTACGATTTGACCGGGGTGGACGGGGTTTTTCATGGGCATGTCGTTTCTCCTAGTGGTAATCGATCAATTCAACGTCGAAAGCGTCCGTTCCTTCAAAAC
>PLRZ01000211.1 GCA_003164075.1 Bryobacterales bacterium | reverse complement strand
AATTAGGCCCGCTGTTCGAATAGGATCGAGCGAAGGTGAGCACCGCCTGCCCCACCTGCGGGCTCACTGCAAATTCCACGACATCAGGAGTTCTGAGAGTATCGCCAGGACTTAATTCACCCCATGATCGCGCAATTGCGTAATTTGTGGTCCGGTCAGATTTTGCATGCCGGAATCGCGCACCGTCCGCAAGTATTTGGCGTCCACCCCGTGATCGCGCAAGTCGATCAACTCGCGCGGCGTGAAGTGGAATCCCAGGCTCCGCGCCTCTACCGCGAAATCGGCCGGCACGCCGTGATCGCGCAGCCCGATAATCTCATCGGCGGAGAGCGCGCCAAAACCGGCGTCGCGCAAGCCGTGCAGATAACCGGGAGTCACTCCGTGATCGTGCATCGCCACCAGCTCGGGCGCGGGAGGACGCAAACCGTATACTTGCAGATCGCGTACGAAGTTCGAATCGACTCCGTGATCGCGCAAATCGATCACCTGGCGGGCCGGTATTTCGTACCCGGCCAGCTCCAAATCCTCAATAAATCGTGGTTTGACGCCGTGATCGCGCAAATCGATATAGTCTTGCGCGCGCAGATTGCGATAGCCGGCGTGGTTGACACCCTGGATGTAATCGAGGGTGACGCCGTGCGTTCCCAGATCGATGAGGTCCCGCAACGTCGAGCCGATGCCCGCGGAGTGAACCTCGCGCACGAATTCCAGATTGATATTGGCCATCATCAGCATGAAAAGCTCATCCTCGCGAGGCGTGGCGAACCCCAGCCCGTTGAGCTCGCTCACGAAAGCGGGATTAGGTTTCAGCGTGAAGCTGCCGGAGCCGCGGCCCCAGGCAATCCGGCCTTCGCAGAGCAGGCTCCCGGCGTCGTGTACGTACTCGAATTTGGCCGGACCGCTATGGTCCAGCATATCGAGCGAAAAGCCGCGGAAGTTCGCCAGAGGCACGTCGCTGCTGTTGATCTCCCGGTTGCCGGGGCGCCGCCGTTCCATGGTGAAATGGACCTTGCCGGGCGCTCCGGACCGGCTCAATTTCCATCCCTGGCCCGACAGCGGCGTGCCCGGCGCAGTCAGCACCTCCAACATCACCGCCCCTGCGATGACGGCAAACCAGCCAAATTCCTTCATCGGATTACTCCTGCCTCTTTGAGCTTGACGATCTGCGCAAGCGTCAGGTGCGAGCCGTATTGCGCCGCTTCCCGTAGTGTGCCCGGCCCGACGCCCCGCATGCATGCGTCGATCACTTCGCGGATCTCCACATGCGTGAAACCGGCGTCGCGCACCGCGCGCAACATCTCCGGCGACACCCCATGGTCATGCAAGTCGATCATCTCGCCGGCCGTCATCCGCTCCCAGCCGGACTGGCTGATGCCCGCGAGGAATTCGGCCGTGATGCCGTGATCCTTTAAGGAGATAATCTCGTCGACCGGGAGATTGCCGTAACCCGCCGCCACCAGCGCCGCCAGAAACGATCCGTGCGAATTCACCGGAGCAGCAGGGCGGGGGACTGCGCGAGCCGGCGACCCTTGCGCCAGGACGATCCAACGCGGCGCGCGGGCGCCAACCGCCACCATCGCCAGCAGCGCCATCGACGTGAGGGCCACGCGCAGCAGCGAGGCGCGCGGTGTGAACGGGCGTCCGCCGCGGAGCAGGATCTCGATGCGCTCACCCAGTTGCGAAGTGTGCCCGGCCATTCCCGTCGCCAGCATCATCCGGCGCCGTACCCGGCACAGTTCGAAGAGACGCGCCAGGCTGGCGGCATAGGACCGCGCTTCACCCGTCCGCGATACCACCCAATCGTCGCAGGCCAGTTCTCTTTCGCGCGCCACCTGGCGCAGAACCCACGCCGCTACCGGATGCAAGCCTGCCAGCGCGCCCAGGCAGAGGGCGGCCAGATTGGTCCAGTCGTCGCGGCGGTCCACGTGCGCCAGTTCATGCAGCAGGACGTGGTCCAGTTCCGGTTCGCGGAATTGCGTCAGCAGCGCCGCCGGCAGAATCACCGCGGGATGCAGGAATCCGGTGGCCATGGGGGACGCGATCCGCTCGGAAACCAGGAGGCGCACCGGCCGGCGGATCTCGCAGGCTGCCAGCCAATGATTGAATCGGTCGCTGAGGGATTGCGGCGCGGCGTGCGCGCTACGCTTGACCGCGCGGAGGTACAGGAAACTCCAGGCGATGCGGCAGAAACTTACGCCAGCGAAAACCAGCCACAGCCCCACCGCCAGGCGGAGCCACCCACCCGCCGGAATTCTCAGCGGGAAGACTGGTTGCCTGGAACGCGGCATTGCCGGAGTGAAGACGGCCGGAGCGATTGCCGGGGCCACGCTCCGCACCGTCACCGGCGTGCTGCGGGTTGCGCTGCGATCCAAAACGCGAACGGGCAGAATCAGCAGCACGGCGAGCACGCTCCACCAGAGCAAGTGGCGCGTCGCCGCGTTGTTCCGCGGCAAATAGCGGGCCAGGGTCCAGGCCGCGAGCGCCAGCGCCGCCGCCATCCACAAGCTATTCAGCGCGCCTGCCAGGGCCGCGCGCGCGAGGTGGTCCATGGCGCTCATTGTTCCTCCCCGGCGACCATCTTGCGGATGCGCACCAGTTCCCCGTCGCTGAGCTCTTCATCTTCCAGCAGATTGAGCACCAGCAACTCGGGCGAATTGCGGAAAAACCGGCTCACCAGATACCGTACGGCATTTCGTCCGGCTTCGTTCCGTCCAACAACCGCCTGGTACACAAACGCGCGGGCATCGTCGCGCTTGGTATGGCGCAGATAGCCCTTGTCTTCGAGGATGCGCAGAGTGGTGAGGACGGTGTTGTAGGCCAGACCCAAGTCCTTGGGAAGCGCATCGGCGACCTCGGAGACGGTGGCCGAGCCCTTGTCCCAGATCACGTCCATGAGTCTTAGTTCGGCTTCCGTCAGATTGGGAGATTTCTTTCGCGCCAAGCGTCGGGCTCCTTCAACTATGGAATTAAGAGTATTGTGGCGCGGAACGGTGGGAGTGTCAACTAGAAAATTAAGAGTGGGGGGGAAGAGTCAACTGTCAAGGAGGGGTTGATTTCGCAGTCGCGACCGCAAAAGGAACAGGCCGCGCTTTCTTATTGGACTCCACGTGGACTCCGGTGACTCCGCACTTCGGCGTTGACGTATGCACAGACCGTGCGTACACTAGAGTGGTGGGTTTCGAGTGGGACGAAGAAAGCAAGGCCGGGATCAACTTTCGCAAGCACGGGGTCCGAATGCCCGAGGCGATTCCGGTCTTTGACGATCCTTACGCGGTCACGATCACGGACGATGTATCCGATCCGGGCGAGCAGCGATTTGTCACGCTCGGCATGGGCGCGGCGGGTCGCTTGCTCGGGGTTGTCTACGTATGGCGCGGCAAGAACATTCGGATTATTTCCGTTCGTGCCGCCGAAACCCACGAGCGCGAGGAGTACGAGGCAGGACTATGAAAGATCGGTACGATTTCAGCAAGGGTAAGCGGGGCAGAGTGCTTCCGCCGGAACCTGAGGCCGAGGGCAAGACCCGGATCACGATTCGACTCGACCAGGATATTGTGGATCGCTTCTTTCGAATGGCGGAAGAATCTGGGGGCGCGATGGGCTATCAGACCCTCATCAATGCGGCGCTTAGGGAATACCTCGACGGAAAGGCGCCTCGGTTCGAGGATGCGCTGCGGCGCATCATTCGTGAGGAACTGAAGTCGAGCGCGGCTTGATGTGGATCGGTCACGCTTGTGTGGGCGTTGAGCCTCAGCTACATGAACTTTCTTCGCCTGAAGGCTGCCAGATCCGGAGCGGTAAGTTCGGACCATTCTCCGTTCTTGCGGCGATCTTGAAAACGCCGGCGCCAGTATTTCTCGATTCCGGTGGGGTCATCCGTCTTGATCGAGTGGGCGGCCTTCGCAGCCTCGGGTAGTTGGATGACAAGCTCGCGTTCACGACGGCCCAGAGCGTTGGTCCGGCCGATCTTGTAGAAGCGGCCAGCCTTCATCAAGTAGACGTAGCCCAATTCGCCATCTACGGTTTCCTCATGAACCCCGTCTGCATCTTCGGCGTTGACGGTCTTTGCCGCCACAGCACAGAGTTCGGCGATATCATTTTCGCCTCGGTCTCGGCAAAGTTTCTCCAACTGAGCGGCGAGCGCCCGCTTTCCGCCGAACCGCCCGAAAGTGTTGTGGCTCGGGAATTTCGGATCGCGCCGGGCTTTGAGCTTAAATCCCCCATCACAGGGAATCGACCCAGTTCCCGGACAAGTCCGGCGAGATTTCCTGGCAAGTCAGTTCGCCGACCGACTCCAGACACGCAGTTTTGGTCCCTGCCATAACAGGGCAAATCCAGAGTAACTCTTTAGTTTGTATTTGGAATGGGGTGGTGGCCAGGGACGGACTTGAACCGCCGACGCCAGCCTTTTCAGGGCTGCGCTCTACCAACTGAGCTACCTGGCCGAGGAGACTTTCAGTGTAGCAACGCGGTCATGCCTTCTGCAACGTTTCCAGCACTTCTCCCGTGGAATGCTCTACCTCCGCGTGCAGACTCCCCCCGTGCGCGTCCATCGTCACGATCGCCGCGAAGCCCTTCACGCGCAAGTGCCACATCGCTTCCGGTATGCCGAATTCCAATAGACTCACGCCGAGCACTTCCTCTACCGTGCGCGCGTAAAACTGCGCCGCCCCGCCGATCCCGTTCAAATATACCGCGCCGAACTCTTGCAGCGCCGCGAGCGTCTTTGGACCCATTCCGCCTTTGCCGATTACCGCGCGTACGCCGTAGCGCTTGATCACATCCGCCTGGTAGGGCTCTTCCCGCATGCTGGTGGTCGGACCTGCGGCCTTCACCGTCCAACGGTCGCCCTCCTTTAACATCACCGGACCGCAGTGGTACAGCACCGAGCCATTCAAGTCCACCGGCGGCGGATTCTTCATCAGGTAGGCGTGCACATTATCGCGGCCGGTGAACATCTCGCCCGTGATCAGCACCACGTCGCCCACTTTCAACGCGCGCATCTGCGCTTCCGTCAGCGGCGGCGTCAGAATCACCTCGCGCCCCGTCAATGCGAAGCCTTCGGTTTGCGCCATGCGTGCCACCGGACTTTGCGGATCGCGATAGAGCCACCGCGTGATGGCGCCGGTCGCGGCGTCCAGCCTCACACCCAGCCGGCGGAAGGCCCAGCAGTCATAGGCCACCGAGACGAAGAAACTGGCCGGCAGGCGGTTCGCCGCCGTGATCTTGCAGCCAATCAGCGACGACTTCCCGCCGAATCCCATGGCGCCCACGCCCAGCTTGTTGGCCTCTTCCATGATCTCGGCTTCCAGCTTGGCCAGCGTCGCGTCGGGATTCACGTCGTCCAGCGTGCGGAAGAGCTGGCCCTTCGCCAGTTCGTAGCCATGCGCGCGGTCGCTGCCGATGCACACGCCCAGCGCTCCCGGCGCGCATCCCAGACCCTGCGCTTTCCACACGGCGTGCAGAATGCACTTGCGCACGCCTTCCAGGTTGCGGTCGGCGCGGCCCAGATGGTCCAGTTGGCAGGGCACCGAATACTGCGCATTCATGTTCTCGCAGCCGCCGCCCTTGAGCACCAGCTTCACCTCCACTTCGTCCTCTTCCCACTGCTCGAAGTGGATCACCGGAGTCTCGGCGCCGAGGTTGTTGCCGCTGTTCTTGCCGGTAATGGAATCCACCGAATTGGGCCGCAGCTTGCCCAGCCGCGTGGCCTCCGCCACGGCTTCCCCGATGGCCTTGCGCAGGTGGATCTGGTTGACGCCCACCGGCGTATGGACCACGAACGTCGGCATGCCCGTATCCTGGCAGATGGCGCCGGTGTCATCGGCGGCCATATCGATATTCGACAGGATGATGTCGAGCGCCTGCGCCGACTGTGTTCCCGGCGTCTCGGCCGCGGCCGTCATCGACATGGCGGCGCGCACGTCGGGCGGAAGATTGGTGGAGGTCTCGATGATTAATTCCAAAAGACTGCCGGCTAAGAATTCCATAATGATGTCCGATCTTCCTATTGTAACTTCAGGCGAACGTCGACCGGCATTCCCGGCCGAACTGCCGCCAGCGTGGAGGTGAACTCTACCACCACCTCGGCGCCTTTGATCTCTTTGATCTGGCCGGAAATGCCGGCGCTTTGCAAATCCGGAATCAGGACCAGCGCCGGCTGGCCCGTGCGCAGGCGTTGCAACACCTGGGGTTCGGGCTCGAGCGACACCTCCAGGGCGTACATGTCGGTGGCGATATCGAAAAGATCCGTGCCCGCGGGCTTTCCCAACTCCCCATTGCGCGCTACCACCGTGCCATCGACCGGTGAGCGCACCTCCGCCGACCCGACGTTGTTTTGCGCGGCTTCCAGTTGCTGGTTCCGCTCCAACACGTCCTTCTGCGCGGCGCTCAGAGCGTTGAGCGTCGCCTGTACCTGGTCGGCGGAGAGCCGCGCCGCTTTGTCCATCACGTCGTATTCCTGTTGTGCGCTCTGGAACTCGCGCTGGGCTTTCTCCCACGTCAGTTTCGGAGTGGCGCCGGCCTTGTTGAGAGTCTGCTGGCGCTCGTAGCCGGCGCGCATTTTATCCAGCGCGGCGCGGGCGCGCTGCTGGTCGGCCTCCGCGCGCGACGCTTCCAGACGGGCATTGGCGACATTCGATTCGGCCCGCGTCACCTGGCTTTCCGCCGCGGTCACGGCCGCGGCCGCGGCATCGCGCTGGCTCTCCAGTCCCGAAGCGCCGATGCGCGCCAGCGCCTGGCCTTCATATACGTCCTCGCCTACGTCCACCAGGAGCGCGTCGATATCGCCGTCGATCTCGGCTTTCACGGCGGTGACGTGTTGCGGGCGCAGCTTTCCGGATAGCGTCACTTCCGATCCCGTTGGAATCAGCGCCGCGCCGGCTTTCCGTACCGGCGGCGCGGTCCGGCCTTTCCAGTGCAGCGAGAGCGCTCCGCCTCCGGCGCCGGCCAGCACCGCCGCCGCCGAAATCAGGAGCCATTTTCCGCGCATATCCACTGATAGCGTAGCATCGTGCACCGGATGGCAGCAGGGCGGAGGCCACCGCGTTCTGAACGCGTTCAAAGGCTGATGGAGTAGAGCAGGATGTTCGTGTCGAGAAAGTGGGGCATCATTATAGGATCGGCCATGCAGGTCTTCGCGAGGGAGCCTGTCGGAAGCGTTGAAGACTGCAATTCGGCTCCGGATCTCACGTTCCTGGCGCTTTAGACGTTCGGTTTCGGCTTCGCGCGAGGCGAGTTGCTCCAGATAGGCCTTGACCAGCGCAGAGACGGACGTGCCGCGCTCGGCGGCGGCGATCCGGGCGCGTTTGTAAGTGTCATCGTCGACCGCAACTGTGATATTGCGTATTAGCTCGCAGTATCACAGAGTCCACCGCACCCGAAGAGAGCCGCGGGACTTGCTCAGTGCCAGACGCGGGCTCAAAGTCCTGGCAGCGATGCCTCGGTTGTAAGGCGTGGATTCAGAAGCTGAAAGCTGACCGCTGACCGCTTGCGGCGTAGCCGCGCTGTGCCTGTGTGGTGACAGAACTCCTGATGTCGGCCCGCAATTTCAGCCCGGCGGGGAAAATGGGCTGAGCCATTCCTTTTGATGGCGAGAGCTTCGCGGGCGGGGCAGGCGGTGCTCGCCTNNGCCTGTGGGCTCACTGCAAATTCCCAAGACATCGGGAGTTCTGAAGTTCCGAGAAGTCCCGTCTTCCAGCACGGCGCCGAGGGCTCGCGGCTTATAATGATTACTTCACCATGCCCTCCGAACTCCTCATTCAGTGTCCCGATGGTCAAATGAAGACGGTCCCGCTCACTGGCGAGCGCCTCTCCATCGGACGGTCGAGCGCCGCCGAACTCTGTTTCCCCGAGGACGCCGGCCTTTCCCGCCAACACTTCGCCTTTGAATCCGAGGGCGAAACCTGGACCGTGCGGGACCTCGGCAGCAAGAACGGCACCTTCGTCAACGGCATTCCGCTCAAGGCCAGGCTCATCCTGAAGCCCGGCGACCGCATCACCGCCGGCCACCTGGCGATCGTCTTCGAACCCGACGCCGCCGATCCCGCGAGAGGCGTTGTGGTTTTCGAAGGCGGCGAGTCCAGTTCCCCTACTACGTCGACCGTGGTGACCAGCCTCGAGGGCGCGCTTTCCAACCAGACCATGGCCATCCAGGGCGGCGGGACCAAGTCCTCCGCGCCCATGCAGGCGCTGATTCGCGCCGGCCAGGAATTGTCCGAAAACCGGCCGCTCGCCGAGCTTTTCCCCGTGATCCTGGACCTTGCCATTCAGGCCGTCAATGCCCAGCGCGGCGTGCTGCTCATCCTGGAAGGCGAAACCCTGGTACCCAAAGCCCACAAGGGCGAAGGATTCCGCATCAGCACCGGCGTACGCGACCGCGTGCTCAAAGAGAAGAACTCCATTCTGGTGCGCGATGCGCAGCTCGACGATGCCTTCAAGGGCCGCATGAGCATCGTGGAACAGAAGGTCCACACCATGATGGCCGTGCCGCTGCAAACCAAAGAACGCATCATCGGCCTGATCTATGTGGATTCGCCCTTCGTGGTGCGCGAGTTCACCAAAGACGACCTGAGCCTGTTGACCGTGATGGCCAATGTCGCGGCCATTCGCATCGAAAACGCGCGCCTGGCCGAGATCGAGCAGACCGAGCGCATCATGCAGCGCGACCTCTCCCAAGCCGCCGAAATTCAAGGCCGCATGCTGCCCGGCAAAGCTCCCCACGTGCCCGGCACCGACCTCGCCGGCTTCAATGCCGCCTGCCGCACCGTCGGCGGCGACTACTACGATTTCTTCCCCTACCCGGACGGACGCGTGGCGCTGGCGCTGGGCGATGTTTCCGGCAAGGGCATGCCCGCTTCCCTGATGATGATGGCGCTGCCCGCGCGCGTGCAGGTGCTGGCCGAGGACCCCGGCAACCTGGC
>PLRZ01000125.1 GCA_003164075.1 Bryobacterales bacterium | reverse complement strand
ACGGGAAGCCTCGACCTGCAAACGTGGATGCTCTCGCAGTCGATTCCCGGATTCCCAAATGAGGATCTCACGGGTCCCTGGTTGCAGGGCACAAGTCTACAGAAAATGTTCGAGTATTACCCGGATTTGCAGGGTGGGCTGCCAAACTTTCTCGTCTGGGGCGGTGGTGTGGCCTACGCCTACGATGCCGGTGGCGTGTTGGCACAAGGGTTCCCCTTTGACGGCGCCCTACTTCGAGCCCCGCAAAGCAACAATGCCAAGTTCCTCCGGAATTGGATGGAGCACGTTACGGATCCATGTGTCTCTATTGGTACGTGCCTGGGAGGCACCACCAATTATTGGGGCGGAAACGGGGTTGAAGGCGATCGCGTCGGACTGGCATTCCTGCACAACGACCCCCGCGTCGGGGACGTTGATTACACGACTCAACCGCATCAATATGCGTGGACGACCAGTAGCAGCGCAAGATGCGCGTCGTTGACTGGATGGCCGTGCTCGCAGTTTATTGGCGATGCGATGATCTCGCGCACCGGGTGGACATCCTCATTCGACTCTGTTCTTTTCTTCGATGCGCGGACGTTTACAACAGACTACGATGCCCCTAATGGCTCGTTGCGTCTGTACAAGAACGGTTGGCTGCTTGCTCCTGACACGAATCCTCCAGGCTCTATGTGGGTTACGGATTCCAGCATTATCGGGGATACTCCGCAGTTCGGTGGGGCACAGTCAAGGTGGGACAACGAGTTTCTATCTGGTCTGGGGAGCACGGCCAACGTGGGCAAAATCCAGATCACGGCGTGGGGAGGCACTGCAAACTCAGGCTCGTGGAGTACGCAGTACGGGGATGCCCAGAGCCGATACGCTTACGTATGCACCAATTTGGCCCCAGAGTATAACACTTCCAACCTGGGGATCACGATTAGCTATGTAAATCGCTGTGCTGCGCACTTTAAAGAATGGGGTAAGGATGAGTTTGTGTTCGACCTTGTAGATATTTCCAGCAGCTCAACCCAAGTGGCCACGCATATCCATTACAATCAGACAGGTCAGACGATTTCCGGAGGTAAGGTCACTGGATCGACCACCTGCATTAACTCCTCGGGGTCTCAAGTCTCTTGTCCATCTGCGCTCAATACGAACCGGATTATCAAGTCTGTCGAACAAGGGGGAGGGACACCAGCGGAAATCAACGGTGTCATAACGCATGTAGATTCTCCCGGCGCGATCACGCTGAACTGGGACTGTCCAGGGTCTGGGAACGCACCGCAATGCACCAACAGCCCATTGAACACCTACAGCGGCGGTAACGGATGGACAGACCGCGTGACCATTGCAGGGGGTTCGTCGGTAGGTGCGAGTGTGACGGGTATGACGGCGCTCATCGAGCACAAGGTCATGCAGTCCTTGACGGACGCCACGTTTAGCACGACAGCGTTAAACCCGGACGCCAACTGGACTGGGGCGCAGGTGTGCGGGGCCGTATCTTGCGCGGTATTCGTGGGCGCCATCGGCGGGACAACCCATTCCATGATGAGCAGCTTCACTACGACTCACACGGGGATTGCGCAGTACCTCATCGGGGGAGTGACGACGGGAAATTATACAGTGAAGGTCAACGGGTCTACCGTCTTCAGCGGGGCTGTAGCTGCCGGAGACAACTCGGTGGCGTTCGATAGCACGAGTGGCACAGTAGTGGTATCGGCCGGGTTTGCCGCCGGAGGCGCAAGCGCGATCGGCGGCAACGGCAAAATTGGAGGAAACGTAATTATTCACTGATTGGAGTCGCGTGGCGCGGATACTCGACAGCAACGCGGTGTGCTTCGGTCGTCAGGGATGGGTTGGAGCGGTTAGCGATTGACAGGCTGCTGGCCTTCCAACGACTGCCTGTTGCGCAGCGGAATTCTCCAACTTGGGGGATAGTACCATCCTCAGGGAGTTTGCCAGGTGGGACACTGAGGCCCGGGTACGGTCAGGGTGAAAGGGGATCCGGAGGTCGCCGTTCAAAGGAATGCTGAGGCTCCAGCACTCGCTTGACTTGCCTGCTTCCTGAAATTGCGCGGTGAATTCGCGGCCGTGGACGCGCATCGCGGCGCGGGAAAATCCGAGTCTTGGCCCGTTGCTCTGGAGTGCTGCCCAGCACTCGTCAACTGAGTGGGCCGAGTTGATGACGGTTTCCAGATGGTGCATGGCGAGTTCCGCGCTGAGGGCGCGGCGGAAAACACCGCCGAGAAGAATGCCGCGAATGGAATCGAACTCCTCGTATCCGAGATATCGAACAGCCAGCCAGACGGTGAGGCTGAAGGCGCCCATGACGAGGGCGCCGCTGCAGGCGCCGGTGGTGAGAAGGATCGACAGGCAGGCGAGAAGGCCGGCAGCGGCATAGAGCGTGCAGGCGACTCGGCGAGGTGTGAACCCGCGCGAGAGCAAGCGGTGGTGGATGTGTCCGCGGTCGGCTGCGAAGATGGGCTGGCGGCGGATGGAGCGGCGAGCGATGGCTAGGGCGGTGTCGAGAAGGGGGATGGCGAAAGCGATGAAGGGCGCCATCATGGCGAGGAGAGTGGCGGAATTCTGCCACCAGATGACAACAGAGCAGCCGAGCAGAAAGCCGACAGTGTTGCTGCCGCAGTCGCCCATAAAGATGGAGGCGGGGCTGAAGTTGTACGGGAGAAAGCCGAGGAGGGCGCCGAGCAAGGGAGCGGTAACGACGGCGAGAACCACGTTGCCGTTGAGCAAGGCGCTCAGGAAGGCGGTGGCGGCGGCGAAGAGACCGACGCCGGCGGCGAGACCATCGAGGCCATCAATGAGGTTGAAAGCGTTGGTACACCCGACGAGCCAGAGGACGGTAAGGGGGATGTGCCACCAGGCATTCTCGATGGAATAGCCACCGACGTTTCGGATTTGAATGCCGGCGGCGCAGGCGAGGAAGGCCGCAAGGACTTGACCAGCGACTTTTGTCCAAGGCTTCAGGTTGACGAGGTCGTCAAACAGGCCGGTGCCGAATGCGACGAGGAGAGCGGGCAGGAGGGTCCAGAGGCTCTGCGCCGAGGAATACGCGGGGGTAAATCGCACGAGGATGAGGGCAGTCGCGTAAGCGAGAAAGATGGCGATCCCTCCGGTACGAGGAATCGGGGCGCGGTGGAGTTTGCGGGGATCGGGATGGTCGACCCATCCGAGGCGCCTCGATACAATGCGGCAAGCCGGGGTGATAAGAAGCGTAAGCAGGAACGCGGAAGCGGCCAGGATTGCGAGAGACATCACGACAAGACTGCGGCAGCAGGGAGCCGCTGGCCGGCTAGCTGGCCGGCGTCTTCGATGACCGAAATCATTCGGGTAACCACGGATGATGAGGTGAACTGCTGTGCCAAATCGGCGTTGGCGGGACAGCGGCGAGGACCAAGAATGGCAGCGCGACGGATGTGATCCATTACGGAACTGACATCGCCGTGGCTGGCGCAAGATATTGTGCTGGGCGGAAGGGATGCGGCGATCTCAGTGATGTGGCTTGGAAACGGGCCAATGTAAAGGCAAGGGCTGCCGATCGCGAGGATGTTATAGATCTTGCAGGGATGGACGACTCCGACGAAGGGATCGCCCATAACGACAAGGTGCAGATCGGCCGCGGAGAGCGAGTCGGCGAGAGTTTGCAGGGGCTGGTAGGGCAGGCAAAGCACGTTGTTGAGAGAGTGGAGTGCGGCGAAATCGACGACCTTGCGGAATTCGCTGCCCCCACCGACGAAAACAAACGCGAGATCCGGTTCGGCGCGCATGGCGTGGGCGGCCCGGAGGATGGTATCGAGCGGGTGACAGGGGCTATGGTTGCCGGAGTACATCACTACGAACTTGCCGGTGAGACCGTGTAAGGCTCGAAACCGGTCGCGGCCATGTGGGCTGTAATGGACGGCCGAAGAATGGGCCCAGGGCGGCAAAAGCGCGATGTGCGATGCGGGGACACCCTTGGATTCGACGCGGTCGCGCATGAACCGGTCGAGGACCACAACGCCGGACGAGGTCGAAAGACTGAATCGCAGGAGGCGCGAGAGACTGGAGGCGAGGATTGAATTCCGCCCCAAGGCTCCCGCGGCAATGGCTTCGTCGGGGTTCAAATCCATAATCCATGAGATCAGTGCTCCGCCTTTGACACGAACGAAGAGAGCCGCGACCACGGCTATCAGTGGGGGGCTAGTCATAGCCACCACGACGTCGAAGGGTGGCAAAAATGCAAGTCGAACGATAAGGGCCAGCAAGAATGAGGTGAAATCGATCGCACGCCGCCAGAGCGCGGACTTTCCCAGTGCGGTAGAGGGGACGCGAAAAATGTTGAGATTGTGTAAGGACTCCCTGGCGGAAAAGAGATGAGAAGGCGAATCGTAGGCGCGGCGGGAGGCTACGACAGTAACTTCGTGCCCGGCGTCGGCTAAGTCGGAGGCTAAGTCGGCTGCATGTTGGGCGGTGGAGACTACGTCTGGGTAAAAGGTTTGGTTGAGGAGTAGGATGCGCATGGCAGATCTATGCTGCGTACAAAGCGCCGGTTTCCGGCATTTGATTGCCGGCGCGCACGGCGGGGAAAGTCCCGCGAAGATGAGCATTTTCCGCTTTTAGAAGGAAGTGACTGCCGATGACGAGAACGTCCATGCGCGTGCGGAGGAAACAGTCGATTGCCTGGGCGGGGGTGTTGACGATCGGCTCGTTCTCGTTGAATGACGTATTGAGAAGGATGGGGACTCCCGTGAGATCGCCAAAGGCGCGGAGTAGCTTCCAGTAGAGAGGATTGACATCCTTCTCGACGGTTTGCAGACGGCCGGTGCCGTCATTGTGCACCACGGCGGGTATTCTCTGACGCATTTCAGGTTTGACTTTGTACGCCATGACCATGAAGGGTGAGGCGTAAGAGGTTTCAAAATACTCGCCAGCGGATTCGGCCAGGATGGAAGGACAGAAGGGACGAAACGGCTCGCGACACTTGATGCGGCTGTTGAGGATGTCCTTCATGTCTGGACGGCGCGGGTCGCCGAGGATGCTGCGATTGCCCAATGCACGCGGTCCAAATTCACTACGGCCCTGGAACCAGCCGACGATTTTGCCGTCGGCGATCTGGGCCGCGGTGCGGCTGACAAGCTCGTCCTGAGCGTGTGTGTGAAAGGTGGCGACGGCGGATCGGAGGTCTTTGGCGATCTCCGAATCGACGTATTCGGTTCCATAGTAGACGTGGCGCATGACGAACGACCGGGGCTGCTTCAGGATTTCATGTTGGACATAGAGGACCGCGCCGATGGAAGTGCCGGCATCGTGGGCAGCAGGCTGCACATAGACGTCGCGAAAATCGGTCCTTTCAAAGATCATGCCGTTGGCGACACAATTCAGGGCGACGCCGCCGGCGAGGCAGAGCTTTTTGAGTCCGGTCTTACGCTGCACGAAATTGAGGACGGCGAAGTAATTCTCTTCGAGGACTGCCTGCACGGATGCGGCAATGTCACAGTGCCGCTGCCGCAACTCATCTCGTGGAGCGCGAGCCGGCCCGAAAGACGCGAGCATGCGAGGTGAGTAAACTCGTCCGACGGTTGGTTCGCAATCGTCCCAGGACATTTCGACGCCAGTAGTGTGATGGATGAAGTAGTCGAGGTTAAGCCGCACTTGATCGCCGGAAGTAGCGATGACCTGTCGGACCTGAGGAACAAAGCGGGGTTCACCGAACGCGGCGAGACCCATCATCTTGTACTCGTCACCAAACTTGGGGAATCCAAGGAATTGCGTAAAGGCGGTGTAAAAGAGCCCGAGGGAATGCGGGAAATGCACACCGCCGCGGACTTCAAAATGATTGGCGCGGCCGACGCCCCACATCAGGCTGCTGAAATCGCCGAAGCCGTCGATGGAAACTATGGCTGCGTCGTCGAATGGAGAAGGAAAGAAAGCGCTGGCAAGATGGGCGCGGTGATGTTCGACATGGTGGATCCGGACCCGGTCAGGGTGGCCAATGCCGGAGGAACTCAGCTCGGCGGCGAGACCAGCGACTCTGATGGTGTTGTGCGCGCGGGAAGCCAAGCGACGCCAATCGCCGGGGCGAGCCGCGATGCGAGCGAGTTTTCGCCAGAGATGGGCGCGCGGATCCCGAGAGATGGCGACATGACCGAGCGACGCCGGATCGATTCTGGAGAGGCAATAGCGGGCGGCTTGCACTGGAAAGCCGGCCCAGTGTTTGAGTCGATTGAAGCGCTCCTCTTCAACGGCGGCGATGAGATCTCCGTCGGCGAGCAGTGCCGCGGAGGCATCACCGTGGAAGGCATTCAATCCGAGGATCTTCATAGAGGGTACCGAGCCGTTTCGGGGTCAGCGAGTAGCCGGGCCAGCAGCGCTTCAAAGACCATCCGCTCTTGAGCGTATGCGCGCGATGAAGGCCCTTTAAAGGGACCGCCAGCGCGAAGATACGCGTACCCGCCCCAAATTGCAGGGCTTACTCCGGCCCAACGCAGACGGTCAATAAGAGCTATGGTCGGCGCGTTCCTGATGCGCTCCGCCTCGAGAGACGCGTATTTTAACTGGTTGGCCAGCCACCTGCTGAAAGGCTTGCGGTCTTCGTGAATCAGCTTGGAGCGGAAGCGATACAGAGAGCCGGCGACGCTGAACACTTGCGTGTGACCCCGTTGTTCGATTCGAATATCTTCCCTTCTGAAGACGCGGACCTGTGGCGGATATATGGACCCGGGCAGCGGCCGGGCATGAATTCTATATTCGAACGGCACAATCGCGGCTTGATCGGACTGATCCGTGAAGTGCGCCAATTCTTCCTGAAAGCCCGGCCCCGGGCGCATATCTGCGTCCAGCGCCAGAATGTAGCCGTTGTCAATCGATGTCTGATGAACAGCATATGACCATTGAGCCTTGTGCGAGTCAAACCGTCTGACAAACCATTCCACATTGCCAAACGCCCCGGCGATCTCGGCGGTACGGTCCGAAGATCCGGAATCCACGACGACGACGCGCGCTGCCCACGAAAGCGACGCAAGTGTCGCCTGTATATTGGGCTCTTCGTTATAAGTGAGTATTACTGGCGTTATATTCATGGTTACTCCCTGCCTGCGGATACGGCGGATAGCTGTCCACAACCGAGTTGTGAAATTGCTGCCCCGATTGCCTCCCAGACGATTTCAACGGTGAGGCCTCGCATACAAGGGTGGCCTTCGGTTGAGCACTTTTGCCGGAGGCATCCCTCGCACGGCACAGCAGCACGAAGCACCGAGTGGTTTTCGCCCAGGGGATCCCAATTGCCCGGAAAGCTACTGGCACTTTGAAGAACGACACAGGGCACGCCAACCGCGGCAGCCAGATGAGTTGTGCCCGTGTCGAGCCCAATTGACAGGCTACAGCGGCTCAGCAGCGCGGCAGATTCAGCAACAGAAAAGCATCCCGCCGCGTGAATCGCGTGGCCTTTCAGGTCAGCAGTCAAGC
>PLRZ01000183.1:7899-8332 GCA_003164075.1 Bryobacterales bacterium | reverse complement strand
AGGGACCGTAAGGGACCGTAAGGGAGCGGTGGCGGGAACGTATCGGAGTCGAACCGATCAGCGGCTTTGGGGCCGCTCAGTGGTTTTGAAGACCACGCCCACCACCGGATGAAATACGCTCCCGAACTCAGTCTACGTGAATTCGCGGATAACTGGAAAGCAACACGCCACCCTCGATCTCGCCCAGCACCAGCCGCACTTCCCGCTCCAGCCGCGCCGTGTCCACACGCTCGCAGGCCGGCAGGTACGCCGCCAGCTTCCGCAGCCCCTTACGCAATTGCCGCAGCGCCCCGGGCGGATTCCCGCGCTCGTTGTGGTAGATGCCTACCGCCATGTGAATCAGCGACTGCAAAAAGAGCCGCCGCGGACCGCGTTCGGGAGCCCACGCCTCTTCCAGCACTTCATGGCATTCGAAATATTCCCCGCGGTTGAA
>PLRZ01000183.1:0-7857 GCA_003164075.1 Bryobacterales bacterium | reverse complement strand
CGGTGGCGATGGGATCGCGAAACACGTGGGCCCGCGCGATCTGCGTAATGTAAGCCTGCGCTACCTGCTTCTGCCCATCGGTGGAATACCAGATCACGGAGCGATATTGCGGCCCGAAGTCCGGCCCCTGGCGATCGATCTGGGTGGGGTCGTGGACCACCGCGAAGAAGACCTGCAGCAGTTTGCCGTACGAGATCTGGGAGGGATCGTAGGTGATCTGCACCGATTCGGCGTGCTTCGTCCGGCCGGTTTCGACTCTCTCGTAATGCGCTTCCTCCGCCTTCCCGCCGGCGTACCCCGCCACCACCGCGATCACGCCCTTCAGCCGCTCATATACCGCCTCCACGCCCCAGAAGCAGCCGCCGGAGAGCACCGCGGTAGCCACCTTTCCGTCGCCGGGGGACGGCAGATCCGTGGCCGGCGGCGGCACGTTGGCCGCTGTCAAGCACCCCACGCACAACAACACCAATATCGACACCCACAACGTCTTGCAGTACGTCATATTCCCTCCTTCGAAGCCGCCAGATAAATCGCCGCCAGATTTTCGCAGCCCGCGCGGTCGTCCTCGTCGAAACGGCATGGCG
The DNA here is from genome assembly GCA_003164075.1 of Bryobacterales bacterium. The sequence continues at coordinate 7,273 of PLRZ01000183.1, read as the reverse complement.
ACGGGCTGTCCAGATCGAGCACTCCCACCAGTCGGTCCCCGGCTACCAACGGGACCACCAGTTCCGACCGCGATGCCGTATCGCAGGCGATGTGGCCGGGAAACGCGTGGACGTCGGGAACTACCACCGATCGCCTGGCTTGGGCCGCCGTGCCGCACACTCCCCGGCCCAGCGCGATGCGCACGCAGGCCGGCTTGCCCTGGAACGGTCCCAGCACCAGTTCGCTTTCTTTCAGAAAGTAGAAGCCCGCCCAGTTCACGCCGGGCAGGGCATGATAGAGCAGCGCCGCCGTGTTGGCCGCATTGGCGATGGAGTCGCGTTCGCCGGTCAGTAGGCCGCTCAACTGGAGCGCCAGCTCCGCGTAAAATTCAGTTTTGTTGGCCGTCGCCGGCAATTCGATGGAGTGCGACACGGGATTTCCTTCATGGTACCGTGAACCGCTGGTACATCTCTGCGGCATTCTCCCGCGTCACCATGAGCGATTCGATGACATACTCTTTCTCCGGCCGGAAGCCCGGCTCGTGCAACATGCGCCGCCCGATTTCCACCGCCTTATCGACGCATAGCGGGTACACGAATGTGGCCGCCAGCACGCCGTCCATCACCTTGCGGATACCGCCCGCCGGACCGCCGAGGCCATCCACGCCGACGAAGACAATCTCCTGCTCGCGGCCTAATTCCTTGGCGGCCAGGTAGGCGCCCACCGCCATCGGGTCGTTGTGGCCGTATACCACGTCGATGTGCGGCTGCGCGCGCAGAACCTCGGTCATGCGGTCCTTGGCTTTGGCCTGGATCCAGTCGGCCACCGGGTCGGCGACGATGCGAATCTCGGGATAGCGGCCCAGAATCTCCTTGGCCCCGCGGTCGCGGTTGATCTCACCTTCCACGCCCAGCAGGCCACGAATGGCCACCACGTTGCCCTTGGGCTTGCCGTACTTCTTCTGCAACTGGTCCACGATGAACTGCCCCGCCAGCCGGCCGATGGCCACATTGTCGCTGTGTATGTAAGTCCGGTAATTAGGCTGCAGAATGTCGCGCTCCAGGCAGATGACCGGGATTCCGGCGTCCATCGCCTGTCCCATCACGGCCGTCAACGCGGCCCGCTCATTGGGGGCGACAATCAGCAGATCGGGCTTCTGGCGGATGAAGGTTTCCACTTGCGCCACCTGCTTGCTGTTATCCTGCTGCGCATCGGAAATGGCCAGCCGGATGCCCGGGTCCGCCGCGAAGAGCCGGCTCATGAGCCCGTTCTGCGCCGCGCGGTAAGGCTCCGCGTTGTTGGCCTGGCTGAACGCCACCACCAGTTGTTTCTTCCCGCCGCCGCACCCGGCCGCCAGCAGCGCCGCCGCGCAACCCGCCACACATAGGAAGCGTCGAGTCATCGATTTGTCTCCCGTTGTACCGCTACCGCCAGCACGATGATCGCCGCTTTGATCATCATCTCCACGTTGCTATCGACGTTGTTCAGCCGCAGCATGTTGGTGAGCACTCCCATGATCAGGGTGCCCACGATGGTACCTGAAATCGACCCTTTGCCGCCCGAAAGCCGCGTGCCGCCGATCACCACCGCGGCAATGGCGTCCAGTTCGTAAGCCACTCCGGCGTTGGGATTGCCCTGATGATTTTCCGCCGCGTACAGCACTCCCGCGATGCCCGCCAGCAGCCCGGTCAGCGAGTAGACCCACACCTTGGTGCGCCGGATGGGCAGCCCGGTGTACTCCGCGGCCTTCTCGTTGTCGCCGATGGCGCGCACGTGACGGCCGAAAACGGTGNNAGTTCGGCGAACCGCGCCGCCACGTCGCGTCCAAAACCGATGTCGATATTCTCGTTGTCGGTCAGCCATTTCGCGAGGCCGCGCAGACCGATCATGGAGGCCAGCGTCACGATGAACGGCTGGACCCTGAGGGTGGCGATGGCCACGCCGTTCAGGGCGCCGGCCAGTGTGGAAAGCGCGACGGCCATGGCAATCGCCAGCGCGATGTGGCTGCCGTAGGAAGCGGTGGGCCACAGGCGCGTCAGCCCCATCGCCGTGAGCGCCGTGGAGAGCGCCAGAGTGCTGCCCACGCTGAGATCGATCCCGCCCGTCAGAATCACGAACGTCATGGCCAGCGAGATCATCCCGATGAGCGAAATCTGCCGCAGAATATCGGTGAGGTTGCCGATTTCGAGGAAGATGCGCGATCCGTCGGAGGCCACCGGGCTGGTGATCGCCGCAAGAAGAAGGATGGCCAGCAAGGCTGCCAGGCTCTGGGCTCTGCGCAGAATCGGCCGCATCAGGCGTGCGCCCCCGTCAGCGCGGCCGAGACGGTGCTCGCCTGCCAGTCCGCCCACGCTGAACCAAGGCGCGCTGCCCAAACAGGAGAGAGGGCAGGCGTGCACGGCCTGCCCCACCTACGGATCTCTCGCCATGGAGCGGTGCAAGGGCGCGAGCCGTCCGCCCTGCGCAAAATCAGTCGCATCAAGCGTGCGCCTCCGCCAGCGTGGCCGAGGCCATGATCTTCTCCTGGGTGGCCTCTTCGGCATCGTAGATCGCCGTCACGCGGCCTTCCCGCAGCACTAAGATGCGGTGGCAGCAGCGCAGCAACTCGGGCAGCTCCGAACTCACCAGCATCACGGCCTTGCCGGCGGCAGCCAGTTCTTCGATGATGCGATAGATGTCCTGCTTGGCGGCGACATCAATGCCGCGGGTGGGATCGTCCAGAAATAACACCTGCGGATGGAGCAGCAGCCATCGCGCCAGCAGCACCTTCTGTTGATTGCCGCCGCTTAGATGGCTCACGCACGTCTCCGTCGAGGGGCAGTGGAGCGCCAGTTGGCCCGCGACCGTTCGCAACTCGCCGCGTTCGCGAGCGCCGCGGAGGAAGCCCAGCCTTTGCATGCGGCCGAGCGTCGCCAGGCTCGCGTTCTCGCGCACGCTCATGCTCATCATGAGCCCCTCGGTGCGCCGGTCCTCGGGCACCAGTCCGATTCCGCGGCGCATCGCTTCGCGTGGCGAGCGTGCGGACAGCGCGGCGCCGCCCAGCTTGACGCGGCCGCTCACAATCGGGTCCAGCCCGAACAACGCCGCCCCCAATTCGCTGCGGCCCGCGCCCACCAGACCGGCGATTCCCAACACTTCGCCGCGATGCAGGGTGAACGATACGTTGCGCAAGAGGCTGGTGCCGAGGTCTTCCACCTCCATCGCCACGTCGCCCCGGACGCGCGGCCGCGGGCCGCTCGATAGATCCAGCTCGCGCCCCACCATCAGGCGGATCAACTCGCCGGAGCCCGTGGATGCCGCGTCGCGAGTTCCCACCGTTTGCCCGTCGCGCAATACGGTCACGCGGTCGCAGATGCGAAAAATCTCGTCCATCTTGTGGGAGACGTAGACCACCGAAACGCCGCGGCTGCGCAGTCCGCGGATGAGTCCGAAGAGCCGTTCCACGGCATCGTCGAAGAGTGAACTGGTGGGCTCGTCCATCAGCAGAAGGCGGGCGTTCATGCTGAGAGCGCGGGCGATGGCCAGCAGTTGCCTCTGTCCGATGGAGAGCGAGGCGGCCGGCTCGCGCGCGCTGCACGTGAGGCCCACCTGCTCCAGAAAGGGCCGGCAGAACGCTTCCATTTGCCGGAAACGGGCCCACGGTCCCTCGCGGAAGCAGAGGTTGCCGATGACCATGTTCTCCGCGGCGCTCAAATTCGGGAACAGGTCGAGCTCCTGATGAATGATCCCGATGCCCAGCCGTTGCGCGTCGGGAGGGCTGGCGATGGCGGCCGGCTGCCCGTCCACGCGGAAGCTTCCGCGATCGGCGCGGACGGCCCCTGCGACGATGCGCGCCAGCGTGCTTTTCCCCGCGCCGTTCTCGCCCATGAGGGCGTGGACTTCTCCCGCCCGCACTTCCAGGGAGGCGCCCCGCAGCGCTGCCACACCGCCGAAGTGTTTGTCGACATGAGCGGCTTCGAAGAGGCTATCGGGCATCCATGCTATAGCCTAACGCCAAGCCGTCTAGCTTCCAAATTGCGCAAACGTGAGGAAGTGGCCGGCCGGGTCCTTGATGCCGAATTCTCTCGAACCGTAGAACGTGGTTCGTTCCGGCATCACCAGTTCCGCGCCGGCCGTAGCGGTCATGGCCGCGGCCAGGTCGTCCACTTCGATATACAGAAAGGTGGGGCCCTTGTGCGCCAGGGTGTCGGGGTGCGGGTGGTCCTTCTCCACGCTGGCATAGCTCTGGTACATGACCTCGACGGCGCCCTTTTGCAGCATGGCGAACGCCAGCTTGCCGCCATCGGGAACCTCGGCCGCTTTTTCGAAGCCCAGGCGCTCCACCCAGAACTTCACGCACGGCTCCACTTCTTCCACTAACAGGACTGCGGTAATCTTTTTCGGTTGCATACTAGTCTAAATTAGATTAGTATCGAATCGGTGTCAAGGAGAATGTTCGATGCTTCCCGAGAAACGGCGTTTTCGCGACCTGGTATCGGTGGGACCGGCGATAGAGCGCGATTTTGAGATGTTGGGGATCCGCGGCGTCCCGCATCTGGCGCGGCAAAACCCCGAGCGAATGTACGAGAAACTCGGCAGCCTCACGGGCCAGCGGCAGGACCCCTGCGTGCTGGACGTTTTCTGCGCTGCCGTGGCGCAGGCGCGCGATCCGCGCCTCCCCGCGGAGCAATGCCAATGGTGGTATTGGAGCCAACGCCGCAAAGCGAGCGCCGCAAAGTGAAATCGGCTCGCGCGCTCACCACGCCCGACCTGGTGCTGTTAAGCCTTCTGGCCGAACGCCCCATGCACGGCTACCAGGCGAATCTCGAGCTGGAGCGCCGCCAGGTACGCGACTGGGCCGGCGTCTCCCGGCCGCAGGTCTACTACTCGCTCGAAAAACTGGCGCGGGCCGGACTGATTCGCGCGGGCTCGGACGAGTCGCCGGCGGCCGGCCCCGACCGTTGTGTCTATAAAACATCCGGCAAGGGCCGGGCCGCACTCGCCGACGCCCTGGAGCGCGAGGACTGGACCACCACTCGCGACCGTCCGCCGTTTCTCACCTGGCTGGCGCTATCCTGGCAGGCGCCCCTGGCAACTGTCCAACTGCAAGTGGTGCGCCGCCGCCAGTTCCTGGAGAAGGAACTGGCGCGCGAGCAGGTAACGCTACGCGCCATCCGGGCGGAAGTGGGACACAACTTTCACGAGGCGGTGTGGATGGTCAGCCTGGTGATTGCCCAGTTGCGAGTGGAACTCCGCTGGCTGGGTAAACTGGCCGGCGAGATCGATCGTCGCGCCCCGGCGCGGGAAGCGCGGTACACCGAAGACGAAGAGTTTCACCACAGAGCAGTTGACTGGGCGGCGCCCAGTCTGGTGGGGGAAGAAACATTGATACAGCGTCGATGGCGATAGCGCAGCCGTAAAAAAGTGTCGGACGTGGCGCCGCTCTGAAGTCGCGGCGCCGGACATAGCCCGGACCGCGTCACCGAGCCTTCCTCGCTGCGGGGAAGCGCGGTCCACGGCCCACCACATCCGCTATGGCCGTGCGCTGCCCTCGCGGCCGCTCGGGCCGGCGCGCACTGTGTTCCACAAGCTCGCGCCACCGGCTGCCTCCTTCGCCTGAAGATTCGTAGCGCTCGCTCGAGCTCCGCAGGCGCGATCCGTTCGCCGACGGTTTCCACGATCTGTGGGAGCCCTGCGGTGATACTGTAGCGGTATCCGCCCTGGTGGCAGTAAAGGCCGATGGTGCACTGGTGTTTTCAAGCCCGTCACAGAGCATGGTCCCCAGTTTCGTGGTCTGGTGAGTGGTGGTGGTCCCCTTTGGGGCCAACCCCGATTAGGAGACTGCACGTTTCTTTCCACGCTGGCGCCACCACGGGCGGGGTGAGGAGTCAATTATGAGCCGGAAGAAGACCAGGCTGCAATCCGTTACCGAACCACCCCAAGTGCGTCCCGATGTGGCCGGCATCGATATCAGCCCGGAAGTCATTTATGTCGCCGTAGACGCACGCCACCACATGCCCGTCCGCCAATTCGGCAGCTTTACGGGGGAACTGCGTCGCATCGCCGACTGGCTGCGCGAATGTGGGGTCCGATCCGTGGCTATGGAATCCACCGGGGTGTACTGGATCCCCCTGTATCAAGTGCTGGAGGAGCGCGGGATCGAGATCTACCTGGTAAACGCCCGGCATTACAAAAACGTGCCCGGCCGGAAGACCGATGTGTGCGATGCGGCGTGGCTGCAATACCTCCACGCCGTCGGGTTGCTCCAAGGATCCTTCCGCCCGGCACAGGAGATCTGCGCCTTCCGTACGGTGTTGCGCCACCGGAGTGGATTGGTGCAGGCCGCCAGCCAGCACATTCAGCACATGCAGAAGTCACTGGATCAGATGAATGTGCAGATCCATCGCGTGCTCAGCGATCTTACGGGGGTGAGCGGTCTGGCGATTCTGGACGCGATTCTCGGCGGGGAGCGCGATGGCCATCGATTGGCGGCGTTGCGCGATGGGCGTGTGCGGGCCAGCGAGGAGACCATTGTGGCGGCACTGGAAGGAGATTACCGCGCCGAGCATCTGTTTACCCTCAGGCAGTCGCTGGAGAGTTACCGGCATTATCAAAGCCTGATCGAGGAATGCGATCGCGAACTGCGGAGGATGTTGGATCAGTTAGAGGGCGGGCCGGATGGTCAGCAGCCGCCCCCTCCGGCCCGCAAGACGATGCGCACGCCGACCGATGAGGAACTGCGAACCAAGTTCTATCACATCTTCGGTACCGATCTGACGGCCATTCCGGGAGTGAACGTCGGCACCGTGGAGGTGCTGCTGGGAGAGGTCGGCCCGGACCTGCGTCGCTTTCGCTCCGCAGGGGCATTCGCCAACTGGTTAGGCATATGCCCCAATGAGACGATCACCGGCGGGAAGGTGAAGGCGAGCAAAACGCGCAAAGTAGAGAGTCGTCTCGCCTTGAGCTTACGGCTGGCGGCGGAGTCTCTGTGCCGCGACAAGTCGTACCTGGGGGCATTCTACCGGCGCATGAAATTCGTGTTGAAGGGCGGCCCCCAGGCCATTACCGCTGCCGCCCACAAATTGGCTCGCATCATCTACACCCTGGTGGTAAAACGCGTGGCATACGACGATAGCGTATTCGCCGAAATCGAACAGCGGAACCGCGACAAGCAGCGCTTCCGGCTGATCAAGCAGGCTCGCACTCTGGGTTACAACCTGGTACCCCTCCCGAATGCCCCCATCGCTTCGTAGACCAATCGTATGTGCCTAACATCCGCATTTTCAACGGTCCGTGAATTTGTTTCTTAGGAGG
>PLRZ01000725.1:4290-8150 GCA_003164075.1 Bryobacterales bacterium | reverse complement strand
GTGGGCGATGGACCGCTCACCGTGATCCCCGCCACCGCCGACCAGATGTTCCTCGACATCAAACCCGAGATGACTTCGCGCATGCCGCGCTGGAAGGGCGACCTGGAACTGATCAATCACTCCGCCGGATCGCTCACCTCCGAGGCCTACCACAAGCGCTGGAATCGCAAGAACGAACTACTGGCCGATGCCGCCGAGAAGGCATCGCTGGCCGCCTCCTGGCTGCGCTACGGCCGTCCCTATCCGCGGCAGCGGCTCAATGACGCGTGGACTCTTGTGATGGGCGGCCAGTTCCACGACACCGCCGCCGGCACGGCCACGCCTCGCTCCTACGAGTTCGCCTGGAACGACGATGTCATCGCCATGAACCAATTCGCCGGCGTACTCACGGACGCTACCCAGACGCTCGTTTCGGCCCTCGACACGCGCACGAAGGGCACGGCTATCGTGGTTTACAACCCGTTGAACATCGAGCGCGAAGATGTGGTCGAGGCTGCCATCGCGCTGCCCGCCGGCACTCAGAACGTGCGCGTCACGGGGCCTGACGGCAAGCAGGTCCCCGCGCAGGTCGAAGGCGGCAAGGTGCTCTTTCTGGCTAAGGCGCCATCGGTTGGCTACACCGTCTATGACGTGGAGCCGGCCGCGGAAGCTCTGCCATCCACGCTCAAAGTGAACGTACGGGCCGGCGGACGCGGCCGTGCGGCGCCCGACGCCGCACCCACTTCGCTCGAGAACGACCGCTACCGCGTGACGCTCGACAACAATGGCGATGTCGCCGGCATCTTCGACAAACTGGTCGATCGCGAACTGCTCTCGGCGCCCATACGCCTGGCGATTTCGAACGACCATCCCTTGCAATGGCCCGCCTGGAACATGGATTTCGACCAGGAGCAAGCGCCTCCTCGCGCTTTCGTCCGCGGGGGCGCCGCGCGCATCAAGGAGAACGGCGCGGCGCGCGTCACCATCGAAGTGACCCGCACCAACACCGAAGGCTCGCACTTCGTCTCCACCGTGAGTCTCTCGGCGGGCGACGCCGGCAACCGCGTGGAGTTCGGCGAAGCGATCGATTGGAAGACGCTGTATGCCAACTTGAAGGCCACTTTTCCGCTCGCCGCCGCGAATGAAGACGCCACTTACAATTGGGGCCTCGGCACCGTCCGCCGGCCTAATGCCGCCGAGCGCCAGTTCGAAGTCGCTTCGCATCAGTGGATCGACCTCACCGACCGTAGCGGTAACTTCGGCGCCACCATCCTTACCGACTGCAAGAACGCTTCCGACAAGCCTAACAACAACACCCTCCGCCTGACTCTGGTGCGTTCACCGGGCGTGAGCAGCAGTTATACCGACCAGGCCAACCAGGATTGGGGCCATCACGAGATGGTGTTCGGCATCGCCGGCCACCGCGGCGATTGGCACGACGGCCAGACCGATTGGCAAGCCTACCGCCTCAATCAGCCCCTCATCGCCTTTGAATCGGCTAAGCACGAAGGCGAGTTGGGCAAGCAATTCTCGCTGGTCGCCGTGAGCAATCCGCGCATCCAGATCATGGCGCTCAAGAAGGCCGAATTGAGCGACGAAGTCATCCTCCGCATGGTGGAAATGGACGGCCGTCCGCAGGAGAACGTAGTCGTGAAATTCGCCGGAGCTATCCAGGCTGCCCGCGAAGTGAACGGCCAGGAACTGCCCATTGCCGGCGATCCAACCATCTCAAACGGCGTACTGACGACCAATTTCACCGGCTATCAGCCTCGTACCTTCGCTCTGAAATTAGCCCCGTCGACGGTCAAAGCGGCGCCGGACACAGACAAGCCCGTCGCGCTGACATACGACCTCGCGGTAAGCAGCAACGACGATACCAAGACCGCCGGCGGCTTCGATTCCAAGGGCAACGCCATCCCCGCCGAAATGTTGCCGGGCGCCATTCAATTTGGCCCCGTGGAGTTCAAACTGGCCCCTGCCGGGACCGGCAAAGCCAACGCCATGGCCGCCAGGGGACAGACTCTGCAACTCCCCGCCGGCGCGTTCAACCGCGTATATGTGTTGGCGGCTTCCTATGACGGCGACCAGAAAGCCACCTTCAAAGTGGGCGATAAGCCGGTAGATCTGACCATCGAAGACTGGGGCGGATTCATCGGCCAGTGGGACACTCGCCTCTGGAACCTTCCGTCGCGCGATTGGGCCAGTTCCGCCAACCATGCCGTCTGGCCCGGTGTCGAGCGCGACACCACCGAGCCTCGTTATCCTGAAGACTTCGCCGGTATGACGCCCGGTTACATCAAGCCCGCCGGCGTGGCCTGGTACTGTTCTCACCACCATACCGCCGAAGGTCTCAACGAGCCGTACCAGTATTCGTACTTATTCGCTTATGCCATCGACTTACCCGCGGGCGCCAAGACTCTGACTTTGCCAACTAATGACAAGGTCCGCGTGCTGGCCGTGTCGGTGGCCGATGAAGGTCCGCTAGTGAAACCCGCGCAGGCGCTATACGACACGCTGGGACGCACGGAGCCGGAGCGCAATCCGCGACTCCCGTAACTCCCGGGCTTGCCGGCAGCCGTGCGCGGACTTACTCTACATGGCATGCGAAGAGTTTTCTGTGGACTGATCCTCGCCCTGTGCGCCGTTGTCTGGGCGCAGGATGTCCACCCGATCACCGGCCGGCGTTATCCCGGCACCATGAGCGCCGACATGGCCGCTTGGCTGAGCCGCCCCGAGCGCGAAGATGAAGAGCAGCCCGACGAGGCGCTCAAGGCTATCGGCATCGCCAAAGGTTCCACCGTCGCCGACATCGGCGCAGGCTCCGGCGCCATCACCTGGCGACTGGCGCAACGCGTCGGCCCCACCGGCAAGGTCTACGCCAACGATTTCCAACCGCGCATGTTAGACCTGCTCCGCCAGAACATGGCGCAGCGCAAGATCGACAATGTCGAAGTGGTGCTCGGGACCGCCGACGATCCCAAACTGCCGGCCGCCGGCATCGACCTGGAATTGATGATCGACGTCTATCACGAACTTTCGCATCCCCAGGAAATGCTGCGCCACCTGCGCGACTCGCTCAAGCCCGACGGCCGCATGGTGCTGCTGGAATACCGCGCTGAGGATCCCGCCGTCAGGGTTCCTCCGGGACATAAGATGACCGTCGATATGGTGAAGGCCGAGGTGGAGCCGGAGGGTTTCCACCTGGACCAAACCATCGAAATTCTGCCGCTCCAGCACATTATCATATTTAAGAAGAATGCTCCGCATTAATCGCTTGACCTGTCTACAGCTTCAGGGCTGACACTGAATCCAGGACGATGCCGCTAACGGTCACCAATCTGGCGCGCGCCTGCAAGCTTTCCCGCAGCACGCTGCTCTACTACGAATCGATCGGTCTATTGGCGCGGCCCCGCCGTACCGCGGGGAACTACCGCGCCTACACGCCGAAGGACATCGAACGATTGCGCCAGATTTGCGTATACCGCGACGCCGGCGTTCCACTGGCCGATATCCGCTTGCTGCTGGACGGTCCCCGCGACGATGCGGCCGCCGTTTTGCAGCGCCGCATGGTGGAACTGAGTGCCGGAATCGAACGTCTACGCGAGCAGCAGCGCGCCATCGCCCGGTTACTGAAAAGCGCACATAAATTAAGGAGCATTCCCATGGTTACGAAAGAGAAATGGGTGGCCATCATGAAGGCCGCCGGATTCAGTGAAGACGATATGCGCCGCTGGCACGCCGAGTTCGAAAAATCCGCGCCCAGCGAACACCAGGAATTCCTGGAATTCCTGCACATTCCCCAGGAAGAGCTCAGCCGCATCCGCGCATGGAGCCGCGCTCTCTAACTACAGAACTCCTGATGTCGCCCGGGGATTTCGGAT
>PLRZ01000725.1:2205-4276 GCA_003164075.1 Bryobacterales bacterium | reverse complement strand
ACGACATCAGGAGTTCTGAAGTTTCACAGCTCCGGAGGGCAAGCTAAAGAGGCGCTTGTAAAACTCGATGGCGAACCCGCTCCCTCGGGGCACCCTCTGGGCGCGGCTCGGTAAGTTGCTTGTGACCTTGCCGAGCCGCGCGCGCAAGCAAGCGGTTTCTTCGAATTCCGCAAGTTCAGAACTCCTGGTGTCGTGGAATTTGCAGTGAGCCCGCAGGTGGGGCAGGCGGTGCTCGCCTTCGCTCGATCCTATTCGAGCAGCGGGCCCAAATTCAGCGCGGACGGGCAGGCGAGCACCGCCTGCCCCACCTGCGAAGCTCTGGCCGTCAAAAGGGAATGGCTCAGCCCATTTTCCCCGTCAGGCAGAAATTGCGGGGCGACATTCCCACCGTGGCGTACAAGGACGCACCCGAGCTTCTTCCGCGAGCGTCGCGGCCTGCCGTTCTTACGAGAACCACCTCGCCAGCGCGTCCCCAATCCGTTCGCTCGCGTGGCCGTCGCCGTAGGGATTGTGCGCCCGCGACATGCGTTCGAATTCCCCGCGATTCTCCAGCAGCATCTCCGTCTCCCCTACGATGCGATCCGCATCGGTACCCACCAGTTTCACCGTGCCGGCCTCCACCGCTTCGGGGCGCTCGGTCTTCTCGCGCATCACCAGCACCGGCTTGCCCAGCGACGGGCCTTCCTCCTGGATGCCGCCGGAATCGGTGATCAGCAGGTACGCGCGCCGCATCAGGTCGACGAACGGAACGTATTCCAGCGGCGCGCACAACAGGATGGCCGGCTGGCCGCCCAGCAGTTGCTCCACCGGGCCGGCGATTTTCGGATTGCGATGCACCGGGTAGACGATCTGCACATCGCCGCGCCGCGCCAGGCGCAGCAGCGCTTCGCAGATGGCTTGGAGCGGTGCGCCATGGTTCTCGCGGCGGTGCGCCGTCACCACCAGAAGGCGCCGCGAAGGGTCGAGGCCCGGCAGTTCGATGCCCGCAAGCTCACCCGTCCGCAGTTTCCCGCTCACCTGCAGGACCGCGTCGATGCCGGTATTGCCGGTGACTACGATCCGGTCCTCGGGCACCTGGTCGCGCCGCAAGTTCCGCGCCGCGCCCGCGGTGGGGGCGAAATGCAGAGTGCTCAGCCGGGTGGTGAGGACGCGGTTGAGTTCCTCCGGAAATGGCTGCGTCATATCTCCGGTGCGCAGTCCGGCTTCCACGTGGCCCACCGGGATCCGGCCGTAAAATGCCGCCAGGGCGCCGCAAAAGGTAGTGGTGGTGTCGCCTTGCACCAGAACGATATCGGGCTTTTCCGCAGTGAGCACGCCCTCCAGCGCCGCCAGAATGCGCGCCGACGATTGCGCCAGCGTCTGTCCGGGCTGCATCAGGTTGAGGTCGTAGTCCGGTTGCACGCCGAAGACGTCGAGTACCTGGTCGAGCATCTGGCGATGCTGCGCGGTGACGCAGCATTTCACCTGGAACTCGCCCCCCCGCTGGCGCAAGTGGAGCAGCACGGGACAGAGCTTGATGGCTTCCGGCCGGGTGCCGAAGATCAGGAGAACTTTGGTCACTTCTGTTACTCTAACCCGCGGCATGCCGAGCCGGGTGCGTGTCCGGTTGCAGCGACCGAACGAGCCCGCCCGATTGATGGCGAAGGTGGAACCGGACGGAATCCTGGTCATTCCGGGCGTCTGGCCGGGCAGTCATACCGCAAACGCGATGAAAGAGGAAAAGTTAATATACTTGCGCAAGCACAGTAGAATAAGGGAGTGAAGTTCAGGGACGCGATCAAGATGATTGAAGCGGACGGTTGGAGGATGGTCGCGCAGGAAGGAAGTCATCGCCAGTTCAAGCACCCCCTGAAGCGCGCCAGCATCCTTCAGCAAGCTCAATTGAGGAGGCCTTCTTAATGCAGTATGCAGTTGTGATCGAGCACGCACCGGGAACGAACTATAGCGCCTATGTGCCGGACTTACCGGGATGCGTTTCGGCCGGCGACACAGTCGAGGAAGTGAGCCGGAACATCCAGGAAGCAATCGAGTTTCACCTGGACGGCATTCGGAGCGACGGCGACGCGATCCC
>PLRZ01000725.1:0-2144 GCA_003164075.1 Bryobacterales bacterium | reverse complement strand
GCTACCGAGTCTTTCCCGCCAATTCCGGGTTAGCATCCTCGTAAGCCTTCGATATGGATATTCAGGTCTCAAAGCCATTTTGCCTCCTGATGCTGGCGGCGAGCCTGGCCGCCGCCGCGTCGGACCGCCCGCCCGTCGCTCCCTTCGAAAGCGCCGCACCCCTCGCGGCGCATGGCAGGATCGACCAGATCGTCTTCGACCACTGGAAAAAGCTCGCCATCCAGCCCGCCTGGCCCTGCTCCGATGAGGTCTTCCTGCGGCGCGCCTACCTCGACGTCATCGGCACCCTCCCCACCGCCGAAGAGGCGTCGCAATTCCTGGCCGACCCGAACCCCGCCAAACGCGGCGCCCTCATCGACCGCCTGCTCGAACGGGACGAGTTTGCCGATTACCAGGCCATGCGCTGGAGCGAACTGCTGCGCATCAAGTCGGAGTTCCCCATCAACCTGTGGCCCAACGCGGTGCAAGCGTACTACAAGTGGATTCACACCGCCATCGCTCACAACGTGCCCTACGACCAGATCGCGCGCCAACTGCTGGTGTCGAACGGCAGCAATTTCCGCGTTCCCGAGGTCAATTTCTACCGCGCCGCCCAGAGCAAGGAGCCGGCGGCGCTGGCGCAGGCCGTGGCCCTCACCTTTATGGGAGCGCGCAGCGGAAAGTGGATCGGCGAAATGGCGCCGTTCTTTTCGCAGGTCGGTTACAAGTCCACCGACGAGTGGAAAGAGGAGATCGTCTACTTCGATCCCACCAAACAGGCGCCCGCCGCGGCGGTTTTCCCCGACGGCAAGCGCGCGCATTTCTCGCCGGGGCTGGACCCGCGCGCCGTTCTCGCCGACTGGCTGATCCAGCCGCAAAACCCGTGGTTCGCCCGCAACATGGTCAACCGCATCTGGTACTGGCTGCTCGGCCGGGGCATCGTCCAGGAGCCGGACGATATCCGGCCCGATAATCCGCCCTCCAACCCCGAACTGCTGGCCTTCCTGGAACAGGAACTGGTGGCCGGGCATTACGACCTGAAGCACATCTACCGGCTGATCCTCAATTCGCAGGTCTACCAGATGTCCTCCCTCGCTCCCGGGGATGCGCCGGACGCGGGCGCGGCCCAATTCGCCTGGTATCCCAAGCGCCAGCTCGACGCGGAAGTGCTCCTCGACGCCATCTGCCAGGTGACCGGCGCCACCGAGGAGTACGAGAGCCTCATTCCCGAACCGTTCACGTTCCTGCCCGAGGGCCAACGCGCCATCGGACTGCCCGACGGCAGCATTTCGAGCGCGTTCCTGGATCTCTTCGGCCGCCCGCCGCGCGATACCGGGCTGGCCTCGGAGCGCAACAACCTGCCGACTGCCGAACAGCGGTTGCACTTGCTGAATTCCAGCCATATTCAACTCAAGATCCAGCAAAGCACCAAGCTGAGGACGCTGATGCAGGCCACGGCCAAGCCACGCGACCCCATCGACCGGCTCTACCTGACGGTGCTTTCGCGTTATCCTACCGACGACGAACTGAAGACCGTCGCGGCGTATTTTCAATCCGTCCAGGGCAATAAGTGGCCGGCGGCGGTGGACCTGACATGGGCTTTGATCAACAGCGCGGAGTTTCTTTACCGCCATTGAAGCAGAGGACGCAGAAGATGAGACACACCTACCCGTTGGAGTTTTCGCGGCGCGATCTGTTGCGGTTGTTGGGCGCGGCCGGGATGGCGCTCCCCCTGCGCGCCGGCGTGCGGGCGGCTAAGGCCAAGGCGGTGATCCAGATCTGGATGTGGGGCGGCCCGGCGCACCTGGACACCTTCGATCCGAAACCGGCCGCGGGCTACGATTACTGCGGCCCGTTCGACAAGCCGATCGCGACCAATGTGGCCGGCCTGCAGATCAACGAACTGCTCCCGCTGCTGGCGCAACAGGCCGATAAGTACTCGCTCATCCGCAGCATGACGCACGGGATTTATGCGCACGAAACGGCGTCGTACGCGGTGCAGACGGGGCGGAAGCCGGGCGAGCGGCTGGTCTATCCCTGCGCCGGTGCGGTGGTCTCGCTCTTTAAGGGTAAGGACGCCGCGTCGGGTTTAATTCCACCCTACATCGTGCTCACCCAGCCGCAGGGCCGCTTTTCCGAAAACGGTTTTCTGAGCGAGCGCTACC
>PLRZ01000597.1:2685-17194 GCA_003164075.1 Bryobacterales bacterium | reverse complement strand
ATCCGTGAAACGCACCGCTACCCCCATGGGTTCCAGCACGTTCATCAGCAGGCTGACCGTAGCGCCGTACACCGCGTGGGCCGCCACCACCGCCTTCCGCCGGTCCGCCAGCGCCGTCACCATCGCCATGTGCATGGCCGCCATTCCCGAGGCGCACGCCAACGCGCCGTGGCCACCTTCGAGCGACGTCACCAGTTCTTCCAGCGCCGCCGCCGAGGGATTATCGTAGCGCGCGTAGCAGGGCCCCTGCGCTTCCTGTCCGAAAATCCGGTCGAGTTGCTCCATGGACTCGTAGAAGTAGCTCGACGCGGTATAAATCGGCGTGGTGATAGGCACATGGGGGCCGAGTTTCTTGCGGTCGCCCGCATGCACCGCTTTGGTCTGAATCTGCAATTGCTATTTCCTCTTCTATTTCCTTTTCCACCGCACGCCGGACTTGGTGTCTTCCAGGATGATGCCCTGGTCCAGAAGCTCTTGGCGAACCTGGTCGGCGCGCGCGAAGTTTTTGGCTTTCTTGGCGGCGTTGCGCTNNCGCGCCAGAAAGGCCAGCGCGGCAGCCACATTGCCGGCGCGGAATTCGCCGGAATCCATGGCGCTGTTGGCGTCGCGCACGTATTCGAAGACCGCGGCCAGCGCTTCGGCCGTATTCAGGTCGTCATTGAGGCTGTCGACGAATGCCCGCTCCGCGGCGGCGGTGCGCGCGGCCAACTGCTCGTTCCCCCCGTCGCCGAACTTGTCGGTCTCCAGACGCAGCTTGAAATTGCGCAGCCGGTCGATGGCGGTAGCCGCCGATTTCAGCCCGTCGAACGTGAAGTTGAGCGACTTGCGATACGGCACGGAGGCCAGCAGATAACGAATGGCTTCCGGTTGATGACCCCGGCCCACCACGTCGCGCAGCGTGAAATAATTCCCCAGCGACTTGGACATCTTCTGGCCCTCCACCATGAGGAACTCCGCATGCAGCCAGAAGCGCGAGAAGAGCTTTCCGGTGAGCGACTCCGACTGCGCGATTTCGTTTTCATGATGCGGAAACACCAGGTCGATCCCGCCGGCGTGGATATCCAGCGTCTCGCCCAGGTACTTGATGGCCATCACGGAGCACTCGATGTGCCAGCCGGGGCGCCCCGGACCGATGGCCGTGTCCCAAAATGTTTCCCCTTCCTTGGGGGCCTTCCAGAGCGCGAAATCGCGGGCGTCGGCCTTCTCGTACTCGTCCACATCCACGCGCGCGCCGGCCATGTTGCCGCTGAAATCGTTGTGCGAGAGCTTGCCGTAGCCGGGGAACGTGGCGATGCGGAAGTACACGCTGCCGTCGGTGTCGTAGGTGTGTTTGCCGGCGGTCAGGCGCGCGATGGCGTCGGCCATATCGTCGATATGGTCGGTGGCGGAAACCAGGCGCTCGGGCCGTTCCAGGCGCAGGGTCGCGCAATCGTCCAGAAATGCCTGGGTGTAGATGGCCGTGTACTCTTTCAGGCCTTTATGCTGGGCCGAGGCGTTGCGGATGATCTTGTCGTCCACGTCGGTGATGTTCATCACGTGGTCGAGCTGGAATCCATTGGCGCGCAGACATTTGCGCAGAAGGTCCACGAAGGTGAAGGTCCGGAAATTCCCGATGTGGGCAAAATCGTAGACCGTCGGGCCGCAGGTGTACATGCGGACGGTGTTGTCGCGGGCGGGTGAGAAGTCCTCCACCTGCTGGGACAACGTGTTGTAGAAGCGCAGCGCCATAAGGATAAGGGGAAGTTTTATCGTAGCAGAGCCGGGGAGGAGGACGGATCATCGTACCGCCGCGCCAAGTACGGCGATCCTCATGGGAAACCACAATAGTTACCGAGCCGCGACCGTAAGGGAGCGTTAGCCCTGGGTGTGCGAAATACGAGACTATATTCGTGAAACGGTGTACTAGCCCAGCGGCACGTAGCGACGATCGGCGGATCACACGATGAAACTCCCGATGCGAGCGGCCGCACGGTACCACTCGGCGCTCGGCGAGTTACACTACCCGGAGGCCCGCGGCATGTGTCGCCGCAGAGAAGCGGCAGCGAAAAGGGGGAACGGCATGTCAGAGCTGGTGAACGGGATCGACGCGTCTATCGTGGACCAAAAGGCGTCAAAGGTGGGACCAGCCGGGATCGACATCGCCTACCAGCGCCTCGGGAGCCCCGATGCGGCTCTCGTGCTGCTCATCATGGGGATCGCCGCGCAATCGATTAATTGGCCGGACGCCTTCTGCCATTCGCTCGTCGAAAGCGGCCTGCAAGTCATCCGCTTCGACAATCGTGACTCCGGGCTCTCCACCCACCTGACCGATGCCCCGCCTCCGGACCTGCCCGCGGCGCTCGCCGGCGACCTGTCCTCGGTGTCTTACACGCTGTCGGATATGGCTGCCGACGCGGTCGGATTGCTGGACGCGCTCGGCTGCAGGAAGGCCCATGTCGTCGGCGCGTCCATGGGAGGCTTCATTGCGCAAACCATGGCAATCGAGCATCCGGACCGTGTCCGCTCTCTCACCTCCATGATGTCGACAACGGGCAATATGTCAGTCGGGCAGCCCTCGCCGGAAGTACTCCGCGATGTCTTCGCCGGCCCGCGTGCAACCACCCGCGACGAAGTGATTCAGCAGAGGCTCCGGGCTTTCCGCGCCGTCGGCTCGCCTGGATATCCCACGGACGAGCAGGAAGTCGCCGCGGCAGCAGGCCGCGCCTACGACCGCTCCTACGATCCCATCGGCGTCGCTCGTCAGGCGATCGCGACCGTCGCCTCCGGCGATCGCACCGAACGCCTGCGACATCTCGCCGTCCCCACGCTCGTGATCCACGGCCTCGCCGACCGCATGTGCCACGTGAGCGGCGGGCGAGCGACGGCTGAAGCCATTCCCGGCGCGGAACTCGTCCTGGTCGAGGGAATGGGACACAATCTGCCATCCGGTTTGCGCTCCCAACTGGCGGAGCGCATCGCCGCGTTCGTGTGGCGCGCCGAGGGCCGTTAAACACGCCATCCGCCATGCGGCCCAGGGCCGCACAATCCTCACGGCTCGGAGAGCGCGCCAGTGCATCCACCGATCGGTCGACCGGCGAAGCCGCGATCCTCTCAATCCGGACAGCGCACGATGTTCAGAACTCCTGATGTCGCCCCGCAATTTCAGCCCGGCGGGGAAAATGGGCTGAGCTTCGCAGGTGGGGCAGGCGGTGCTCGCCTGCCCGCCCGCGCTGAATTTGGGCCCGCTGTTCGAATAGGATCGAGGGCAGGCGGTGCTCGCCTGCCCCACCAGCGAAGCGGTGCACGTCGAAGCCGCGGTCCCGTCCGTATCGCCCTCGGGCGCCCGCGGGACCGCATTCACCCACTCCTGCAATCGGCGAAGATCCTGGAGCGATATCTGCCGCGCCTCTACACGCGCAAGGATGTGCTCCCAGACCGGCCGCGGCAGACTAGAGAAGCGGATCTTCGGCAATGGCGTCCGCCGATCCGACGAGGGCCAAAAGCAACAAACGGGCGTAATACTGAAGCGGGATCGGATTACTCCCGCTTACGGTTCCCATTGCGGCCGTTTCAAATAAGTTCCAGCCGGAGTTGGCGGCCGATTGCCACCGCAGCGCGTTGAAGGGTGTGCAGTGTCACACTGGTGTTGGTGGGGTCAAGCAAACGGTCGAGCGCTCTACGGCTGGTTTGCATGCGGACGGCCATCGCCGCTTTGGTAAGGCGATCCCTCTCCATGGCGGCTTTGATCTGATCGGCGAGGATCTGTTTGACGGCCTGTTCCTGGCATTCTTCCAGAATCCCTTGTTCGGTCAGAAAGCTATCGAAAGAGGAACCAACCTTGCCTTTCTTACGCGTCATCGGAGCACCTCCTGCATGCGCTTTAGCGCCAGTCTCAAATCCCGGGCCGNNCCCGATTCTTCCATCAGTCAGGTCGCTCCGTACCTCCCACAGACCATCGCCGAGACTCCGACAATAGGGCATGCCGAGCGGCCAACCGAATTCGACCTTCTGAATGTCCCGGCCGACCAATTGTGTCAAAACTGGCACGTAATGGCAAGGGAGCAGTGGTATCGAACATGACGGACGCGGGCTGCGGAGGTACCCCGGCACAGAGGTTGCAATCGCGCCGTGAGTTCGACGGTTTCAGCGGTACAAAACGGTGCAGGGATCGCTCACGCCTTCTCGCCCCGGTTCAAGGCATGGGACCAGACTCCACTAAAGCGGGGCGACCTTTGAGCCGGTAACACGCGCCGTCCCTCGGATTCGAACTCTCTGGCACAATGAAAATTCTATGCCCATTGGATTCGTTGGAACAGGCGCCATTACGGCCGCCATCGTCACCGGTCTCAGCCCCGAGGGTGGACCGCGCCCCGCCATTCGGTTGTCCCCGCGCAATGCCGCCCGCGCCTCGGACCTGGCCAGCCGGTTTGACAACGTCTCGGTCTGCGTCTCCAACCAGGAAGTGCTGGATTCGTCCGAGACGGTCATTCTCGCGGTGCGTCCGCAGGTTGCCGAAGAGGTGCTGTCTGAGCTCAAGTTCCCTCCCGGCCAGACCGTGATCAGCGTCGTCGCCGGGTTTCCCACGCGCCGTCTCGCCAGCCTTGGGGTTCCGGGCGACCAGATCTGGAGGGCCATCCC
The DNA here is from genome assembly GCA_003164075.1 of Bryobacterales bacterium. Next base: position 12,577 of record PLRZ01000597.1, on the reverse strand, counting down.
GCTGCCTTCTATCGCGCAGAGACGAAGCCCGACCGCGGTCTATCCGCCTGGTGGTCCTACTACAGAGCTATTTGCCCCGCTGGGACGTGTGTTCGAGATCCGGGTGGAAGACCATCTCAATGCGTTCAGCACGGCGACCTCCACCATGGCGGCGTATTTCGGTTTTATCGGCCAGATTGCGGCTTGGGTGGCGCGGAAAGGAGTTCCGGAACAGCAGGCCCGCGAGTACATGGCGAGTATGTTCGCTGGCCTTGCCGCCGCCGGCTTGGAGACATCCCAGCGAAGCTTCGAGGACCTCGCGGAGGCTCACGCCACGCCCGGGGGACTCAATGCACAGGTGCTGCGCGATATGACGGATCGCGGCGCGTTCGAAATACTCAACGAAGCGCTCGACTCCGTCCATCGAAGGGCGACCGGACAAGCCACTTGAGTAGCTTGGCAAGCTAGTTCTCGGACGGCCTTTCGATAGGATCGATCGCCAACGCGTCCACTGGCCCCTTGGCCGGCACAAGTTTCAAGCTGAGTTGTTCCTATCAACGTGACCGCTCGCCATTGTCTGCAACTCAATGCGATCGCCCCCGTCGAGAGCCGGCGCGCCTGGCAATCTCCGCCAAGCCCCGCACCGCCCCGTTCGGAAACACGTCGGCAACCCCCGGCGCAATCACCACCACGTGCGAACTCGTTCGGAGTCGCTCGATGTACTTCCCGCGGACCAACGGCCCGAAATCCGAGCGTTTGTCCCGCCCGTGGCGCACCACCTGGAGCCGTTCGCGGATGCGGCGAGAAGGAGGCAGGACAAGGGCGATTTCTGGTGGGAGTTGCGGGCCTGCGACTATTACGATGTGCTGGATGGCGCGAAGATTGTGTATCCGGACATCGCCAAAGGCCCACGCTTCTTTCTTGACGAGGGGCGGACGTACATTGCCAACACGGCATATTGCTTGGGCAGCGCCGATCCTTACCTGCTGGGAATACTCAATAGCAAGCTATTCTGGTTTGTGATCGGCAAACTTAGCATACCCTTTGGCACGCGAGCCGGTGAATTCCGTTACCGGCTCATCTATCAGTACATGGCGAATGTGCCCATCCGTCCGATCAGCCCTGACAACTCCGATGACCGCCGTCTTCATGACCTTCTCGTCGTGCTCGTTCGGAGAATGCTCGCCTTGAACCAACAACTCGAAGGGGCGATCAGTCCACCAGCTAAGACTCCAATCGAACGCCAGATTCAGGCCACTGATGCCGAGATTGATCGGCTGGTCTGTGAGCTATACGGACTCACCGAGGAGGAAACGCAGATCGTCAACGGTGAAACGGGGCGCTGGGCTCGGTACGAGGCGGAGTGATTTTACCATTTTACTTGACTATCCAACTAGGATGGCTGCGGGCCCCGCTCGGGGGTCGGGGGGGAATTGTGCCGCCTTCGGAATCCCTCCCGATAACTCCCGCTCACGTCAACTGACGTATAACCCCCGACGAACCCCAAGCCCCCTTCGCAAATGGCCCACCGAGATCAACGTGACCGCTCGTCATTGTCTGCAACTCAATGCGATCGCCCCCGTCGAGAGCCGGCGCGCCTGGCAATCTCCGCCAAGGACCGCACCGCCGCCTTCGGAAACACGTCGGCAACCTCCGGCGCAATCGCCACCACGTTCGAACTCGTTCGGAGTCGCTCGATGTACTGCCCACGGACCAACCGCCCGAAGTCCGAGCGCTTGTATTCGGAACGAAGTTCGTCCGCGACAACCTTCTTAGCTTTCCTCATAGAGCGTCCTCTCAGCCCGCGCCGCAAGGCGAGCGGCAATCATCCGAATTGCGTCGTCGCGATGTACGTGTCCGGCCCACAACCAGGCGTCCCGAAGTCCAAGATCGTCACCCGTTCCCGAAAGCGGATCGAGGAACACGCCCGCAGCCTCGTCGAAGGAGACCCCATGTCCCCGTAAGTTCGCCCCGAACCTCGCCGCAGACCCGCCGCTCCCCGCAGATCACACGCACACCCCGGGACCGTTCACAACCAATCCCCAACTCTATTCCCTTTCCCCTCAACGCCGCCCCCGCCGCGCCCCCAGCCCGCAACCACCCTCCATGCTAACCCTGAAGGCGAGGACCCCACCATGCCCAACGCCAACCGTATCGCCGCCAACCGCGCCAACGCCGCCAAGTCCACCGGACCGCGCACCCCCGAAGGCAAAGCCCGCTCTTCCCAGAACGCCCGCAAACACACCTTCACCCCCGAAAACTACGCCGTCGTTCGCCTCGAGGAAGTCCACGCCATCGCCGACCTCCGCGCCGACCTCGTCTCCTGCTACCAACCCGTCAACTCCCAGGAACTCTTCGCCATCGAACGCATCGCCCTCGCCCAGCAATCCCTCCTCCGTCTCACCGCCCTCGAAAACGGCCTCGGCACCGCTTGCCTCAACGAAACCATGAACCCCGAAGGCTTCCCCCGGGAACTCCTCTCCGAAATCCTCACTAAGGACCTCGAAGTCACCCGCGCCCAGAATCGCAATTACTGTTTCGCCGAGGGCTTCACCCGCCTCACCCGCATCTCCCCAACCTGGCCCATCTTCCTCCGCTACCAGGCCCAAACCGAGCGTCTCTACCGCCGCGCCATTGAGGATTTCGAGCGTGTCAAAGCCCTCCGCTCCGAACTCCCCAACGCCCTCCCCGAAGAAATCGAAAACGAACCCGAAAACAAACCCATTCCCAACCCGCAACCACAAGAAACCAAAGCCCCGCCCCCTCCTGAAGCAGAAAAACCGCAAGCCCCCGCCACCCCCAATCCCATCCCCCCAACCAGCCGCAAACCCGCCACACCCGCTGCCGCCGCCAGCGAATCCGTGCCCCCGCAACGGAAAACCTCGTAAAGTTCCGCCCACGGCGCCCACTTTCTCGAAATCGCATGCAAAACCCGCACCCTTACCGTCGCAGCTCGCCCCAACCGCATCGCCCTGCCCTCCCAGGGGATTTCCTCATTCCTGGCACGCTGTTGTACCATAAGGAATTATTCATGAAGGCCTTACTGGAAGCGGTCCAGCCGGGGGACAAGGACTGGAATTTGGTCCAGGCCATCGATCCTACCCGGCTCCCCGCGCATATCGCTGTCATCATGGACGGTAACGGTCGATGGGCCGACCGGCGCCGCCTCCCGCGAGTGGCCGGACATAAGGCCGGCATCGGCCCAGTCCGTTCGACAGTCGAGACTTGCGCCCGCCTCGGCGTCAAGGTGCTCACCCTCTATGCCTTCTCGGTGGAGAACTGGAAACGCCCGCGCGCCGAAGTGGAAACCCTCTGGCGCCTGCTCCGCTACTACCTCAAGCACGAGCTCCCCGACCTGCAGCGCAACGACATCCGCCTCCAGGCCATCGGCCGCCTCGACGCGCTGCCGCCGCAAGTGCGCCGTGAACTGGAATCGGGCGTGGAAGCCACCAGTTCCAATCGTGGACTGCTGGTCAATCTCGCCATCAATTATGGGGGCCGCGCCGAGATCGTCGACGCCGTCAACGCCGTGCTCGATATGGCGCGGCTCGATGGCAGTATCGCGTCGCTGCGCATCGACGAAGATCTCATCGCCACCAACCTGTATACCGCCACCAGTCCCGATCCCGACCTGTTGATCCGCACGTCCGGGGAAATGCGCATCAGCAATTTCCTGCTCTGGCAGATCGCTTACGCCGAGTTGTATGTCACCGAAACGCTCTGGCCCGATTTCACGCGCGCGGACCTGTTACAGGCCGTGCTGGAATACCAGAAGCGCGACCGCCGGTACGGCGGATTGAGTGGAGCACCCGCCGGGCGCCCCACCAGTGGCGCGGGTGCCGCCAGTGACGACAGTTTGATCGCAGCGCTCCGCTCGTCATGAAGCGGCTGCTCACCGCACTGGCCCTGATTCCGGCCGTAACCTGGGTAATCCTGTGGGCCGATTACTGGGTCTTTCTCTTCGTTCTGATGTCCGTCGCTCTGGTTTGTTATTACGAATACGCCGGCATCGCGGCAGGCTATGGATTTGGCGCTCTCAGTCTCATGGGTTATGGCGCGGGGTTGCTGCTGCTGGTGTGGCAGGGCGAGACGTGGCCGCTGGTCACGGTGATCGCGCTGGTGGCGTTGGTGGCCGCCATGCGCGCCGACAATCTCTCGAAGAGTTTGCCTCGCGCCGCGCTGCTGTTGATGGGAGTGGTGTATGTATTCGGCTGTTGGAAATGGGCCATGCCGTTGCGCCAGGCCAACCGCCACTGGCTGATGTACGCGCTGCTGCTGAACTGGGCCGGCGACAGTGGAGCGTACTATATAGGTCGTGCTTTCGGAAGACACAAGATGGCGCCGCGGGTCAGCCCCAAGAAGTCCTGGGAAGGCGCGGCGGCGTCGGTAGCCACCTCGGTGCTGGTAGGCGGCGCGTATTTGTTCCGCTTCATTCCCGGGATGACCGTGGCCAGTGCCATCGGGCTCACCGTAGCGGCGAATGCGGCCGGGCAACTGGGCGACCTGGCGGAATCGGCCATCAAGCGCGGCGCCAGTGTAAAGGATAGCAGCGCCATCTTACCCGGCCACGGCGGCTTTCTGGATCGCGTGGACAGCACGCTGTTCACACTCCCGGTAATTTATTTGTGGGTCAAGCTGCTAGCGTAGCCAGTTTCCGTACGCATGCTTCCAAGTGACTTTATTACGTGACCGTGTTACGTGACTTTGTTACCTGACTTTATTCCTGACTTTACTACCTGACCGTGTTACCGAGCCGCGACCGTAAGGGAGCGTTGCCACTCCGCCGCGCAACTCAAAAAACACCGCATTGCTTGACCGTGTTACCGAGCCGCGACCGCAAGGGAGCGGTGCCACTCCGCCGCGCAACGCGGAAAACACCGCATTGCTTGACTGTGTTACCGAGCCGCGACCGCAAGGGAGCGGTGCCACTCCGCCGCGCAGCAATTTCGCGACAGAAACTCTACCGAGTCCTGCCTGCAATAAGGGGCGGGCGACCCACTTCGCCCAAGGAGCCAAGACGTGCGCAAAAGTAAAACTCGTTCCAGCGGCCCCGTAAGACTCACCCGCCTGCTCTAACCCCGCACCACCCGCCGCCCCTCGATCCGGAATTTCCCCGCCAGCACAATCCCGATCGCCTCCGAATAAATGCAATGCTCCTCCGCGAGAATCCGCGCCGACAGCGTCTCCACGGTATCGTCATCCAACACCGCGACCGGCGTCTGCAAAACGATGGGCCCCGCGTCCAGCTCTTCGTCCACGAAGTGCACCGTGCATCCCGTCACGCGCACGCCGTGCTCGAATGCCTGGTGCTGCGCGTCCAGCCCCGGAAACGCCGGCAACAACGAAGGATGAATATTCAAAATGCGGCACGGGTATTGCCGGATGAACGTGGCGCTCAGCAGCCGCATGAAGCCCGCCAGGCACACCAGGTCGATCTCGTACTTCGCCAGTTCCGCCAGCAGCATGCGGTCGTACACTTCGCGATCCAGACCCTTCGACGGCAGACACACCGCGTTCAACCCGCGCTCCCGGGCGATCTCCAGCCCGCGCGCGCCGGCCCGATTCGAGATCACCACCGCGATTTCGGCGCCGATCTTCCCCGCCGCCACATTGTCCGCGATCGCCTCGAAATTCGAGCCGCGCCCGGAGATCAAAATGCCGAGCCGTTTCACCGGTACTCCACCGCCGGACGGCCGCGCTTCCGGTCGATCACCTGGCCGATCCGGAAGGGCGCTTCGCCCAACTTGCCGAGCACCGTCTCGGCGCGCGCGGCCGAGCGCGCCGGCACCGCCAGAATCATGCCCACACCTAAATTGAAGGTGCGGCGATAATCGTCCTCGGGAATATTGCCGATGCGCCGCAACACTTCGAAAATCGGCGGTATGCGCCACGACGCGGTATCGATGGCCACGGCCGTCCCCTTGGGCAGAATGCGCGGCGTATTGTCGGTGATTCCGCCGCCGGTGATGTGCGCCGCGCCGCGCAGCAGGCCCGCGGCCAGCAACGCGCGGATGGGTTTCAGGTAGCTGCGATGCACCGCCAGCAGCGCGTCTCCCACCGTGACGCCCACTTCCGGCAACAGCGTCTTCGGACCGTAGCCGGCGATCTCGAACAGCAGCTTGCGGGCCAGCGAGTATCCATTGGTGTGCAGTCCCGTGGAAGGCAGCCCCAGCAGCACGTCGCCCGCGCGAATTGCACGGCCGGTGAGCAGTTGCGACCGCTCCGCCGCGCCCACAATGAAGCCCGCCAGATCGTATTCGGAATCGGCGTAGAGCCCCGGCATCTCCGCAGTCTCGCCGCCGATCAGTGCACAGCCGTTGTTCTTGCAGCCGCGCGCGATCCCCGCGATCACCGCCGCGGCCACCGGAGCGCGCAGTTTGCCCACCGCGAAGTAGTCCATGAAAAACAGCGGCAGCGCGCCTTGAACCGCGATATCATTGACGCAGTGGTTCACCAGGTCCTCCCCCACCGTGTCGTGGCGACCCGTGAGGAATGCGACCTTCAGCTTGGTGCCGACGCCATCGGCGGAACTCACCAGCACGGGCTTGCGAAATCCCGTAAGCTGAAAAGCCGCGCCGAACGAGCCTATGTCGGTGAGAACGCCGCCAGTAAACGTCTGGCGCGCCAGTTTCTTGATGGAAGTGAGTGCGCGGTCGGCTTCGTCGATATCGACGCCGGCATCGCGGTAGCGGACCNNGCAGTTTTCGAGGTATATAATACCGGCATTGCCTTATGAAGAAACTACTATTGCTTTCGTTTCTCTGGTGTTGTGCGTACGCTCTGGCCGAGGCTCCCTCGACCGTGGCCATCCACAACGCGAAGATCGTGACGGTGAGCGGCCCGATCATTGCCAAGGGCACGGTCATTGTCAGGAATGGATTGATTGAAGCGGTCGGCGAGAATGTCGCCGTGCCTCCCGATGCGTGGGTGGTGGACGGCGAAGGGATGACCGTCTACCCGGGCTTGATCGATGCATTGAGCACCGTGGGAATCCCGGGCGCGGCCGCCGCGAGCGGTGGGCGCGGTGGACGCGGCGCGACGACGACGGCCACTCCGGCAGCGGCGCAGACCGCTTCGGCGGACCGATCCTGGGGCCCCGAAGACCGGCCGCAAACTACCAGTTGGCTGCTGGCCGCCGACGAACTGGAAGCCGGCGACCGCCGCGTGGAGACCGTGCGCGGCAGCGGCATCACCACGGCGGTGACCTTCCCTACGCGCGGCATTTTCGCCGGCCAGGGCTCGATCATTGACCTCGTCTCCGGTGAGAAGCCCGCGGAGATGGTGCTGGTTCCGGCAGCGGGACAATATATCTCGCTGGGCGCGGCGCGCGGATTCGGCGGTGGTGGCGGTTTCCCCGGCTCGCTCATGGGAATTATTTCCTATATCCGCCAGCTCTACCTGGATGCCGATCACTATAAGCTGGTGAAGGATGCCTACGCCAAAGATCCGCGCGGCATGCACCGGCCGGAATACGACCGCGCGCTCGAAGGCCTGCTGGCTTCCAAGCGGATTCTGCTGCCGGCCAACCAGTTGGTCGAGATCGACCGCATGCTGCGCTTCGGCGCGGAACTGAAGCAGCCCATGATCATGTACGGCTTGCGCGACGCGTACCGTCCGGAAGCGGCCGAACTGCTGAAGAAGGCCAACGCCACCGTGCTGCTGAGCCTTCGCTGGCCCACGCCGCCCGTTCGCACAGCCGATTCCGACGATAGCACTGAAACCCTGCGGACCCTTCAAGAGCGCGACAAAGCCGCCACCGCGCCGGCTGTCCTGCAGAAGGCCGGAGTGAAGTTCGCGCTGTATTCCGATGGCACGGACGCGCCGCGCGATTTCCAGCGCGCCGTGAAGAAGGCCATCGATAACGGACTCTCGCGCGACGAGGCTCTGCGCGCGCTGACGCTGTCGCCGGCCGAAATTTACGGCATTGCCGACCGCGTGGGCAGTATCGAAAAAGGCAAGATCGCCAACCTCGTCGTCACCAAGGGCGAGATCTTCGACGATCGCACACAGGTAGTCATGGTATTTGTGGACGGCAAGAAGTACACGCCGGAAGCGCCTGCAACGGGCCGCGGCGGCGCGCCGGCCACTGACGATCCGGGTCCGGGAGGGAATCGATGAAAAAGATTATATTGGGTACGCTGCTGGCGCTGGCGCCGCTCGGCGCCGACACCATCGTGATTCAAAATGCCACCGTCATGACCGAAGGCCCCAAGGGAATCTTCAAGGGCTCGGTGGTAGTGAAAGACGGCAANNCACATCGCCGGGTCTGGCAACATCAATGAAGGCAGCGTGTCGGTCTCCTCCATGGTCGACATCAAGGACATCATCAACCCCGACGATATCGCCATCTACCGCGCACTGGCGGGCGGCGTGACCACCGCCAACATCCTGCACGGGTCGGCCAATGCCATCGGCGGGCGGACGCTGCCTCTCAAAATGCGTTGGGGCAAGAACGCGCAGGAACTCATCTTCGCCGGCGCCACTCCGGGCATCAAATTCGCGCTGGGCGAAAACCCCAAGCGCTCCGGCAATCCGCAGGGCGGCCGTGGCGCAACGGGCGCGATTCCCGTGGGACGCTACCCCGCCACCCGCATGGGCGTGGAAGACGTCATCCGCGAAGCTTTCAACGACGCGAAAGCTTATAAAGTCGATTGGGACGCTTATGACGCCAAGGTGGCCAAGGGCGAGCATCCCATTCCGCCCCGCACCGATCTGAAACTGCAGGCGCTCAAGGAAGTTCTGGAGAACAAGCGCTATGTGCACGTCCACTGCTACCGCGCCGACGAGATCCTCATGATGATTCGCGCGGCGGAAGACAACGGGTTCAAAGTGCGCACCTTCCAGCACGTGCTGGAAGGCTACAAAGTGGCCAAAGAGATCGCCGCCCATGGCGCCGGTGCTTCTACTTTCAGCGATTGGTGGGCCTATAAGATCGAAGCGATCGACGCTATTCCGTTCAACGCGGCCCTGATGACTAAGAAGGGCGTGGTAGTCAGCCTCAACAGCGACGACGCGGAGTTGATGCGCCACCTCAATACCGAAGCCGGTAAGGCCATGAAGTATGGCGGGATGAATGAGACCGAGGCTCTGGCCATGGTGACCATCAATCCGGCCAAACAACTGGGGATCGATAAGACCGTCGGTTCCATCGAAGTGGGCAAGGATGCCGACCTGGTCCTGTACGACGGCTTCCCGATGTCGGACTTCGCCAAGGTTCAGAAGGTCTGGATCGACGGCACCCAGTATTTCGACCGCGACAAAGAAATCGCCGCGCAGGCCACTAAGGAAGCGGAAAAGAAGCAACTCCTCGACAAGGAAAAGGCTGCCCAAAAGCAGCAGCCCACACGGAGGCCCAATCAATGAAACTCCTGGGATTACTGATGGCATGCACGCTGGCGGCCTTCGCGGCCGAAACCGTGCTGATTCAAAACGCGGACATCTATCCCATAAACGGCGCCCCCCTGAAGGGTGGTTCGCTGCTGATTCAGGATGGCAAGATCGTCGAAATAGGCGCTAAGATCGTAGCTCCCAAAGGCGCCACGGTACTGGAAGGCAAGGGACTCCGGGTCTATCCCGGCTGGATCGATTCGGCCACCCAACTGGGCCTGGAGGAAATCGAATCCATTCGCGAAACTAACGACACGGGCGAGATCGGCGACTTCATGCCGCAGCTCAAAGCCCTGTCGGCGGTAAATCCCGACAGCGAACATTTCGGCGTGGTCCGGGTCAATGGGATCACCACCGCCATCGCGCTGCCCGAAGGCAGTGGCGGGCGCGGGGGCGGCGCCGCCCAGATGATTGCGGGACAGGCGGCGCTTATGCACACCGATGGCTGGACCTGGGAAGAGATGGAGATCAACCGCTCGGCGGCCATGGTTCTCAATTTCCCGGCCGCCGCCGGACGGGGCGGACG
>PLRZ01000597.1:210-2637 GCA_003164075.1 Bryobacterales bacterium | reverse complement strand
ATGCTTCCGGTACTCGAAGGGAAGGTGCCCCTGGCAGTAACCGCGGCGCGCGCCACCACCATACACGACGCCATCGCCTGGTCCGAAAAGCAGAACGTGAAAATCGTGATTCTGCAGCCGCGGGAAATCACCAAGGCCGGGCCAGAGCTGAAAGCCAAGAACGTCCCCGTCATCCTGGGCCGCGTTCTGGCTTTGCCGGAATACGAGGACTCCGAATACGACCAGGCTTATACCCAGCCGCTCGAAGCGTATAAGGCCGGCGTCAAGTTCGCGCTGGGCACCTTTACCAACGAGTTCGTCCGCGATCTGCCGTATCAGGCAGCCACCGCCGTGGCGTACGGCCTGCCGCACGACGAAGCGCTGAAGGCCCTGACCATCAATCCGGCGCAAATCTGGGGAGCCGGCGACCTGATCGGGTCGCTGGAGAAAGGCAAACTGGCCGACCTGATGATTGTGGACGGCGATCCCATGGACGTCCGCACGCAGATCCGCCATCTCTTTATTAAAGGTAAGGAGATCACTCTTTCGAACAAGCAAATCCGCCTGTACGAGAGATACATGAGCCGGCAGTAAGAGCCCATCGCTCTAGACCGTAAGGGAGCGTTAGGGGCAATTGAAAGCATCTCGCAGCAACCAACTCCGCTCCCTGATCCGCCAGTAGGACGGCCGTCAGGGAGCGGTTTTCTTTTGCCGGCCGTCCGAGTCCAGCAGAATGGTCACCGGGCCGGCATTTATCAGGTGAACCTCCATGGTTGCCTGGAATAGGCCGGTTTCCACCGGTACGGGGCCTTGTCTGGCGGATTCCACGAAGTACTCATAGAGGGGCTGGGCCATTTCCGGCGGCGCCGCCCGGTCAAAACTCGGACGCCGTCCCTTGCGGCAATCTCCGTAGAGGGTAAATTGGGAGACAAGCAGCAAGGCGCCCCCGGTTTCCACGACATTTCGGTTCATTTTTCCGCTATCGTCGGGAAAGATCCTGAGTCCCAGCACCTTATCCAGCAAGTAATCGGCCTCCCCACGGGTATCTTCCCGTGAAATACCGATCAATACCAGAAGGCCGCTACGTATAGACCCGACGGTACTATCGTTCACAGTCACCTTGGCTTCTTTCACCCGCTGGATAACCAGGCGCATAACACTTACCTCCGGCTCAAGTCTTGCGATCTCAGCGATTCCGCAACCAAGTTTATTAGCCGGCCGGTTGCGTGTCAACGACTTTGAGACACTTCTTTTGAGTATTTAGTGAGTTTCCAGGCTGTAGATGTGGCCGTACATGCTGTAAAAGAGTACTTGAATCCTCACGCTCAATAACTCACCTGCGGGCGCGTCTGCAACTTCTGCACTCAACGTGTAATTCTTGCATCGCTTATATCGCGACCACCGCTTTCCTGCTGCCGTCATCCTTCGGTTGAAGCAATCAAGGGGTTAAGCGGAAAAACCCTCAAAAGCCTATTCGTGACCGTCCGTGAGATTAAGCTCCAAGCATTTGCAAGGCCAAGCAGGCTTATGCGCTGACAAAGGACTGCGAAACAATTCCGCTTCTGAAGTGGCGTTTGGACCGATACGTGCTCAAACGGGCGTGCGAGCGGCGTGCGGCCACCGTGGCCCGCACCACGCGACCTTTCGCCGGGGCTGGTACGACTCGCTCTATCGCCAGAGTATCTATGGGCTCACAAGATCCCGCCATCATAGAAGGAACGAAGGAGAATCATGAAAGCTCTTGTTTACCACGGCACGAAAGATGTCAGCGTCGATTCAGTTCCGGATGCGAAGATCGAGAAGCCTACCGATGTCGTCGTGAAAATCACCACCACAAACATTTGCGGCTCTGACCTTCACATGTATGAAGGCCGAACCACTGTCGCAAAGGGAACAGTCTTGGGTCACGAAAACCTCGGAAGGGTCGAAGAAGTTGGAAACGCAGTCGATACCGTAAAAGTTGGCGACTACGTTTGTCTTCCATTCAACATTGGGTGTGGCTTCTGCGCCAACTGTGAGCGAGGCTTGACGGGCTTCTGCCTGACTTGCGNNGAATATCTCCGCGTTCCGTATGCGGACTTCAATTGCCTACAGCTCCCCTCCGACGTGAAGGAAAAAGAGAACGATTACGTGATGTTGTCGGATATCTTTCCCACCGGTTGGCATGCAACCCGGCTGGCCGGCATNNGGCATCTCAGCCAACATTCAGGGAGCGAGCAAGGTTATAATCGTCGACCAACATCCCGATCGGCTGAAACTTGCGGAGAAGATCGGCGCTGTTGCGATCGATGACTCCACCGGCGATGCCGTTGAAAAGGTGCTGGCGCTCACCGAGGGTCTGGGCGCGGATTGCGGCTGCGAAGCAGTTGGCTTTCAGTGCCAGGATCACCATGGTCATGAGGTCCCGAACCTCACCATGAACAACCTTGTGAAATCCGTCAAGGCAAC
>PLRZ01000597.1:0-120 GCA_003164075.1 Bryobacterales bacterium | reverse complement strand
GACCGCAAGAATGGCTGGACCAAAGTCATTCTTAAACCTGCAGCATAGGACTAGGAGCCCCGCTATGATTCAACTTCCTCCACTGCCATTCGCCAAGGACGCGCTGAGCCCGCACATCTC
>PLRZ01000432.1:6327-7929 GCA_003164075.1 Bryobacterales bacterium | reverse complement strand
GTGGTCCAGGCAATCCGGGTGGCGGCGTCGACCGGGAACTGGCAGATGGGACTGATCTCCGAACCGCCCAGGTTTACGACCATGCGCCAGGCATCGGGAAAATGGCGCTGGTAGAGAAGCACGTCACCGGCATAGACCGGTTCGCTGCCCAGTTCGATCAGCCGCACTGCCGGGAACCGGTCCTCCGCGGTGAGCAGGCCGCAGAGGTTCCGGAACATGGTGGCCACCGAGAAGAATGCCGTGATCTGTTTCTGCCGCAGCCAGGCGGCCAGGGTCGCGAGGCCTTCGCGTTGCACGTCGAAGGTAAGCAGGGCCGCTCCGTTGAGAAGGGCGCAATAGATATCCCGCACGGCGCCGGCAAAGCCCGGCGGGCAGAGCAACGCCAAACGGTCCGCCGCCGATATCCGCCCGCTGTTGGTGTAGACCATGGTCAGGTGCAGCACGTAGCGATGATCGTGCATCGCTCCCTTGGGTTGTCCGGTGGAACCCGAGGTGTAGACCACGTACGCCAGGGCGCCGGGGGAAATTACCAGGCCCGGATTCTCTTCGGAAAGGGGCTCCAAGGCATCCAGATTCAATAGCGGCATGCTCGGCAACGGCACGCCCGGGAGACCGGGCACGGCGCACAGAGCCCCGGCTTGTTCCATGCGTGGATTATCCGCAATCAGCAGGGCCGGCCGCGTTTCCGCGAGGATCGCCGCCGCCCTCTCCATGGGTTGCGATGCATCCAGGGCGACATAGAACTTCCCCGCCTTCAGCACCCCCAGCATGGCGGCGACAACCGGCACACCCTTTCCAAGCAGCAGCGCCACCGGTTCCGGCTCCGCGCCACCGAGGGCTAGGACAGCGCGCGCAATGCGGTTGGCCAACTGGTTCAGGTCGCGATAGGTGAGGGCAGTTGCGGGGTCCTCAATGGCGATCCGGTCCGGATACATGCGCGCCTGCTGTTCGAACCGCGCCGGGATGGATTGCTCCACCTCGGACTCGGGGAACCGGCTTGTCTCGACGGTCAGCTCCGGCAGAGGGCTTCCTCCATGGGGTCGATGACCCTCACGCGGGAAAGAAAGGCCGCCACGGCGGGGCTGCCGTGAAGCCGCAGGAGGTCGATGGTGAGCGGGAGTTCCGTACACCCGGCCAGAATGCAATCATAGTCCCGCCCGGTTCGCAGGACGGTTTCGAAGAACTCGTTGCCAAGCTCCACCGCCCGGCGGTCGTCGAGCGCCTTCACGCCTTCGAAGATGGCGCGCATCAAGAGACGGGCCAGCGTGGGCGACGGCTCTTCAAAGGCAATACCGGCGTCGCGGAAAGGGGCCGAGAACACCTGGCCGATGCGGGCGCCCTCGGCTGCCAGCACCAACGTATTTCTACAGGACCGGGACTCGAGCGCCTCCAAGGTGGAATCCACCAGGGAGATCATCCGCACCTGGCGCTCCGGTCCTGGTGCGGTTTGCCTGAGATCCTCCTGCAACAGCCGCCAGAAGTAATGGGCGGAATTACAGGCTATGATGCAGCGCACCGGCTGGTTGGCCGAGCCGGTGAAATCCAGGGCAAGCCTGACGGCGCCGGCCAGCCGCAACGCCATTTCGCGGCACAATGGAGCGT
>PLRZ01000432.1:0-6317 GCA_003164075.1 Bryobacterales bacterium | reverse complement strand
AGGGGGCGAGCCGGGAAGAGGCAAAACACCTCTTCCGGCTGGTCCTGGTCGGTGACGGTCAAGCCGTTCGAGCGCCGCAGCACGGCGCTCGCGTGTAACGCCGCTTCGTAGCCGGCCATAGCCTCTACCGCGGCTTGGTATTGTTCGAACCGGCGCACCGGAGCCTGAAGCTTCGAGGGCGCCACGGCGGATTGCGAGGCGGGCATTAAGCGTGTGCCAGGCGCATGGATGCCCGGCCGGCCAGCTCCGTCTGCATCATCTCCGTCAATTTCCGCATTACCGGTCCGAGGTTTCGCAGGTAGCCGCGGAAGACGGAATCGGCCCGCGCAGCGTCGAACTGTGTTTTGCTGGCGGCCAGGTAGCGATCGAGGGCCTCCACCACTACCAGAAAGTGATCGGCCTCGGTGTCGTCTTCCACATGGGCGGCGATGTAGGTGATGGCTTTGCGGCGTTCTTCCGCGGTGAGGCGAGTGTGTTTCTGGAAATAGGCGTCTGCCGCCGGCAGAGCGATGGTGTATTCGCCATGGTTATAAATCTCCGAAAACATGTTGGTCAGCAGGCCGTCGGAGATGTCGTCCACCACCATCTTGCGGTAAGTCCATGCGCAAAACTGCTGGGCTTCCGGGAGACGGTATTTCCGCAGCGTCCAGAGGTCGCCGCCGGTGAGAGCTTCCGCCAGATCGTCGTAGAGTTCGGCGTGCGTGTGGCCATCGAAGTCCAGGCCGAGATCCTCGTAACTGGTTGCCGCATTACGCGCCGCGGCAAGATACAGGTTGGACCGGTCGAGGTCTTCGGCTCTCTCGGCGGCTCTTTGCAGGCGGCAGGAAAGGCCATAGATCGCCAGCATCTTCAGGTGGGTTGCCTTCCAGGAACCTGCGAAAGTGCAAAGCAGGTCCTCCGACCATGCCGCGGTGGGCAGCATGCGGAAGAATTCTTCGATGTTTTCCGCGGCAGCGTGCTCCGCGGAGAAAGCTCGCCTTATAGTGTCACGGAGCTCGGCGCGAGGGACCAGAGAGATTACGGGGTCCACGATGGAGGTTAGGGAAACTGACGTATGCATAGTGAGACTCCTTGTTTTGGAAGCCCTCAAGCGCCGGTTGTGCGCCACGGGTTTATAAGTTGTCAGCGACTGCGGTAGTTTCCCGCTGCCGATGGGAATTCTATTTCGGATTGCCACTGTATCGCATGACTCCGGAATAAATTCCGATCGTGAAACATGTAAAAGTGCGCTATGTAGTTCGGCGGAACTACCAGCGTGGCGGTGGTGGTAAGCAGCGAGTCCATTCCCTCCCCCGACGGACGATTCCCAGGGTCTCCCTGGACTTCGGAGACCGGCCGAGGCTGTTATGACGTAGGTGTCCTGAAGACCACCTGGATATTTGGGGGGAAACTATTTAATTTCCCGAGTGATATCAAACTTAACCTTTACGGTTCTGATTTGTCAATAGGGAAATCAAGTTGCATCAGTGTCGTGTTTTGCAGCAACTAAGAAGGCAGGCCACCCTTCAGTGGTCCGTGTCGGTTCGATCGGCGGACCGCTGGTCAATCACCTGCTTCGCCACCGTCACGAAATTGGCAAGAGGGCAATCGAAGGTAGCGTTGCGGACGCTGCAGCCGGGGATGAATATCGGTGCGCTGGCCGGCGGCGTGCTGAGTGTCAAAGCGGAGCGATTGTGTAGCTGGTCCATGGTCTGCGCGATGTAAGAGGCGCGGACGAGATACTCCCCGTTGCGCTGCGACTGGCGGAGCTCGAACACCAGGGCACCGCCCGGGGAACAGAAGTCCGGCGGGTATTCCGGCAGAAGCCAGTCCAGGTGAAACAGGCCGGCGAGTCCGGTGATATTCACGTCCGATGCGATCAACGCGATTACTTTGGTCGACGGAGTTCCCAGCGAGCCTGTCACCGGATTCCCGGTGGCGGCCTGAACCATGGAGTTCACCACGTGCGAGGCCACATTGGAACTCTGCACGCTATCGAGGTAGGGCGTGCGAAACTCCAGATCGAAGGCCAGAGTGGTTAAGCGCGAGAGCTGGCTGATGCCGGCGATGTTCAATTGTCCCCAACCCACCTCTGAAGCCGGCAACCCGTCGGCGTACTCCATGACGAAAGGATCGGCGGCAATGCCAACAGAGCTCAGGCCTCCGATGGTCACTGGCGAGCCGGTGGTAACGGTAATGGGGATGGCGGTGGCGTCGAGCGTGCCTGCCGGGGCCGGAGGCACAGGGATCTGGCTGGCCGGATAGCCGAACAATATGGAGCGAGTCAGCGCATACTCCGGGGCATAGGCCGCCGCCAATGACTCCGGATTGCCGCCGAGACGTCCCATCACGGCCGCGACAGCCTTCTGCTGATCGAGCGCCGCGACGCCCGCGCCCACCGGATCGAACAGCGGGTCGCTGCTGGTCTGCGGCAAGACATAGGAAACCTTCGGTGGGCCGGCCGCCGGAAGCATGCCGGTCCAGAAAGACTGCGCGCTCAGAATGGTCCGCTCGATGTTATTGGAATGGAAGTACACGAAGGCGGAGTCGGCCGGGTCATTGCCGGTGAGCAGTCCCTCGTTGGTGAGCCAGAGACGGTAGTAGCCGCCGAGAATGGTCTCCAGAGCGGCGCCGTTGACGGTCAAGTAGCCGGCCGAAGGGAGCGGAATGGATGGAGGGGGCGGAGCGGCGGCGAACACCGGATACGGTTGCGCGGCGAACGGGTTGATGGTGGCGTTGGGCGCAACGGCGGACCGTACACTATGACGGCCGAAGATAATCACCTGCTTCAGTTGCGTATCGTCGACGGGTTGAGCCGCGAGAAAGCCAACGCAAAAGAGCGCTACAGCGGCCGGCCGGAGCGGGCCGCGAGCGAACATCGAAAACACGGAGTTATTCTTCATGGGGTTCTTTTGTGCGCGGAAAAGCGTGCGCCTAGTTCGTGCCCTTTGCCGGCGCCTGGGCCGTTTTTTGCTTGAGGGACCGTTGGTAACGCGCCAGCAGTTCCGCCCGGTTTTCGCGCAGGTCCAGCCGGGTGGGAGCCTTGGGATAGGGCTTCTTCCCCATCATCCCCTTCCACAGAATTCCGTTGAAGTCGTCGGCGTCGACGCGATCCGCATCCGTGAAGTCCATATCCTTCGAGGCTCGCGCCCAATACCTGGCGTTGTGTGTCGGCTTGGGCACGAACAGGCCGGCCGGCTTGGCAGGCAGCGGCAGTTGCGTATTGTAGAGAAGCGCCGAGGGAGTGGCGGTGAAACTCCACGGGCTCGGGGTGGTGTTGAAGATGTCGGCCATGGGCTTCGCCAGCGCGTCGTTCAGGTTCATCGGCGGCAGGCCCAGAACCTCTTCAATGGTGCGTAAGAAGTTGATGGTGTTGTATGGCGTGGAGACCAGCGCCCCTTGTTTCACCCAGGCGCCCGCCACGAACGCGATGCTGCGGTGAGAATCGACGTGGTCGCCGCCATCCTGGGCGTCGTCTTCAATTACAAAAATGAGAGTGTTATTGGCGTACGCGCTGGTGGCCACCTTCTGAATCAGCAGGCCGACCGCGTAGTCGTTATCGGCCACCTGCAGTTCCGGAGTATTCACGCCGTCAATGGCGGTGGAGTAGTTCCCGGTGTGATCGTGCATCAGGCGGACCAAGGTCAACGCAGGCAAGCCTCCAGCGGGGGCCGGCTGGGGCGCCTGAGCGCCACCGGGGCGGCGGGCAGCGGCCATTTGGCGCGATTCCGGCAGACCGTAATTGTTATCGAACTCGCGCGCCCACTCGGTGTAGCGGTAATAATCGGGGAAAGAGTTGTCGAAACCGCGGAAGAACAGATCGGTGAGGGGAGCCAGGGCAGCACTCGATGGGAAGGCCACGACGGTGGCATCGGAGGCCGGGTTGCGCACCAGGGGAATGAGCGGCGCCGAGCTATAGCGGGCGCCGTCCACGAGGAAACCGTAATTGCGAACCGTGAGACCAGCCCGCAACGCGGAATCCCACAGATAACCGGTATTCACTTGATTGTTAGGCCCATCCGGCGCAGCCACGTCGGTTTGGCCCGCCATCAGATCCGGATCGGCCGGTGTAAGAGGGTTGGCAGACTGACGTTCCCCCACGGTAGGATAGGCGGTATTCACGTTGCGATTCATTCCCCCGCCATCCAGGCTGGTGCCGCGAAGAGCGTAAGCCACCGGAAACTGACGTTCCACTACATCGGGGGCTTGCGCCGAAGTGGACCAGAGCCAGCCGTCATAGCTGACCTCGGCGGTGTCCATGAAGTTATCGAGCGTGACGAAGTTTCGCGCCAGGTTATGCTCATTGGGTGTGACCGCCTGTCCGAACTCGGTCAAATCGGGATCGCCATTGCCGATTTCGAGGTCACCCAGGATCTGGTCGTAGGTCCGGTTTTCCTTGATGATGAAGATCACGTGCTGGACGCCCTGCCGCACGGCAGCCATCACCGTGGCGTCGGCGGCGCTTTCGGTGTTGGCGAAGCCGTTGTTGGTGGCCACCTGCGCCGTCAACGTCGCGAGTTGCGCCGCGTTGGGGCGCGGGAAGATCTGGAAGCCGGCTTTGGTCAACTGCGGATTATACTGACCCGACGCCATACAGCTTTTCGACCCCACCGGCCCGTAGCCGCCATAACAGAAGCCCATATTCGGGCCCGTCGGAGACTTTCCATTGACCACGTACACCGTGGCGCCATCGCCGCTGAAGCTCACTGAGTTGGGATACCAGCCGGTGGGAATGAGGCCGGCTACCTGGTCGCCGCTGTTGGTTCCACCGAGCGCCACCACGGCGATCGAATTGAGATTGCCGTTGGTCACGTAGAGCTGCTTTTCATCCGGCGAGAGCGCCGCGCTGTTGGGGTTCGCGCCGGCATATTGCGCCAGGGCCGCCGGCAGTACCGATGCGGGAGCGATGACCGGGATGGTTTCGAGGATCGCGTTCCTGGTGGTGTCGATTACGTCAACCGTATCCGACTGGTCTTCGACAACATAGAGGAGCGATTGGGCCGCGTTCAACGTCATCTTGTTGGGTTGGCCCTTCACCGGGATCCGCGCCGCCACGGCCGGCGTCCCACCCAGATTCACCACGTCGATCTCGCGGTCGCGTACGCTCGAGATGTACGCCGTCGCGCTCGATCCGTTACCCTTCACAACCGCCCAAAACGGGTATTCGCCGCCCGGGACGCCCACCTGCGAGGGGTTGCTTTTGCCGGGGCGCAGGTCAAGTTCGGCCAACTTCGACCAGTTGCCGAAGCCTCCGTTGAACACCGTGATCGAGTCGTTGTAGTAGTTCACCACCACCAAGGTCTTGCCATCGGTCGAAATCGCCAGCCCGGCGGCGCAGGGATATACGCCGATGCCGGCGCCCCCGGTGGTGTGACCCAAGGGAAGCGCCGAACCCGCGGCCTCCGCCCAGGTTCCGGTATTGCCGAGCGCAAAGATGTGGACATTGTCACTGGGGCCGCCGGCCACGTAAAAAGCCGCGCCGGATGGATCGAAGACGATCCCATTGTAGGTGTTGGGGATCTGTACGACTTGCTTCTTGAGGGGCGTGTGCGTCGAAATGTCGTAGATAAAGACGTACTCATTCGAGTCCGGGGCGTACCCTTGTGAGAGTTGGCCGTTGGTGTTGTAGACGCGGTTGTAGCCGCTGGTCAGCACCAGCAGGGTTTTGCGATCGGGACTCACTACGGTAGTGACCGCCTGCCCCGCCAGCCAGTCCGGATTGTCGGGCAGGCCGGGGTTCATCGGCTCAAAGCGCGAATCCACGGGCGCCAGCGGCGTAATCTGTTGGCCCATGTTGGGCAGGTCCTGAATGCTGGGCTGCCCATAGGCCAGCGCGCCGGAGATGACCAACGCAAGCGTCAGCCCAGCCCCTGAAAAGAGGGAACGGCTGTGAATCTGTCTTGTCATTATGGTGTGAATCTGTCCAGTCATCGTTAATTCCTTTGGGGCTGGGGGGTCCCAGGCGCAGTCGATCAGCGCCTCTGCACGAATATCGGAAAATCAGAACCTTTTTTATATGGTGTCTAAGGTTAGTACGGCAAAGGCCCGACGTCTCTCAAGGGAATTGGGATCCTGCTGTTGGAAAGAGAGCTGCTGGGGATTTCGGATAGTTGGGGAAATTGACCTGAGCCATGACGTGGCGCAGACACTCGTTTCTGCGGCGCCGAGACTCTTCTCGGCGCTCCGGGACGGTGGATGCCGCTCGCGAAGAGGGTCGAGATGAGTCTCGACCCAGCAGGCAGGAGTGCCTGCGCCACGAAAACGGGCCTGTCCCAAATTTCACGACGTCAGGAGTTCTGAACGTTCTTCCGCGCGGCGATATCTAAAGATACGCCACC
>PLRZ01000639.1:9480-9977 GCA_003164075.1 Bryobacterales bacterium | reverse complement strand
CGGCGCACCCGGATTCTCGGGCGACGGAAGCGCCGCTACCGGCGCGCAACTCAACTATCCGGAAGGCCTGGCGCTGGACTCCGCCGGCAACCTGTATATTGCGGACAGCAGAAACCAGCGGGTCCGCAAGGTAGCTGCGAACGGAGTCATCACCACCATTGCGGGCAACGGAGGCTGGGGCTACTCGGGTGACGGAAACGCGGCCACCAGCGCGGAGCTCAGCAATCCGGGAGGCCTGGCGCTGGACACATCCGGCAACTTGTACATCGCGGACTTCAACAACAATCGCATTCGAAAGGTGGACACAAATGGAATCATCACCACCGTTGCGGGCAACGGGGGTTACGGCTACTCGGGTGACGGAAACGCGGCCACCAGCGCGGAACTCGACTATCCAAACGGCGTAACGGTGGACTCCGCCGGCAACCTGTACATTGCCGACACCGAAAACCAGCGCATCCGGAAAGTGGCCCCGAACGGGATTATCACCACGGTGG
>PLRZ01000639.1:5504-9377 GCA_003164075.1 Bryobacterales bacterium | reverse complement strand
TTGGCGGACAGCCGGTTCTGACCATGAAGATCGGGAACCTCACCGCTTTCACGCAAGGCCAGAGCGCATCCTACTCGGTGCAAGTCAGTAACGCAACCGGGGCTGGACCCAGCGGGACGGTGACAGTGACGGAAATCCTGCCTGCCGGGCTGACGCTGGCTGGCACGTCGGGCATGTCGGGCACGGGGTGGACGTGCGGCAACGGCAGTTGCACCAGCACTGCCGGTTTGAGCGGCGGGTCCGCCTCGATAATCGCGGTCAACGTCAACGTGTCCCCGACGGCGACCGCGCAGTTGACCATTCAGGCGACCGTGTCGGGAGGCGGAGCACCGCTTGCCGGCGTGGAAGATCTGACCATCGTGGCGCCTTCCAGCGCACCGGCGGCGCCCGTTCTGATCTCGCCGTCTAACGCGGCCACGGGGGTTTCGCTGACGCCGGCGCTGAGTTGGAATGCTTCCACCGGGGCGACCTCCTACGATGTTGCATTTGGAACGTCGGGAACGCCGCCCGTGGTGGCCAACACGACTGAAACCAACTACGCTCCCGGAGCGCTGAACAGCGGCGCGAAATACTACTGGGCCGTCACGGCCAAAAACGGCGTGGGCGGCAACGCTTCGGCTGTCTGGTCGTTTACGGAAACCTGTGTGTCCGCGCTGAACTCCGTGAGCGCGTCGATCGGTGCGGCGGGCGGTACGGGTTCAGTGCCCGTCACGGCGGGGAGNNCGGCAACGGCAGCGTGAATTATTCGGTGGCCGTGAACACGGGAATTCCGCGCGTGGGTACGCTGACGGTCGCCGGACAGACCTTTACGGTGACCCAGGCGGGCTCGGTTTTCTCGGCCCAGAGTTACCTGATTTCGACGTTGGCGGGCGGAGCCATGCTTCCGACGGCCGCGGCGTCTACCTCCGTCTCGATTCCGGGGACCTCCGCGGTTGCGATCGACTTCGCCGGCAACGTGTTTTTCCCGAGTCAAAATCTCAATGCGGTCTTCAAAATGGACCCCAGCGGCGTGGTGACGCGGATTGCCGGAACGGGCGTGGCGGGTTACTCGGGCGACAGCGGGCCGGCCCTCAGCGCTCAGCTCAATTCTCCGGCCGGCGTGGCGGTGGACTCCCTGGGCAACGTGTACATTGCCGACACCAACAATGGGCTCATCCGGAAGGTAACCCCGCCCGGAATCATTACGACTGTGGCGGGCAGCGGCAACTGCTGTTACTCCGGCGATGGAGGAGCCGCCACCAGCGCGGAGCTCAATAACCCGCGCAGCGTAGCGGTAGACTCCTCCGGCAACCTCTACATAGCCGACACGAACAACAATCGCATTCGCATGGTCGCAACCAACGGGAACATCACCACCGTGGCCGGCAACGGAAACAGCGGTTATTCCGGTGACGGCGGACAAGCCACCAGCGCGCAAATCGACTATCCGAACGGGATCGCGGTGGATTCCTCCGGCAACCTGTACATAGCCGACACGAACAACAACCGCATTCGCAAGGTGGACACAAAAGGCGTCATTACGACTCTTGCAGGCAGCACTGTGTGCTGCAACCTGAATGACGGCGGCGCCGCCATTGGCGCATGGCTCGCGAGTCCGCAATCCGTGGCGGTGGACTCCTCCGGCAACCTGTACATAGCGGACACAAGCAACAACCGCATTCGCATGGTCGCCCCGAACGGGACTATTACTACGGCCGCGGGGAACGGAGGTAACGGCTATTTCGGCGATGGGGGAGTGGCCACCAGCGCCATGCTGAACTACCCGGCCGGCGTGGGGGTAGACGCTTCCGGCAACCTGTATATCGCGGATACCGGTAATCAGAGGATTCGCGAGCTTTCCAGCGGCACGGTTATCACGCTGGTGGGCGGTGGCACGGGCGATGGAGGACCGGGAACGTTCGGCAGCCTCAACCAGGCGGCAGGGGTGGTCCGGGATAGCGCCGGGAACACCTACATTGCCGACACCAACAACAATCGAATACGCAAAGTGGCGGCCAACGGCACGATTACCACGGTGGCGGGCACCGGCATGTCCGGTTTCTCCGGTGACGGCGGCGCCGCAACCGCGGCCATGCTGCTGGAACCGCGCGGCCTGGCACTCGATTCCGCCGGCAATCTTTATGTGGCGGATTCCTTCAACAACCGCGTTCGCAAAATCGCCATCAGCGGGACTATTACAACGGTGGCGGGCAATGGCACTTGCTGCTACTCGGGCGACGGGGGACAGGCCACCGCCGCGCAGCTTAACTATCCGGCCGCGCTGGTGCTGGATGCCGCCGGGAACTTATATATCGCCGACGAAAACAACTCGGCGATTCGTAAGGTGGCCCTGAACGGCACAATCACGACGATAGCCGGCAACGGAAACTGGGGCTATTCGGGCGATGGCAACCCGGCCACCAGTGCGCAGCTCAATCATCCGGCCGCGTTGGCAATGGATGCCGCCGGCAACTTATACATTGCGGACACTAACAACCAGCGCATCCGGAAAATAACTACTGGCGGAACAATCACGACCGTGGCAGGGAACGGCAGCATGTGCTGCAACCTGGGCGACGGAGGCCCGGCGACCAGCGCCCAGCTCAATAATCCGAGCGGGGTCGCGGTGGATGCCGCGGGCTACTTATATATCGCCGATACGGGCGAGCAACTGGTCCGTAAAGTCGATCTCAGCGGCACGATCACGACCATTGCGGGCAGCGGTTATGGCTACTCGGGGGATGGCGGACTCGCCGTGAACGCGAATTTCGAGAATCCGGCCGGTGTGTTCGTAGACGCTTCAGGCAACGTGTACGTGGCGGACCTGAATAACAACGCCATACGCCTTTTGACGCCCACCGGCACGCAGCCGGTACTGACTATCCAAAGCACCCACAGCGGAGCTTTCACGCAAGGCCAGAACAGCGCCACTTACAGCGTGACGGCAAGTAACGCCGCTGGTGCGGGGCCGGCCAGCGGGACGGTGACGGTGACGGAAATCCTGCCCCCCGGCCTGACCCTGGTGAACATGTCGGGCGCGGGTTGGACCTGCGGCGGCGGCACTTGCAGGAGCAGCAACGCAGTGAGCGGTGGATCCAGTTATCCGGCCATCGCCGTCACGGTCAATGTGGCCCAGAATGCGCCCGCGCAATTGACTAATCTGGCGACGGTGTCGGGAGGCGGATCGCCCCTCCCCGGTACCGGCGACCTCACCGTAGTAAGCGCCGCCACGCCGGAGTTGACCATCGTGTCGGAGCACACAGGACGCTTTGTAACAGGGCAGACAATCGCCACTTACACGCTGATCGTAAGTAACCGGGCTTCGGCGCCCGCTACCAGCGGGACCGTGACGGTGACCGACACTCTCCCCACGGGACTGACCCTGGGCTCCCTGGGGGGAACGGGCTGGTCTTGCGTCCCCAGCACCTACACTTGTACACGGGCCGACATCTTGAACCCGGGTTCCAGCTACCCGCCGATCACGGTGACGGTTAGCGTCGCCTCCAGCGCGCCAGCTCACGTGACAAACCTGGCGAGCGTGTCCCTGGGAGCATTGGCGAGCGCCGGCGCCAGCGATCTCACATCCATCACAGAGATCAAATGCGCCGTCAACGGGGATCTGAACACGGATGTGACCGCCGTGCAGTACCTCATCAATGAAGCACTCGGGCTGTTCACGGCGAACGACGATCTGAATAAAGACGGAACGGTTAACCTTGTCGATGTCCAAATCGAGATGAACGCCGCCCTGAATTTGGGCTGCAGGGCGCAATAGAGAGGCGGCGGCTGTTGGAATTGGCGATGGGCTGGGAAAATGCGCCGGCCCATTCCTCACCCGGTGGGGCAGGCGGTGCTCGCCTGCCCTCTATCCTGTTTAGGCAGCGGGCTTGGTTC
>PLRZ01000639.1:0-5498 GCA_003164075.1 Bryobacterales bacterium | reverse complement strand
ACGTTCGAGACATTTGGTCAGCTTACTGTTTCGCGGCCCCTTACCGTCAGGTGACCAGGCCGGATCCCCTTTGAACCGGCATCCTTCGGTACCTCGCCACTGCCGAAAAATGAGGAAAGATCAGCCGGTTAATAAGCACCCCTGACGCCGCCCGCAGCGCCGCGACGGCTGCCGGTGATATAGTCTGAGAGACCGTCGAATTGTGAGGGAGGTCAACGTGAGGACCAGAAATATTACCGGGTTGGCATGTGCCGCGCTGCTGGTATCTGCCCTTGCCGTAGGGAACGCCGCGGCGCAAGAGCATGCACCGTTGCCGCCGCTTCCGGCGCCGCTCAGCGTGCCGCAACCGGGGCCGCAGACCGACGCTCCGTACGCTCCGCAGCCCATTCTGCAAGGCGGTATCGTGATCCCGCTGTTTCCGCCCGGCTCGCCGTACCTCAATAAGGACAAGGTCAACATCCCCGAGAAGTACAACATGAGCGGGTCGGTAGCCGGGCGCATCGGCAGCATTGTCCATATTCATAATCCGTCCATCGAAGTACATCTGGTGGATGGCGGAATGAATACCGGCGCGGCGGTGATCCTGATTGCCGGCGGCGGCCATAACACCCTCAACGTGGGCGGTGAAGGCGCGGATTTTGTGCCCTATTTTTATAATTTCGGAGTCAACACCGTCATCCTGCGCAGCCGTTTGCGCAGCGACGGGTACAACCCGCAGACCGACGAGGTCTACGACACCCAGCAGGCCATTCGCATGGTGCGCGCGTACGCCAAAGACTGGAAGATCGACCCCAATAAGATCGGTGTGATGGGCTTTTCGGCCGGCGCGGAATTGGCGGCGGCAGCGGCGGTGCTCTACGACGACTGGGACAAGAAGAACATCGTCCCCGGCGATCCGTTCGCGGGAACTAGTTCGCGGCCCGATTTTGCGGGCATCGTTTACCCCGGACCTTCGCCTTTCGCCCGCGGCCGCACGGCCCCGCCGATTCCGCACAATGTGCCGCCGGCGTTCATCGTCTGCGCCGGCTCGGACGATCCCCAACATGCCGTCTGGGCGACCGACTATTTCAGCGCCATGCTGGCCCTGCGNNCGCAATTTCACGCCGTATGGCACCTGGCAGGATCGCTTTATCGACTGGTTCCGCGACCTCGGATTCCTGCAGAAGGCGGGCGTGGAAACCAAGGCCGCGAAGGATATTCAGGCTTACCTGACGCGGCCCACACCGGCGCAAGGCCGCGGTCCCGGCGGCCAATAGCAGTCAGCCTGTGCGAGACTGAATCTGTGCGGAAAACCAGTCTCGCGCTGCTGCTGTGCGCCGCCGGCGCATGGGCCGCCGGACAATCGTGGAGTCCCGGCGATCTCTGGAACTGGCACACTCCCCGCGACCCGCGCATCGGCCCCGACGGCCGGCGCGTGGTCTACGTCGAAGACTGGAACGACCGCGCCACCAATGCCGCATGCTCCAACCTATGGCTGGTTTCCACCGGCGATAGACAACTGCGCCGTTTGACCGGCGGCCCCTGGCGCGACGAGTCGCCGCGCTGGTCGCCCGACAGTACGCGGATCGCCTGGATCTCCGGACGCGGCGGCATCCGCGTACTCACGGTCGATTCGGGCCAGGAAACCGCCATCGATTCCGCGCCACTGGCTCTGGCCTGGTCCTCCGATGGCCGGTCGCTCGCTTTTACCGCCCACGTCGTGCCGCGCGCCGATCCCCCGGCTTGGGCGCCGCCCGAGATATTGCCGTGGTTGTCGCCCCGTCCGCCGGCACCGACGGCAGTCTTCATCGTCCCCGCTGCCGGTGGTCCCGCACAGGCCATCGGCGGCCCCGATTTCGACGCCGCCGGCGAACCGGCTTTTGTGCGCGACGGCAAGTCGGTGGTAATCGCCGGCGCCGATGGCCGGATCTACGCGATCCGCCTCGCCGATGGCGTGGCGCGCCGTCTCACGGAGGACTCCCATCGCAACGAAAGCCCGTTGCCTTCTCCCGACGGCTCGAAAATCGCGTGGATGGCCACCGACTCCGGTCTGCATAGCTATTCCATCCGCAACCTCTACGTGATGAACGCTGACGGCAGCCACGTCAAATTGCTGGCCGGAGCGCTCGATCGCGACCCCGCCCATCCCCAATGGAGCGCCGACTCCCGCACCGTCTACTTCATCGCCGACGATTCCGGCTCGACGCACGTCTTCGCCTCCCGCGCCGATAGCACCGTGCGGCAGGTTACCCACGCCGTCGAACGGCTCCGCGGCTTTTCGCTGGCGGACAACGGTCACGCCGTCACGGTGCGGTCCACCGGGCAAGCCGTTGAGGTGGTCTGGTTCCCGGTCGACATGCCGCCGCCCGCGGAGATAGTGCTCGCCGGCCCCATGGCGACACTGCTGGCCGAACGCGAGACGGCCGCGCCGGAGGAAGTCCGCTTTCCGTCCGCCGGCAAGTCCATTCAGGGATGGGTCATCAAGCCGCCGCGATTCGACCCCTCGCGGAAATATCCGCTGCTGCTCGATATCGCCGACGCCCCGCGCCGCATGTTCGGCCCCGAGTTTTCGCTGCGCGCACAGATCTATGCCGCGCGCGGCTGGGTGGTGCTGCGCGTCAACCCCCGCGGCGCTCCGGGGTACGGCGAAGAGTTCGGGCGCCTGCTGCCCACCCGCTATCCCGGCGACGATGCCGACGACCTGTTGGCCGGCGTGGATTTCGTGGTCGCCAAGGGCTATGTCGACCCCGCGCGCCTAGCCGTCAGAGGCGGCCTTTTAGCGGCCTGGATCCTGGGCCATTCCGACCGTTTCGCCGCCGTGGTAGCGCGCCGGCCGATCGTGGATTTCGCCCTGGACGCGGGCCGCGCGGCGCCGTGGATGGGCGCCATGCCGTGGGAAGATCCCGAGCAGTATGTCCGGCACTCGCCCATTTATTTCGCGCGGAACTGGAAGACGCCAACGCTTCTGCTGGCGGGCGACCGCGATCCGCAAGCCGACGAATTTTATTTGGCATTGCAGCAGCGCAAGGTGGATTCGGTCATGGTGCGTGTTCCCGATAGCGGCAAGCCGTCGGGCCGTGTTCTGGAGATGGAAAGCACTCTCGCGTGGCTGGAGAGCCGCGTAAAATAAGAGTCCTCCATGCAACGTGCTGTTTCCGAGCCGCGCGCGCGAGCTGGCGGTTTCTTCGAAGTTTCAAGTCCAAGCGCCGGGACGGGGATTTCGGATAGTTGGGGANNGAGATGAGTCTCGACCCAGCAGGCAAGAGTGCCTGCGCCACGAAAACGGGCTCATCCCAAATTCCACGACGTCAGGAGTTCTGCAGGTGGTGCTCCCCTGCCCTCTATCCTGCTTGGGCGGCGAGCTTGGTTCAGCGCGGACTGGCAGGCGAGCACCGCCTGCCCCACCCTCCGGCTCGCCGGAGGTTACACGATGTGCCGCGTCTCCCATTCAGGCATTAGTTTTTTGAGAGAGATGCATAAGTAGAATCTATCGCGGAATACGGCCGCAACCATTGCGGAGACGCCTCGCTTTCGCCCACAATCAAGGGACCAGCGTCAGTTAGCACACCCAAGGAGCACTCACTTTGAACGGAACACAAGATCTTCTCCGGCTTTCCTATGGCGAACTGGAGCAGTTGAACCTGGAAGCCAAGGAGCAACGCCTGTCGCGCACTCCCATCGATAAGATTCAGGAGCAGCGTCTCAAATACCTGGCCGACGAGAAACGAATCAAGGCTGTGACTTTGCTGTTCAGCGACCTCGAAGGCCGTCTGCACATGCTCGACTACGACAAGAAGTGGCTGGTCAAGAGTTGGGACAACATGACGTTTGACGGGTCGTCGATCCGCGGCTTCACGGCACAGCGAGAGAGCGATCTGCGGCTCGGAGTGGATTGGGGATCGTTCTACTGGCCGCCTTCCGATGTGTTTGAGCCGGGCAAGGTGATGGTCTTCGGCGAAGTCATCGACAAGGATGGGTCTCCCTACCCGGCCGATTTGCGAAGCGTTCTCAAGTCTTATGCGCAGGGGCTTTACGATACGCACGGTTACACCTTAAACGCCGCCAACGAAATTGAGGGCTTTCTGTTTCAGGGCGTGGATGCCGAGCGGCGGTATCATGAGACGGGTAAGTTCGAGTATGTGAGCACGGGAGGTTACTACCATTCTCTTCCCGGTGACGCTCTGCGCCTGTTTATCGACCGATCGGCCGAAGTGCAGCGCACCATGGGCTTCGAGAACGAAAAGGATCATCCCGAAGTGGCGCCGTCGCAGTTCGAAATCAATTACAGCTATTCCGAAGTGGTCAACGCCGCCGATCAGATTCAGCTTTATAAGCTGATCTGCCGGCAGGTGGCCAAGCAGATGGGCATGACGGCGTGCTTCCTCCCCAAGCCGATTGTCGGCGTGAATGGTAGCGGCATGCACACCAACGTCTCCGTGTCGCAGAAGGGCAAGAACCTGTTCTGGGATGCCGATGGCGAAGAGAAGATGAGTAGCCGCGGGTGGGAATTTATCGACCGGATCCTGTCTCACGGCAACGATATCTGCCTGGTAATGAATCCGAGCGTGAATGCGTACCGCCGCCTGGATCCGCATTTTGAAGCTCCCAACCAGATTAAGGCGTCCGCCAAAGATCGCGGTTCCATGGTGCGGGTGCCCATCGGCAATTCCAAGAGCGCCCGGGTGGAGGTGCGGTCCGTGGCGCCGGATGCCAGCCCCTACATGGTTCTGTACTCGGTGTTCAAGACGGGGCTGGAAGGCGGCATTCTGCCTCACGACAATCTGCGCGGCGCCGAGCGCTATCTCCCCGACAACATTTATGACGCGCTGGATAACTTCAATAAGGCTGAGTGGACCACGAAGCTATTCGGAGACGATGTAAAGGCGCGCTATGTCGACCTGAAGAGGGCCTCGGCGGACCGCTGCCCGCGGCTGCTGGGCACGTTCGTCAAGGCGCCGGAAGTGCAGTATCATCACGAGATATACAATCAGTACCTGTGGAATATGTTCTGAGGCAGAAGTCAGGAGAGGAACTTGCAGAATTCGAAGAAACCGCTTGCTTGCGCGCGCGGCTCGGAAAAGCCACGTTGAAAGGCAAGCACTTACCGAGGGAGCGGGTTCAATACCGGGTTTTGCAACAAGATTCACCATGGAGACACAGAGAAGAATTGACGATCCTCTTCTTCATGCGTTCTCTGTGCCTCCGTGGTGAACCTTACCCGTGGTCACCGCAGCCGCAAGCTATTGCTTACTACCGTCACACTGGACGCCGCCATGGCCGCCGATGCCAGCATGGGCGACAGCAGACCTAGCGCCGCCACCGGAATGCCCACAGTATTGTAAGCGAAGGCCCAGAACAAATTCTGGCGGATGATCCGCATGGTGCGGCGCGAAAGCTCGATCGCATCGGCGACGCCGTTCAGGTCGTCGCGCATAAGCGTGATGGCGCCGGCTTCCATGGCCGCGCCCGTGCCCGACGCCATGGCGATTCCCAAATCGGCCTGCGCCAGGGCCGGCGCG
>PLRZ01000727.1 GCA_003164075.1 Bryobacterales bacterium | reverse complement strand
CCGCTTACGCCGGTCAAAGACGCCGCGGGACACGATCTCAAGGTGACCGTGAAACTGCCCACCGGCAACGTCTTCATTCAGGTCTGGAAGCTCTACGTGGGCCGCATCACCCTGTTTCTGCTGGATACCAACATCCCGGAGAACGTCCTGCCGCAGGATCGCGATATCACCGACTCGCTGTACGGCGGCGATATCGATACGCGCATCCGCCAGGAGATCGTGCTGGGCATCGGCGGCATGCGGGCGCTACAGGCCATGGGCCTGAAACCCACGGTGTACCACATGAATGAAGGCCACTCGGCCTTCCTCGGGCTGGAACAGGTCCGCTGGTTCATGCGCGATGAGAACCTGGCCTTCGAAGAAGCTCTCGAAGCGGCGCGCGCCAGCAATGTTTTCACCACCCACACGCCCGTTCCCGCAGGCATCGACATCTTCGACGCCGGCCTGATGTACCACTATTTCGCCGACTACTGCAGTGAAGTCCGCATAGACTTCCAGCAGTTGATGGCCCTGGGACGGCGCAACGTCTTCAATCGCGACGAGCCGTTCTCCATGGCGGTTCTGGCGCTGCACACCTCGGCTTACCGCAACGCCGTCAGCCGCCTGCACCGCGAAGTCTCGCAGGAGATGTTCCACGACCTGTGGCCGCAGCTTCCGCTTTGGGAAGTGCCCATTACCTCCATCACCAACGGCGTGCATCTGCCCAGTTGGCTGAACGGCGACTTATCGCAGCTTTATGACCAATACCTCGAGCCCGACTGGCGCGACCGCTTCAACGACCCCGGCATTTGGGCGCAGGTGAACGACATCCCCGACGAAGAACTGCTCGAAGTGCACCGCCGCCGCAAGCGCCGGCTGGTGAGCTTCGTGCGCGTGCGCCAGCACTCCTCAGCGGTGCGCCGGCAGGTTTCCGCGGCGGAAGTGCGGCGCTCCGGGGAAGTGCTCGACCCGAATGCCTTCACCATCGGTTTCGCGCGCCGCTTCGCCACCTACAAGCGCGCCACCCTGCTGTTCCGCGACGTGGAGCGGCTCAAACAGATTCTGTTGAACAAAGATATGCCGGTGCAAATCGTGATCGCCGGCAAGGCGCATCCCAGGGACCAGCCAGGCAAGAGTTACATTCGCGAAGTGGTGCAGCTTTCGCGCGACCCCGATTTGTGGAAGCATGTGGTCTTCGTGGAAGACTACGACATGAAGGTGGCCCGCGAAATGATCCAGGGCGTCGATCTGTGGCTCAACAATCCGCGGCGCGGCGAGGAGGCCTGCGGCACCAGCGGCATGAAAGCGGCCGTCAACGGCGTGCTCAACCTGAGCATCCTCGACGGATGGTTCGACGAGGCCTACGAGACCTCCGGCGGGTGGGCCATCGGCGACCGCGAGCGTTATACCGACGACCAGGACGCGCTGCACGCCAGCGCCATCTACTACCTGCTGGAAAATGAAATCGTGCCCATGTTCTACGAGCGCCGGGAAACTACGCCGCGGGAGTGGATCCGCCGCATGAAGCAGTCGCTCACTTCCATTAGTCCGGCCTTCGATTGCCGCCGGATGGTGGCCAATTACAAAACGCAATTGTACGACCCGGCCAACCAGCAGCACCAGCGTCTGCGCGCCGGCGGCTACGGCCAGATCCGCGACAAGGTCCGCTGGAACGCCCGCATTCGCGAAGCTTGGGACCGGGTTCGTTTCGTGGATTCCGGCCCGGCGCCGGCATTATCGGTATCGAGCGGCGCGGCGGTGGAGGTACGCGCCGCCATCGAACTGGCCGGCCTGAATGCCACCGATGTGCGGGTGGAACTGGTGATGGGGCGGGTGGATTCCAACGGACACCTGGAAGAAACCGAGGTACAGGTGCTGCCGTCGATGGAACAGCAGGGTTCGGTGGCGGTGTTCGGCAAAGACGTCGTGCCGGAGCGTACCGGCCGCCTGGGCTATGCGTTGCGGGTTAGCCCCAACCATTTCGAAGATCCGTTGACCCGGCCGTGTGGCAGTTTGTTGAAATGGAGTTCCGCGTAAATAGTTCTAAAGATGGGCGTGCAAAGTTTCTCAATCCGTGGTAAATATGAGTTTGACGCTTAGGCGGGTTCCGGACCAGAGGGCGTCCGGCGCCGCGGGACTCCCGCAGAACCCCTTTCCGGTAATCCCACACGCAGTGCCGTGGTCCCGTTTCGCGCAGCCGGTGTGGTGACTGGCAGGTGTCTTGCGCGCTCCCGCGCTGAGAATTCTTATCGAGCTTTTTCAATAACGTTCTTCGTCCTGCAATCTACGGAGCAACCTTCCTCATGGACAGCGACCGCAAGTATAGACAAAACGGGTACATGGACTCGGACCGCGAAGCCAGAGGCCCGCGTGGAGACGCGCCCAGACCGCAGGGGCCACGCCCTCCCATTGACGTTACCGGCCCCCGTTTACCGCGCCTGGTGCAGCATGTAGCCGCCGCCCGCTGTTACAATTGCGCCACAACGCTACCCCCGGGAGTCGATTTTACCGGCGCCTGCCCCAAGTGCAACGCCGAGCTGCACTGCTGCAAACAGTGCTCGCACTTCGAACCCTCCATCCGTTTCCAGTGCCTGAAACCCATCCCTGTGCGTATTCCTTACAAAGATAAGGCTAACGAGTGCGCACTCTTCGCCCCGCGAGTTACCGTGGCGCGCGAAGGTACGTCCAATACCCCACCGCCTCCGTCCCTGAATAATGGCGGTCCCCCGGCTCCGCGCAATGCGGACGATGCCCGCAGCGCTTTCGACAAGCTTTTCAAGAAACCGTAGGAACTATCGCGCCACGGTAACGCCGCGGCCGTTGAGTTCCGCTTGCATTTGCCCCACCCACGCGTCCAGCGCCGGCATCGGCCGGCTCCCCCAAGTAGCCACTTTCCACGACAGTTCCGTACCTTTGGCGAGTTGCAGAAGCCGCCGCCGCGCTTCCTCCAGCGACCGCATGGTGTACTGCGCCAGAGAAACGTAGAAACTGCCGTCGTTCGATTGGCCCACTGCGAGCGTCAGCGGCTGCGACCAGTACCGGCGGTTCTGTTCCATCTCACCGCGGCACGCGTCGGTGATGCAAAATGCGGCCGCGCGGGCCAGA
Source organism: Bryobacterales bacterium (assembly GCA_003164075.1). Next base: position 1,597 of record PLRZ01000727.1, on the reverse strand, counting down.
TCCTCGCCCGTCGAGATCCATCCGTCCGCTTGTGAGACGGTCTGCACGTAGGCGCGCTCCAACTGGCGGTTCTCCTCGTTGATTTCGGAAGGTTTGTTCTTCCACCAATCGTGAAAATAGCGGAACGACTCCACAAGCAGCGCGACGGCGGCCGGCGATCCGTACTTACCGAGCGCCTTCACCGCGTCGATCTTGACGACGACGGTAGAATCGTTCAGCCCGTCGAGCGCCACGCTCTCCCACTGCGGATTCACGTAGTAGCGGGCGGTCTGCCCGATTACCGACGCCCAGCAGCGCCCCATATCGAAGCTTCGTTCGGCCATCACCTCGCGCAGGAGCTTCTCCCCATATGCCGGATCGGTCCGCAGGAAGTAAGCGTAGAGCGGCGGTTCGCACCCGGGCGTGGCGATTCTTCGCGGCGGGTCGCCGACGGTTTCCTTCCGGCCACGATTTCCCGCGTCCACGAGCGCATAAAAAGCCTTCACGCGACTGAGAATCCGGCCCGTGGCGTAGCGCGCCACCAGGTCCTCCACTTCGCGCCGCGCCACCTTCCCCGGACTCAGTTCGAGATTGGCCATCCACTTCTCATCCATCTCCGGAAGCGTGGCATCCGGAAGAAGCGTAAGCGGGAACCGCGGAAACGGACGCGCCATTTCAGCCAGGATCAGCCCGCGCCCCTGCGCCGGGTCGAGCTCGTACAGGCGTTGGAGCGCCGATGCGGCCACGGCCGGCGCCTGGTAAATGGTGTCCGGCGCCGAGTCGTAGATCTTGCGCAGCACCGGGACCATGGCGGGGCCGGAGATGCGGCTCCACTGCCACGCCAGCAACTCGCCCTGCAGATCGGACGGCAAATCGAAGAACAGCCCCGCTATTTCGGCTCGCTGGCCGGCCGGAACGGAATCGGGCGAGTCCGCGGCTTGAATCAGAGTCTTCAGCGAAACGGCTTTGGCGGCGTCCCGTTTCCGCTCCAGCACGGCCGCCAGTTGAGCGTGCAATTGTTGCGCGGTAGACGGCGCCAATTGGGCCAGGGTATCGAGAAAATCGGGCGATACCGGATGCGCCGGATCGGCCAGCAACCGTTGCATGGTTTCGACGGCCAACCGGCGCTGGCTCGCGGCAATCAATCCCAGGCGCAATAACTGGTCCACCTGCACATCGGTCCCATCGAGCAGGCGGGCGCTCTCGCGGATGGATTCCGGCGTGTCCAGATACCAAAGCTGCCGCGCCGCGGCCATACGCTGCTGAAACACCACGGAGTCGCCACTTTTCGGAACGGTGCGCAGAGTGTGCGAGGCTTCGGCCAACTGCGCCGTCCGCCACGCAGGATCGTCCACCAGTTCGATTTCGATCTGGTTCGACTCCAGTTCCACGGGCTGCCGCTCCGCCGACACGCGGTGGGAGATAGCGCGCACCCGGTAGCGGCCCGGCTGGCCGAAGCGCAGCCACTGGTTCAGGTCCTTCTTGACCACTATGGGTTCCGCGGATAGCACTCGCAACCAGAAGAGGCCGTTGGCCACCATTCCGCCCTTGAAATAATCGGCCAGCGGGTCGGGCGTGCCCTCCGGGGGCGAAACGGCAAACACTTCGTTGAACGCCT
>PLRZ01000482.1:5070-6351 GCA_003164075.1 Bryobacterales bacterium | reverse complement strand
CGCACCGAGGCGGAAGGCCACGGGAGCGTGTCCGCTTTCGGCCGGGTTGCCGCGAAACTGCGGATCGGGCTGACGAAGGATCAATCGCTTAGTACACCGGCCTGAGCCATTCCTTTCGATGGCNNGCGAAGGCGAGCACCGCCTGCCCCCCCCTGCGGGCTCACTGCAAAGTCCACGACATCAGGAGTTCTGAACGTATTGCTGCCTGTTCGCCCTGTGTGTGCAAGATACGAGGGTGTATTTGCGAAACGGTGTACTTAGCTTACGAGCGGTTTCCAGAGCGCCGGAGTCGGGTGGCCTGGGAACATGGCGAGAAATCCCGAGGTGGGGCAGGCGAGCACCGCCTGCCACCTCGGGGAGTCAAGAGAAGATGGGCCTGTTTGCCGCGCTCCGGCAGCCAGCGCCACGCCGATCAATCCGTACCGCCAGAGACTCACTCGCCCGCCTTTTACTTCTTCACCTTCGGCGCGATAATCTCCGTCAGTAAGTCCGTAGTACTCTCGTCGCGCACCAGGTGCGGGTACCGCTCGCCGCCGTGGTAATCCACGCGATAAGTCTTGTAATACTCGCCGTCTTTGATGAGTAGTTCCAGCGGCTTGCTATCTTTCACCGCCCGGTCGATGGCCTCCCGCAATTCCGTAGCGCTGAATTGGCGGCCGTTCACGGCGATCACCCTGGTGGATGGCGAGATCCCCGCCTTCCCTGCCGGGCCGGCGAAAGCGATGTCGGCGATGGTCCCGTCATCCTTGACCTTCAACCCCACCGAGTAGCTCAGATCCGTCAGTTTCTCGGCATCTTCGTAGGCCTTCCAGAAATCCGACCGCTCGCCGTCGTACACCAGCTTCCAGCCCGAGTGTTCGATGCCGCCGAGCGGCGCGTGTGCACTGGTCGAGTGCAGCCGTTCATTCAGGAAGCCCGCCCAGTCGTAAGGTTCCACGGCGTTCAATCCGGCCACCACGTCCGCCAGATTATAAGGCTTCAACGCCGGCGCGCCGCCCGGGCCGCCGTGGAACGTGCGGCAGAAATCGTCCAACGACTTCTTGCCCTTGCTGAGCTGGCGGATGGTCACGTCGACCTCCAGCCAGATCAGCGTGCCTTCGGGATAGTAGTCCACGCCGCGGCGGTAGTCGCTGTAATCGCTGCCGGCCTCGTAAAGAACCTGCGCCGCTACGGCGGTATCTTCCAGCGGACGCCACTGCCGGCCGAATTTATTGTCGAGATCGGCCGCCGTCTCCGCCAGCCGCTCGCGGTAATCCTCAGGCGTCCACAGCGCGCTGCGCG
>PLRZ01000482.1:0-5000 GCA_003164075.1 Bryobacterales bacterium | reverse complement strand
TCGTCGCTCGATTCATGATGCTCCAGCCCGAAATGGGCCACATGGTCGCTCAGCGTGTACAGGAAATGATAGCCGCGATAGTGGCGCGTACCGAACAGCGCGCCGGCTTCCTTCACCAGGTTCCGATACTCGCCAATCACCTCCGGGCTCACTTCCAGGGCCCGGTCGCTGTCGGCCGCCAGGTGCAGGTAGTGCGGGATGCCGTTGTCGGTCCCCAGGTCGATGGTGCGGTAGTGCGCTCCGGCCGACACCGGCGAATCCACCATGGTGGTAAGCGAAGCCGGCTGGAATTCGATCTCGTTGCCGGATTCTTTGGCGATGGGCAGGGCGGTGCCATAGCGCCAGCCGTTGGGGACGCGCAGGGTGGCCTGGTATTGCAGGTCGTCGGGCTGGCTCCCCTGGGGGTAGAGCAACAACTGGTTCCAGCTCAAGACCGCGAGTTCGCTGGTGGCTGAGGCGCCCGAACTGAAACCGCTATTTTCCGGCGGCGAAATGAAATCGAAGGCCACGTCGAGCGACGTTACGCCCGCAGGGACGTCGACGTGAAACGCGTACATGTTCACGCTATCGCGCTTCCATGCGATGGTCTTGCCTCCGCCCTGCACCTTCAGGCCGACCAGGTTGACGATCGGTCCCGTAGGGCCGTGCTCGCCGGGGATCCACTCGGGATACATCAGCGTCAGGGGTCCGGCTTTTACTGGCATGCTCATCTGTACATGAAACAGGCGGCGGGGCGCGTCCGTGGCGTCCACCCGAAGGTGGACGGGAGTCTGGGCAAACAACGGCGCACACACTGCCGCCAGGAGCCCGAGAATGGAAATTCGCATGTTTCGATTCTGACGCATTCCGAAGCTCCCGTCGAGAGCGCGAACTGCGGAGTCTTGGCTGGGAAATTGACCTGAGCCATTCCCTTCGATGGCGAGAGCTTCGCAGGTGGGGCAGGCGGTCCGTGCCGACCTGTCAGTGGACGATCTCCTTAGTTAGTTAGGCGCCGCGAAACTCACGAAACCGCTCCCTTGCGGTCGCGGCTCGGTAACAAGTGCCGTGGGATCAGGCGCGACTGTTACCGAGCCGCGACCGCAAGGGAGCGGTTTTGCCGTTACGAGCCGGAGTTTCGCACCAGAAACTAGTTAGGGGCCGCGAAACAATAAGCTGACNNTTGGGTCTGAGTGCACAGGATATTCCTTCGCGGCTGCTTAGCTCGCCATCCGCGGCGATGAGGGCCAAACTCCCGAACCGTCGCGCGGCGATCCCTCTCCACCCCGGCATAGGCGGCGGGCAGTTTAAGCAAAAATGGGCGTGTAGAGATCCTACTCGTACCTCAAGGCTTCCACCGGATCCAGCCGCGCCGCTCTCGCCGCCGGCCAGATTCCGAAGAACAGTCCCACTCCCACCGACACCATCACGCCCGATAACGCAGCCCACAACGGCACGGCAGTCGGCAAATTCGGGAATACCAGCCCTGCCACCCGCGAGATCGTCCACCCTAGCATCAGCCCGATAATCCCCCCCAACAACGTCAGCACCACAGCCTCCGTCAGGAACTGCACGATGATGTCGCCCCTGCGCGCGCCCACCGCTTTGCGGATGCCGATCTCGCGCGTTCGCTCGGTCACGCTCACCAGCATGATGTTCATCACTCCGATCCCGCCGACCAACAGTCCGATGGAACTCAGAATGATCATCACCAGCGCGACGGTCGCCGTCACACTGTGGAACTGCTCGATCATCTGCTCGGATGTCGTCATGTAGAACGTATCGGGTTTGCCCATCCGGTCGCGGCGCGAAAGCCGCAACACCGCACGCACCTCGTCCTGCGCCTGCGGCACCATCCCGGGATAAGCCATCACTACCAGCATGTGCTCGCGCACGCTGGGGAACATCTTGTGCATGGTGAAGTAGGGCATCAGGACACGGTAATCGTTCATCCCCGGCAGGTAGGCCGCTGGCCGGTCCATCACGCCCATAATCTCCAACTCGTGGCCGTCCACCAGAATCCGCTTCCCCACGGGGTCGACATTCGGCACCAGTTGTTTGGCCACGTCCTCGCCGATCACCACCACCGGAAGATGATGCGCATTCTCCATGTCGCTGAAGAAGCGGCCATACTTCATCGTGGTCCCGCCAGCCGCATAGGCCTCCTCGGTACCCGCCAACTGAATCGCGTCGAGGTCGTTTCCCTTGTACTTCGCGGTGTGCGCACCGTTCGGCGGCCGCAAATACGGACTCACGTATTGCACCGCGGGACAGCGGTCGCGAATGGCCCGCGCGTCGTCCAGCGAGAGCGGCTTGCGGCGTCGCTCCTCGGGAGTCGATTCCGCCATCGCCGGTGTCTTGGTCACGATCACCGTGTTGGGCCCGAAGCTGCCAATCAGGTTCGTGATAGCGCCATCCAATCCGGCGATGATCGAACCGACGCCAATCACCGCGCCCGTCCCTATGATCACTCCCAGAATGGTAAGGAACGACCGCGTCTTGTGTTCCACCGTGGTTGCCAGCGCCAACCGCACTCCCGCCTGCAACGTCGCCAGGCTCATTTTTCGAACCTCAGGGCTTCGATGGGATCGAGCCTGGCCGCCCGTTGCGCCGGATAGATTCCGAAGAACAGCCCCACCGCCGTGGAAAGCGCCACTCCCACAACTACCGCCGTCAGCGGCACCGACATGGGCACTGCCGTAGTGGTTCGCACCAGCACCGCCAGCAGCCACGCCAGCGTGACCCCGATCAAGCCGCCCACCCCCGATAGCATCGCCGATTCCACCAGAAACTGATTGAGAATGTCGCGGCCCCTGGCGCCCACCGACTTGCGGATACCGATCTCATGCGTCCGTTCCGTAACCACCGCCAGCATGATGTTCATAATCACCACGCCGCCCACCACCATAAATACCGAAACCACTCCGACCGCCGTCGCCGCGATGGCTCCCGTCAACTGGTTCCACAGGTTCAGCAGCGCGTCCGACGTTAGGATCGCGAAGGTGTCTTCTTGTTTCGGTTTGAGGTGGCGGTAGGCCCGCAGTAACATGCGGCTTTGCTCCTGCGCCTGGATCAGGTGCTCATGATCCGTCGCTAACCCCGCATAATCCATGCCATTTCGCGATCCCCAGATCTTGAAAAACGTCTCTACCGGAACCACTACGAAGTTGTCCTGCGACTGTCCCAGTACCGACCCCTTGGTTTTCGCCACACCCACAATTTCAAACGGAATACCATCCACGTCGATGGACTGGCCGAGCGCGTTGCCCTCGCCGAAGAACTTGTCTTTGATATCGTGCCCCACGAAGGCAACGTTCATCCGGCGCGAATTCTCCGTCTCCGAAAAGAAGCGGCCCTCCACCGCCTCATAGTTGACAATCACCGCCATATTCGGCGAGGCGCCATCCACTTCGACATTTTCGGACCGGTCCTTACCTTTGTGTATGGTCGCGGTGCGGTCCGCGGAGATCCCCATTTCGCCGGTGAGGGTGGCATGTGCGCGCAGAAAATCGAACTCCTCGTGGGTCAACTGCGGATTCCGCCGCAGCATCTCCATATATTTCTTGGGGCCGCCCTCGGTGATAAAAAGGCGCGTCACACGGTAGCCGTTGGCGCCCATGTCGGAAACGTTCTGCGCGATGACGACGTCCATGCCGGAGATCACCGACATCACCGCGATCAAGGTGGCAGTGGCCAGAATGATGCCCAACAAAGTGAGGAAGCTGCGCAGCTTGCTGCCACGCAGGGACTGCAGCGCACCCACCACCGCTTCCCAGAACGACGCATGTGAAGTCATCTGAATTCAGGACGTTTGGCTCGTGATGTTCTTAGCACGATTTCCCGCCACCCACTCCATTATCGCCGTATCCAACCAGAAGCGCCGAGGCCGTCTCCCGAGAAATCCCAGGTGTCCGCCATGCTCCGTCGGAAGGCGCTCGATCCAGGCATTCCCGCGCACCGCCGGAGCGTCGAAGGTCTCGCACGGCACCAGCGTATCGTCCTTCGAATAGATCAGCAGGACCGGCACGCGGAGTCCCTCCAGGTAGCGCACCGCCGATTGCGTGCGGTAGTAGTTTTCGGCGTTGCCAAAGCCGAACGATGGCGCGGTGATGCGATCGTCGATGGCCATTACACTGTCGAGGCCCTCGAAATCCCGCCGGCTGTACCGGCCCGTAGCGCACAAACGCTCGCGCATGCGCCCCACGAACCGCCGCTGGTAAATCTGATTCTCGGGATTGGCCATGCGTCGCGAGCAGGCCGCCAGGTCGAGCGGCGCTGAGACCGCACACACGCCGCCCAGCATCTCCGGCCCACGGTCCGCCAGTTCGCCCGCCAGTTTCACCACCACGTTGCCGCCCAGCGAGAAGCCCGCCAGAAAAACCGGCCCGCGGCCTTCGTTCTTCAATTCGCGCACCACGGCCAACAGGTCGCTGGTGAGGCCCCCGTGATAGAGCGTCTGGCAAAGCCGCTCGGTGCCGCCGCAGGTCCGCATGTTATAGCGGTGTACCGCGAAACCGGCGTTCAGCGCGGCGGCGCTGAGACTGCGGATATAGACGGCGCGTCCCGAACCCTCCAGTCCATGGACCATTACGATCTCACCCGCCGCCTGTCCCGCCGGCCGCTGCGATTCCACCATCACCTGAACGTGGGCCTCCGTGCGGTACAAGCGCGCCTCGATAGGGAAGCGCGCATCGTAGCCGGGCCGCCTCCAGTAATGGCCCAAAATGGTCTGCAGGTGCGGGTTACGAAACAATGGGTCGAAAGGGGGCATTGGTCCGGGAACTTGTAGTATAGGCGATGCAGGTAAGGCCTGCTTGAGAGGGACTTGCAGAATTCGAAGAAGCCGCTTAAAGGCACTTAGGAACCACGCAATAATAACTTCACATTGTCCGCGGCGGCAATGTGCCGCAGACACTCGTGTCTGCAAGGGTCGAGACTCATCTCGACCCTCTTGGCAGGGAGGCCTCGGAGCGCCGAGACGAGTCTCAGACCTCCTGACCTCGCCCCGCAATTTCTGCCTGGCG
>PLRZ01000106.1:1288-3431 GCA_003164075.1 Bryobacterales bacterium | reverse complement strand
GGAGATAGGGAATGCAGAGACAGCGGATAGGCCGCGCCGCGGGGATCGTTCTGGCACTCCTGGCAGCCGCGGGAGTTCTCGGTTGGGCGCAGAGTGGCGATACCCCCATCGTGATTATGGATGGATCGTTGACCATGGAGTCGGCGGTGCCGTGGAATCAATTTCAGGGGAGCGGCGATCAAAGATCCCACCCCCATAGCGGTAAATCAGTCACGAAGGTGGTAGTGACCGTGGCTGGAAAGACGCAGACTGTAACATTCAATAACCAACAGTGCACTGTGGACGTTACTTATGCGGGGACGGACATCAAGGTAAGTACCGGAAGTAATGGTAAGGGGCTAAGCGTCTCGCCGTTCAGCGCATTTCAGAATGGGGACACGCCCAACCGTATGGCGCACAAGAATCAAAGTCAGAAGATCTCGCATGTAACGGTGATGAAAGCGGGCGTGAAGGCCTTCGATTCCAACGCGTCGGGCGGCGGCACAAAGGTAGCTATTAGTTACCAATAGCTTTCAGCCGGGGCGCCGCGTCGGGATCCCGAGGTGGGGCAGGCGAGCACCGCCTGCCCCACCTCGGGGAGTCATCCCAGGTCAGACAAAGAATCAAGAACCTGCGAGTAGTTTCCCGGAGAGCCAAAGCGAACACCGCAAGTGTCCGCGACCGCCCGCATAAGCTGACCGCTGGTAGCCGGTCGCTGAAAACTTACTCAATCTTCGCCACTCCCGGCTTGGGATTCGGGAACCGCGTCAGTACTGCCGGATCGTGGCCCGGGACAATCAATCGCGGGTTGGCGGCAAGCTGCTTCATGCGATCCTGCGCCCGCAGGTTCGATTCGGCGTCCAATGTCTGGGCAATCGGCGCATGCTTCTCCAGGTTCTCGTAGAGGTACATGTTGTCGCTGGCCAGTACCACTGTTCCGGCAGCGGTGTTCACCGTCACGAATTGCGAGGCGTAGGTGTGCTTGCCGCCGGTGTAGCAGGAGATGCCGGGCAGAATCTCCCGCGCGTCGCCGTTCACCAGGCCCACGCGCCCCTCGGTATTGAGCCGCACCAGCGCCAGCACGTCTTCGGGGTCGATGCCGCCGTGCGTACCGCGCGATTGCCAGGCCGAGCCGGCGTAGTATTCCAGTTCGTCCTTCTGAATCCAGGTGCGCGCCTTGGGGAAGAGATCCACGCCATCGGCATGGTCCCAATGCATGTGGGTGATAATCAGGTCGGTGATGTCTTCGGGCTTCAGGCCCACGCGCGCGATGGCCTCCGAGGGTTTCACGTAGTCCACGGGCTTCCATTGCTTCATGAATTGCTCGCGGTAGAATCCCGAATCCACCAGGATGTGGCGGCCGTTGCCCTCCACCAGCCAGACCATCATGGCGATATCCATTCTTCGCGCGGGGTCGGCGCCCGCCACCAAACCGGACACCTGGAAACCGGCGAGTGTGGCATAGCGAATGGCATAGACCTCGTACTGGGGTTTAGGCTGCGCCTGCGCGCACGCCAGCGAGGCGACGAAGAGCAGAAACGGTATCCGCATAGAGTTCCATCAATGGTATCAATTCCGGCCCGCGGCTTGACAACGGGCCGGCTTCGGTCTATATAGGCAGTATGTCTACGGTAGACGGTCCATCTGAGAGAATGGAATTTCTGCAGGGCACGCTCGAGGTGCTGATCCTTCGCAGTCTCCAGGCCGGGGCCAACCACGCGTACGGGATCGGCCAGTTTCTGGAACACCAGTCGGGAAACGAATTCGTGGTCGATAACGGCTCGCTCTATCCCGCATTGCAGCGCCTGCTGCAGCGAAAGTGGCTGGCCGCGCAGTGGAAGATGTCGCCCAATGCGCGCCGCGCCCGCTATTACCGGCTGACTCCGCTCGGCCGGAAACAACTGGTGGAAGAGAGTTCCAAATGGCGGCGATTCGTGGAGGCCATGAGTCGCGTGCTCAGTCCGGAGGGATAACCGTATGCGCCAATGGTGGAGCAGAGTTCGCGCCTGGGCAACGGGCCGCGGCGGAATCGACGGCGATCTGGCGGAAGAAATCCGCGGCCAGTTGGAGATGGAAACCGATCGCTTTCTGGAGAGCGGCATGACCCTGGAAGCTGCCCGCGCGGCCGCCCGCCGGCATTTCGGCAATACCACCACGGTCACCG
>PLRZ01000106.1:0-1223 GCA_003164075.1 Bryobacterales bacterium | reverse complement strand
CTGGTGCGCCTGGGCGAGGCCAACAATACGGCGGACTTCAGCGTCACCTGGGGCAACTTCAACTATTGGCGCGACGACAACCGCTCCTTCGATGACATGGCCGCGTACCAGTTCACCGGCCGCACGCTCACCGGCCGCGGCGATCCCATGACCACGCAGGGACTGACGGTGACGGCGCCGTATTACGCGCTGCTGGGCATGCGACCGCTGCTGGGCCGCCTGCTCGGCCAGCAGGACGACCAACCCGGCGCGCCCGCCGCCATCGTGCTCAGCAATCGCTTCTGGTCGAGCCAACTCGGCGGCGACCCGCACATCGTCGGCGCCGCCCTGACGCTCAACGGCAATCCCTTCGAGGTGGCCGGCGTGGCGGCGCCGCTATGGACACCATGGCGGGTGGATTATTACCTCTCGCTCGGGCGGCTGGCCGGCAAGCCCACAAATCGCGGGCAGCACGGGTCGATCCGTGCGATCGCGCGTCTGAAACCGGGAGTGACGCTGACCGCCGCACGGGCGGATCTCGACGCCATCATGCGTCATCTGGCCGAAGTCGACCCCGGCCCGGAGAGAGACCACCACAGTTTCGGCATCTTCCTCACCGAAGAGAGTATCGGCGATGTCCGCGGCACTCTGCTGGTGCTGATGGGGGCGGCGGTGCTGATCCTGTTGATCGCCTGCGCCAATGTGGCCAGCCTGCTGCTGGCGCGCAATACCGCGCGCGCCGGCGAACTGGCGCTGCGCAAGGCTATCGGCGCGGGGCAGTTCCGGCTGGTCCGCCAGTTACTCACGGAGACCGTCGTGATCGCCGCGGCAGGCGGCATTACCGGGCTGGTTTTTGCGTACTGTGGGCTGCGGCTGCTTGTGGGCGTCGCGCCCAACACCATCCCGCGGCTGGCGGAAACGCGCGTGGATCCCGGGGTGCTGCTCTTCGCCTGCGGCATCACGCTCGCCGCCGGATTGCTGGCCGGTCTCGGGCCGGTGCTGCTGGCCGGCAGGATCGATCTCGCCAGTGCGCTGAAGGAAGGCGCACGGATGGCAGGCGGCGGCAGGCATCGTCAATCGGCGCGCAACGCGCTGGTGGTGGCGGAAGTGGCCATCACATTTGTGCTGGCCTTCGGTTCCGGACTGCTTTTACGGAGCCTCGCGGCGGCGCAAAATAGCAACCCGGGCTTCGACACCGCGCACCTCCTGACGTTCTCCCTCGATTTGCCTTCCAAGGCTTATCG
>PLRZ01000643.1:20687-37140 GCA_003164075.1 Bryobacterales bacterium | reverse complement strand
TCAACTGGGCGCGCCACGCCACATCGGCGTCTTCGCGGTAGACGAAGAAATCGGAATCGAAGAATTCGCCGTCGAGCGAAATGTCTTCGATCATGGCGCGGCGGTAAAGAGCCGCGGCCGCCGTGGCGCCGAACACGTACTCGTACTGGAGGTAGTGGCCGTTGTCCACTTCCTGGCTGCCGCGGTCCAGGTGGCGCAGCATGGGGTTGAAGTAGATGCCGGTGGAATCCACCACGGGCTTTTCGGGAATCTCGAAATGCGACGTCATGGTGAGCAGCTTGCCGCAGACCGTGCCGATGCGCGAATCGAGCTGGCCGGCGTCCACCAGCGCCTGAATGAAGTTGGGAAGCAGCAGAACGTCTGGATTCAGGGTCAGAACCCAGTCGCCGTTGGACAGCTTGATGGCCTGGTTCTGTGCGGCGGCGAAGCCGATATTTTCTTCGTTGTAGTACACACTGCAGCGGTCCTCGAACTGTTCCAGAATATCGATGGTGCCGTCGGTGGAGGCGTTGTCGACAACGATGACCTCCTTCAGCCGGTACTTCTGCTGAAGCACCGATTCGAGGCAGCGCTTAATGAAGCGGCCGCTGTTATAAGTGACTACCGTGACGGAGACGAAGTCGTTTTGCGCCATGAACAAGAACCTGAGAGGCCGAGCTTTGTATACATCCTTTTACCCTGGAATCATTTGGGGCCGGAAGAAACCGCTCCGCCCCCCCAGCCGAACAAAAAGCACCGGCTGGCGTGCCGCACGACTTTCCCATATGCCGGCAGGGGTCTGAAACTCCTTTGCAGTACTACTTCCCCCAAACTCCGCAAGAGAGAACCCACTACTACGGCCAGACACACCACCCGGAAGGACGGTGGGCGGAAGTGTTTGGCTGAATATCTCAGTAAACTACCATACCAATAAACGCGGCGTTTCTCTACCGATAGCTGAGAAATCGAATGGCCTCCCCGATGCCGTGCAACGGCCTCCGGAACGTAGTATAATTGATAGCCCCGATCAATGGCGCGCCGGCAAAAATCCACGTCCTCGAACCACAGCGGGAAAAAGCCTTCGTCGAAACCGCCCAGTTCCTGCCATACCGCTCTCCGCACCATCAGGAACGCTCCCGCCGGTTGTTCTACCGGAACCCGCACATTGTAATTCAATTGCGCGCCCCGATACCGGCGGTTGGCCGGATTCCCCGGCCAGATTCTGTTAAGCAATAGAACCTCCAAAGCCAGAACCAGGGGCGTGGGCAATTGCCGGACCATGAAGCCGATCTGTGGACGGCCTTGCGCGTCCACCAGTTTTCCGCCGGCGCCAGCCACGCCGGGCAAGCGGCACGCCTCGAGGAGCGAGTCTAAACCCCCGGCCACTTCGGCATCGGGGTTCAACAATACTACGTAGGGGGTCTCCAATGCGGCAAACCCTTGATTCACGGCAGCCGCGAAGCCCCGGTTGGTGAAGTTTGCCAGCACACGAACGCCGTGACGGGCGGCCTCCTCCACCGTGCCGTCGGAGGAGGCATTGTCCACCACCATCACCTCGGCGCCGTAGCGCATGGCCGCGTCCAGGCAAGGCCCGATGTGTTCCCGCGAATTATAGGTGACGATGACGATCCCGATATCCGGCATGTGTCACTTTGCCCCACCACCGGTCAGCAGAAAGTACACTTTCCAATAGGAATCGAAGCCGGTGGATGTTTGCAGGTCGCGGATCAGGCGCTCGTTCGAGCGCAGCAGATCGCCCAGCACCGCGGCATCGAACGGCTGGCGGGATTTTCGCGCCGCTCCAAAATGGCGCAGTCCCTGAAGCACGCCGCGGACCCAACCGAGGGCCGCTCCGTGACGCAGCGCCAGCCCTCCCCACAGAATCTGCGCCACCACCAGGGCCCCGAGCCAGCGCCGCAGGAGCCGCCGGGGATAATGGCGAGCCACCAGAAAAAGTTGGTTGCGCGCCATGCGCCGCACGGTTTCCGGATGCCAGCGGCCCAGCGTGGCGCTTCCCTGGTGCCAGGCCAGGGCGCCGGGCACGTAGATGCCGGCCAGTTCCAACGCCGCGCAACGCAAACCGAAATCGACATCTTCCAGGTACGATTCGAAACTGGTCTCCAGCAAGCCCGCGCGGCGAAAAACTTCGGCCCGCAACAGGACGGCGGTAAAGGGCGGCGACCAGATCTGCCGCTCGGCGGAGAAGGCGGCGCAGTCGGTGCGGCCGCTGCCCACGCGCCACGAAGTTCCGCCGCGGCACATGGCGTCGAAGGTGCCGTCAATCCGGTCGTTCGACCCGGCGACCAGAATCTTGCCGGTTGCAAACCAGGCGCTGCCGGCCTCGGCCGCGGTCAGCAGTTTCGCCAGATAATCGGGGGCCATTTCGACGTCGGTATTCAGCACCGCCAGCCATTCGCCCCGGCTCTCCCCGATTCCGCGATTGACGGCCGCGGCAAAGCCGGCGTTGCGGCCCATGGCAATCACGCGGGCGCCGCGCTGGCGGGCGGCCTCGGGAGCGCCGTCCTCGGATCCGTTATCCACCACCAGCACCTCCGCGACGGGCTGCGTCTGCGCGTCGAGCGAGCCCAGCAGGCGCAGAAGCAGCTCGCGGCCATTCCATACCGGGACGATGGCGCTAATCATTGTGGCGCACCATTAATGGCCACGGATAAACACGGATGAACACGGATAAAACAAAGTCTTTTCTTATCTGTGTTCATCCGTGTTCATCCGTGGCCAAATTTGTTTTTTGCAAAGCGGTGGTTGGTCCGGCTTCGGCAGCGGCTCTCTCATCGGAAGAAACGCTTCCGCGCGAGGAAGGCGAGATTTTGCATCCCGTCGCGCCACGGGTTCAGCTTCTTTTCGCCCAAACGGGTGGAGTAAAGAATCGAAATCTCACCGAAACGAATCCGCGGATGGAGCAAGGCCTCGATCTTGATCTCTTCCGAGAAGGCCATGCCGTCGGCNNCGCACCCAGCGAAAGAACAGGATCGACATCGCCAGCGAGAGCACCAGGTTGCCGAATTTGTGTTTGAAACTCATGGCGCTGCTGTCATGCACCGGAAATCGCGAAGCGTTCAGGAAATCGACGTGCAAGTGGAGGAAGGCTTCCAACAGGTATGAAATTCCATCCACGGGATAGCTGTGGTCGCCATCGAGGGTGATGATGAGGTCGCTGGTGGCGCACGAAAAACCGCGCCGGTACGCGCGTCCATAGCCGCGCAGTTCCTCGCGGAGTACTTTGGCGCCCAGCGACAGAGCGACATCCGCCGTGCGGTCGGTAGAGCCGTTATCCACCACGATGATCTCGTCGACAAACTCGGGCATGGCGCGCAAGACCCGTTCGATTCCCGCTTCTTCGTTCAGACAGGGGATGATGACGGTGATCGACTGGCCTTTATACATGCGATTTTACGGCAGACTTTTTGGCTGCCGGCAGCGTCATAATGGATTGAGCGCCGGAAACGGATGGGCGCGCCCTCTTTATCATGAACTCGATCAAACTTGTTTTGGCACTCCTCGTAAGTTGCGCCGCGGCATTAAGCGGCGCCGAATTGGGGGCAGTGCACACAGTGTACGTGCTGCCCATGGCCCACGGGCTGGAGCAGTATCTGGCCAACGCCTTGACCAGCGAACACGTCTTCGTCATCGTCACCGACCCGAAGATGGCTGACGCGGTCCTCACCGACCACGTGGGCGCGGCGCTGCAGGAGAAGTTGGATGTCATGCTGGCGCCTCCGCCGCCGGAGAAAGCCGATCCCAAGGAGGGCGACAAGGAAGACGAAACCAAGGGCTCTCTAGTCGCGCCGGCAAACAAGCTGGAGGATCCCGCCACCAATTCCACCGTGGGCCGAAGCAAGGGCACGATATTTCTGGTGGGGACCAAATCGCGCGAGGTGGTCTGGTCGGTATACGAGCTTCCGAAGAACGCCACGTCGAAGGAATCGGATCGCATTGCCTCCGCTATTGTAAGCCGTCTCAAGAAGGACATGGGTTTGAAGAAGAAGTAAAACGCCCTCAGGGATATTTCCCCACCGCGGGGCGACTGACCGATCTGGGGGTTTCGTGGCAAACGAGTGCCCACGTGTTTGCAGTTACTTACCGAGCCGCGACCGTTAGGGACCGTTAGGGAGCGTATTCCCCATCGCGGGGTGCTTACACGGTATCGGGAGGTACGTCTCTGAACGACCGCTCCCTCGCGNNGTAAACACTTACAAACATTGAGACGCCATTCTGAGCCGCGCGCGCCAGCAAGCGGTTCTTAACCAAAATCCCGAAACTGTTTAAGCCCCCCCCACCGCGCACCAGCCCATTTGCGCCCTTGACGTCTGTTAAGCTAGTCCATTGTGACAGTAGATGAAATCCGAGAACTGATCAACCTGGCGGCGGAAACCGGGATCGCCGAACTGGAGGTGCAGCGGGGCGATAACCGTGTGCGCATCCGGCGCTCTTCCTTTGCCGCACCCCAGGAAATTCTGGTGGCGCATTCCGGCTACGCCCCTGCGCCGGCCGCCGCGCCGGCTCAGGTTGCCCCCGCGCCGCCCCCCGCCCCTACCCACGAATCCCCCAAGGAGAATCCGGCCGACCCCAATCTGGTGCTGGTCAAGTCGCCCATCGTGGGCACGTTCTACGAGTCGGCTTCGCCGGACGCTCCACCGTTCGTCCGCGTGGGCGAACGCGTCCAGCCGGGCAAGGTGCTGTGTATCATCGAATCCATGAAGCTCATGAATGAGATTGAGGCTGAAACCTCGGGCATCATCGAGAGCAAACTGGTCATGAACGGGCAGCCGGTGGAGTACGGGGAGGCTCTGTTTGCCGTCCGTGCGGTTTAAGAAAATCCTCATCGCCAACCGGGGCGAGATTGCCGTTCGCGTCATCAGCGCTTGCAAGGAATTGGGAATCCGGACCGTGGCGGTCTATTCCGAACCCGACCGCTACAGCGCGCACGTCCGATTCGCCGACCAGGCCATCTGCATCGGACCGGCCAAGAGCGCGCGCAGCTACCTGGATATTCCCTCCATCATCAGCGCCGCCGAGATTACCGACGTCGACGCCATTCATCCCGGCTACGGATTCCTCAGTGAGAACGCCGCCTTCGCCGAGGTGTGCGAAACTTCCGGAATCAAATTCATTGGACCTCGGCCCGGCGTAATCCGCATGATGGGGATTAAGGAACGCGCCCGCGCCTTTATGCGCGAAATGGGCGTGCCGGTGCTGCCGGGGTCGCCGGGCGTGCTGAAGACTCCCCAAGAAGCGCTGGAACTCGCCCAAGAGATTGGCTACCCGGTGATCCTGAAAGCTTCGGCCGGCGGAGGCGGACGCGGCATGCGCGTGGTCACAAGGCCGGAGGATCTGGCGCCGCTCTTCGCACAGGCGCAGAGCGAGGCCGGCGCGGCTTTCAGTTCGGCCGACGTGTATCTGGAGAAGTACATCGGCGCCCCGCGCCACATCGAATTCCAACTTCTGGCCGACGAGCATGGCGGCGTGGAGATTCTGGGCGAACGCGAATGCAGCATCCAGCGGCGGCACCAGAAGCTGCTTGAGGAATCGCCCTCGCCGGCCATGAACGATGGTCTGCGCGCGGAGATTTCGACGGCGCTGCGCAGGGCAATCGGCGCCGCGGGCTACACCAATGCCGGCACGGTGGAGTTCCTGATGGACGAAACCGGCAAGCTTTACTTCATCGAGGTGAACGCGCGCGTGCAGGTGGAGCACCCGGTGACGGAGTTCGTCACCGGCATCGACATCGTCAAGAGCCAGATCCGCATCGCGCAAGGCGAGCGGCTGGCCGACATTCTGCCGGGACCGGTGGAGTTGCGCGGCCACGCTATCGAATGCCGCATCAACGCCGAGAATCCCGAGACTTTTGTGCCGTCGCCCGGCCGCATTACGGGCTTCCATTTGCCCGGCGGAATCGGCGTGCGCGTGGATACGTGGGCGTACACGGATTGCGTGATTCCGCCGTATTACGATTCGCTGGTGGCCAAGCTGGTGACGTATGGCAGCGACCGTGGCGAGGCCATCGACCGCATGCGGCGGGCGCTGGAGATGTTCATCGTGGAAGGGATCCACACCTCGATTCCGCTGCACTTGAAGATCGTCGCGGATGCGGATTTCCAGGCGGGGAATTTCGATACGAACTTCATCAAGCGGTTCATGCCGGTGTCGAAGGGGTAGCGCCCGCTATCACATGCAGAACTCCTGATGTCGTGGAATTTGCAGTGAGCCCGCAGGTGGGGCAGGCGGTGCTCGCCTTCGCTCGATCCTATTCGAGCAGCGCGCCTAATTCAGCGCGGGCGGGCAGGCGGCACCGCCTGCCCCGCCTGCGAAGCTCTNNTCATTCAGGCGAGGAATCCTCGGCGACCTGACGGCGATCCGCATAGATGGCCGCTACAAAACGCTCCGTCTCCTCGTCCGGCTCAGGATCGACGCTTCGCAACAGATCCTCGAACGAAAAGGGCTGCGGCCCGACGACAACAGGTCTGTAGCCCGCATTCCGAAGCTCCTGCACCTCGTCGTTCATTTCGCCGCTCCTGAAGCCAGTATAACGCTCCCACCGGCCTTTCCCCGCCTATTGCAGGCATCTGCTCCCCGAAATAGCCTACTCGTACCGTAAGACTTCCGCCGGGGCAATGCGCGTGGCGTTGCGCGCGGGGTATAACGTCGCCAGAAAGCTGATCAGAATCGCGGCGGCGGCGATCCAGATGCCGTGCGCCCAGTGCGTCTCAAAGGGCACGTAGGAGAACGCGTAGACCGATTCATCGATGCGGATCCAGTGGTACTTCTCGGCGAAATAGCAGAGCGTGTACCCCGCCGTCAGCCCGATCGCGCTGCCCACCGCACCGATCAGTACGCCCTGCAGCATGAAGATCGCACGAATCTGCCGGGGCCGCGCACCCATCGACATCAGGACCGCGATGTCGCGATACTTCTCCATCACCATCATCACCAGCACAATCAGGATATTCAGCGCGGCGACCAGTTCGATCAGCCCGATGATGATGATAGTCACGATGCGCTCGCCGCGCATCGCGTCGAACAGACGGAGATTCTGCTCCTGCCAGGAAGTGGCCGTATAGTGCGGGCCGAGCATCTTACTCAGGTCCGCGGCAATCTGCGGCGCGCGGTTGAGGTCGTCCACTTTCAGTTCGATGGCGTTGACTTCGTCTTCCAGGCCGAGCATCTTCTGCACGGCGGCGATGGAGGCGTANNGGGTTCATTTCTCCGCCTTCGGGAGAGAGCACCCAGATGCGGTTGTTGACCCGGATTCCCGTGTCGCCCACCAGTTGTTTGCCGAGCAGAATGCCCGGAGGTTTGGCGGTGGGATCGCGAAGCGGCTCCAGCGAACCTTCCTTCAAGCTGCGCAGCGTTGCGCTGATGGCCAGTTCGGAATCGACGTCGATACCCTTCAGCACTCCGGGTTTGGAATTGACGGCGCCGGCCATGAGGACCGGGCTGTAAAGCGCCGGCGCAGCTCCGGCCACGTGCGGAGCCTTGCGCAGGAGCGCCATCAGCGAGCGCCAATCTTCGATCCCTTCGCCGGGGACTTTGGGCACCACGTTGATGTGCGCCATGGCCCCCAGCAGACTGCGCTGCAGCGTATTGCGGAAGCCCGTGGTCACCGCCATGGCGATGACCAGCGCCATCACGCCGGCCGCCACCCCGAGCACCGAGATGACCGTGATCACCGACACCACCGTGTGCTTGCGGCGGGCCCGCAGGTAGCGGCTGGCGATGAACAGCTCGAAGGTCTTCACAGTTTGTCGAGTTCGCGCATGAGGCCGATCAGCTCGATGGGGCCTTCGGGCCGCAACAGCGGGAACAGAATCACGTCGCGGATGGAACGCGAATTGGTCAGGATCATGGTCAGGCGGTCGATGCCGATGCCTTCCCCTCCGGCGGGCGGCATGCCGTAGGCAAGTGCGCGGACGTAGTCCCCATCCATCTGATGAGCCTCTTCATCGCCGCGCTCCCGCATGGCGAGCTGCATTTCGAAACGGCGGCGCTGCTCCTGCGGGTCGTTGAGCTCGGTGAAGGCGTTGCCGATCTCCATGCCGGCGGCGAAGATCTCGAAGCGGTCCACCAGCGTGGGGTCGCCGGGCTTCTGCTTGGAAAGCGGCGAGGTCTCCACGGGGTAATCGTACACGAAGGTGGGCTGGATCAGCTTGCGTTCGGCGTGGGTCTCGAACAGCTCGGCGAGCGCTTCGCCGGGCGTGGCCTTGCCGGAGTGCGCGTGCAGCCATTCGGGATTGGCGACGTCTTCCAGGGTGGGCGTGCCGTCGCCTTCCCAGAAACGCACCACCGCTTCGCGCATGGTGTAGCGCTCGAAGTGGGCGAAATCGAGCGTCTGGCCTTCAAACTCCGCGGTGGTGCCGCCATTGGCGTCGATCGCCACCTGCGCCAGCAGTTCGCCGGTAAGGTCCATCAGGCCTTGAAAATCGGTGTAGGCCTGGTAGAACTCCAGCATGGTGAACTCGGGGTTGTGATTCTTGGAGAGCCCCTCATTGCGGAAGTTGCGGTTGATCTCGAAGACCCGCTCCAGCCCTCCCACCACCAGGCGCTTGAGGTAAAGCTCGGGCGCGATGCGCAGGTAGAGGTCGATATCGAGAGTGTTGTGGTGGGTCACGAAGGGACGCGCGGCGGCGCCGCCATAAAGCGGCTGCATCATGGGCGTCTCCACTTCGATGAAGCCCTTGGCCTCAAGCTGCCGGCGCAGGGACGACACGATGCGCGCGCGGGTGACAAAGACTTTGCGCACGTCGGGATTGGCGATGAGGTCGAGGTAGCGCTGGCGGTAGCGGATTTCCACGTCTTCCAGGCCGTGCCACTTCTCGGGCATGGAAAGCAGCGTCTTGGAGAGGAACTCCAGCTTTTCGGCGTGGATGCTCAATTCGCCCGTGCGGGTGCGGAAAAGATAGCCCTCCACGCCGAGGATGTCGCCGATATCGAGCATCTTGAAAAGCTGGAAATCGCGCTCGCCGACGGCGTCTTTCTTGACGTAAAACTGCAGGCGCTCACCGTTCTGCTGGAGATGCGCGAAGCCGGCCTTTCCCATGTGGCGGATGGCCATCAGGCGTCCGGCGACGCGGACGCGCACCTGGGGCGCCAACTCTTCGGCCGTCTTGGGGCCGTAATCCGCCAGGATCTGCGGCACGGTGTGGGTGAACTCGTACCGGCCGCCATAGGGGCGATATCCCAGGGCCTCGATCTCGCGAATGCGGGACAGGCGCTGCTTGAGTAACTCATCTTCCAGCGACAATTCGGTCTCCTATAATGGAAACCGTTATTATCGCCGATTTCCGCTATAGGAGACCGGGCACCGCCCGGCAGTGAGAATTCTCCCCGTCCGCTCGAACTCTTTGGCCGGAGAAAAGCGGCACGCGGAGCGCAACCTAAGGCGGTGTTGCGGTACCATCCTGCCACACCCAAACCCCCACAGGCAACCCGGAAAGCGAAGGTGTGCGCCTGGCAGCACGATTCACAGCACCGGACGCACCAGATCCGACGCCGAAGTGGCCAAGCGGGGCTACCCGCGCCCGTAGCAGCCCATGGGGGGTTCAGGAGCACAGCAGCCTGAACCCCCCACACAGTGAGACAATCAGACCAAGGCCACACCCGACCAAAGGAGCCAAGCCGGGAATGACAGACACACAGCTCTACCTCGCGATCGGAGTTCCGATCGTCTCCAACGCCATCATGCTGATGCTATTCAGCACACTCATTAACGCGCGGATAGCAGCCTTCGAAAACGCCATCAACAAGCGCTTCGACGACATGCGCGACCTATGGCGCGCCGAACTCCACCGCGTCGAGGAAGTGCTAGATGCCCGCCTCAAACACATTGAAGAAAGCCAGAGGCAATAACCCCCGCGGGCCCAAATCGGAAAAAGGCCCCGCGCTTTCAACCACCTACCCCACCGCCATGCAAAACGAAGATGACCACGCCGAAAAACGGCTGCGAGAACTCGAACTCCGCGTCCTGAAGCTGGAACAGGCAGAGCAGCGGCGGGCGGAAGCCGGGCTCGAATTCCTCCGGAAGATGGCAGCCGCGGAGCCAGGGGCCAGACTCCCGGACATCCACGCAATGGCGACCCTCACCGAGAAAACACGCAAAGCCATCACCAAGCTGGAACGCAAACTCAAATACCGCAAACCGAAACGGCTAAGCAAGAGCACTTAGTACCAGCAGCACGACAGCCAGGCTGCACGGCGCCGCGGTCACTCCGCGTGCAACGCGTCATTTCGCTGGCCGGAATAAGGAAGCTGGCCACGCAGCCATGCCGCGCACCTGTCGCACAGGCAGCATCAGGTGGCGGCCAGGCGCGGCCGGCATCCCAGTTTGTCTTATGCCGGCCAAAAGCAGGCCGGTGCGCGGGCCATGTGCGGCAAATGCAGCCGCACGGCCCGGTCATTATCGCCGATTCCCAGGAACAAAATCCCGTTCGCACGTCAATGGCAACTATATTTGCCGTTTTTTCAATTACTTGGGGAAACGACGCCGAGGGCGTTTCGATGGCCGGCTGCTACGCTCAAGCCGGAGATCCTATGACACGTTACCTCATCACCACCGGCATGCAAACAGTCACGGCCGCCGGCCCGGTCGCTGGCACCCTCAGCACCGCGGCCCTGAACAGCCTCAAGACTATCTATCTCAACGTCACCGGCCTCACCGCCGGCACAAGCTGCAGAGTATCGATCGAAGACTCGGCCACGGGAAACTTCGGAGACGCGCTGCCCGTCAAGGTCTGGCACTTCGCAGGCGCGGAGAGCATTGACGGAGTCACCGTCAGCGCGAGCCTGGACGAGATCGTCAACATTCGGAAAGGAGCCACCGGAAACGCGCTGCGCGTCAACGTCCTGGCGCTCGGCTCCGGAGCGAGCCTCAGTCTCACCGGCACGGTGGACGCGTAGGCCATGGCGGACACGCAAGACACGCTCCTCCAGGAGTTCCAGCAAATTGAGGGAGCGATCACCGACAGCGACGAGGCATGGAGCGGCGGTGGCGGGGCGGGTGGAAGCGGCGGGGGCGGAAGCACCGCCCCCCGCGGCAACGTCGACTCGCTCGGCGACCAGACCGGCCGCATAGACCACGGCGGCAGTTCGACGTCGTCGAGCGATACTGGAAGCGGCTCGCTCGGCAGCATTGGCGGGGCCCTCGCTGCGGGCCTGGGGATCATCCCGCTGGGACTCGAAATCGCCAGCCTCTTCGACGGCGGACCGGCGGCGCCACCCACGCTCACCAACTATGCCATGCCGGACAGCATGGGCTTCGTCGGCTCGACAGACGACAGCGGCGACGCGACCGACGCCGATTTCGGCCAGACGAGTATGCCGCGATCCTACGGCACGCCCAGCACGCCGGCGGTAACTGCCGCGCCGGCCCAAGGCGGACAGTCCGGCGGCGGAAGCAGCCAGAGCCAACCCATTCAAATCACCGTGCAGGCCATGGACGCGCAATCCCTCATGGACCGCAGCGACGACATTGCCAGCGCGGTACAAAAAGCCATGCTGAACCTGCACCCCATTACCGATACGATCGCAAACTTATGAAACCAGACATCCGCTCGGCGGCGCTGGCAGCGCTCGGCGCCAGCACGCATTATCACAAGGGCATCCGGCCGGCCGGCGCCGCCGACCAGGAAACGCCCTGCAGTCTACTCGCCACTGCCGGTCCGCAGGGTTTCGACGACGCTGCCGCGATGGCCCAAAACCACTGGCCCGGCGAGACCGAATGGGACCTGGTGGCCAGCGACTACGCGTTGGCCACCGAACAGGACGTCGATCTGCCGGAAGGATTCGGCGCCCTGGGAATGCCGCTCACCCTTGCCCGGTTCAGCAGCGACGAAGGCGACGGCTCGGCCGAAGATCCCGGCGGCGAGAGCGACTTTTAGTCTCAGAACTCCTGCTGTCGGCCGGGGATTTCGGATAGTTGGGGAAATTGACCTGGGCCATGACGTGGCGCAGACACTCGTGTCTGCGGGGTGCCCTCTGGGCCGGAGACTCTTCTCGGCGCTCCGGGACGGCGGATGCCGCTCGCGAAGAGGGTCGAGATGAGTCCAGAGTCTCGGCGCAGCAGACTTGAGAGTCTGCGCCACGACGCTTGCTGCGAAGTTATTCTTGCCCGATTCCTAAGGGAGCGTTAGGCAAGCTTATTTCTGAACAGCTCCTAAGCGGCGCTAAACGCTTCCTGCGCGGCGGAGACCGTTTTCGCGATGTCTTCGTCGGTGTGAGCGGCCGAGAGGAACGCGGCTTCGAACTGCGAGGGCGCCAGGTAAATGCCGCGGTCCAGCATGGCGTGGAAGAAACGGCCGAAGCGGGCGGTATCGCTGACCTTTGCGGATTCCCAATCCGTGACCGGCCCCGGATGGAAAAAGAACGTGAACATGGCGCCGACACGATTTACCGTGACGCCGGCCGGGACCGCGGCGCAGAGTGCCGCGGCGCGGGTCTCCAATTGGCCGTAGATCTCGGGGTGGGCTTTCAGATGGCGCAGCATGGCGAGGCCGGCGGCCACGGCCAGCGGGTTGCCCGAAAGCGTGCCGGCCTGATACACCGGGCCGCTCGGCGCCACTTTGCTCATGACGTCTTTGCGTCCGCCGTAAGCGCCTACGGGAAGACCGCCGCCGATGACTTTGCCGAGCGTGGTGAGGTCGGGCGTGACGCCGTAGAGTTGCTGTGCCCCGCCGAACGCCACGCGGAAACCGGTCATCACTTCGTCGAGAATCAGCAGGGCGCCGTGCCGGTGAGTCACCTCGCGGAGCAATCGCAGGTAGCCGGGTTGGGGCGGAACGCAGCCCATGTTGCCCACTACCGGCTCCACAATCACGGCGGCGATGCGGTCGCCGTGGGCGCGAAAGGCCTCTTCCACGGCAGCGGGTGAGTTGAAGGGCAGGGCAATGGTGGTATCGCAGAAAGCCTTGGGAACGCCCTCGGTATCGGCAATCCCCAGGGTGGCGAGCCCCGAGCCGGCTTTCACCAGCAGGGAATCGACGTGGCCGTGATAGCAGCCTTCGAACTTGACGATGAGGTCGCGCCCGGTGAATCCGCGGGCCACCCGGATGGCCGACATGGTGGCTTCCGTGCCGGAGTTCACCAGGCGGACCATTTCGATGGACGGCACGGCATCGCAAATGGCCTCGGCCAGTTCGATTTCCTGCGCCGTGGGTGCCCCGAAGCTGGTGCCGATGGCGAGCGCACGTTCGAGCGCCTCGATGATGGCGGGGTGGCGATGCCCCAGCAGCAGCGGGCCCCAGGAGCCTACGTAGTCGATGTACTCGTTGCCATCGACGTCGAAAATGTGGGAGCCCTGGCCGCGGGCGATGAAGACCGGATTGCCGCCTACGCCGCGGAAGGCGCGTACCGGGGAATTGACGCCGCCGGGAATGATCTGCCGGGCGCGGCGGAAGAGTTCTTCGGATTGGGTGTGGGTCATGGTGTACTGAAACCTAGATTACGACATGGATCCCACCGCGGCCCAGCCGGAGAGTAGCAGTCGCTGCTTTCCAAACAGCCTCAAGAAATTGTGTTTAAACACCTCCTTCGTGTCCAAGAGTTCCTTTGGTGTGATCACTGGAGTCACAGCGAAGGCTGCGGCGTCACCAGTCTGCCTGGGGTTTGGAATGGTCAACGCACCCTGTGGGCAGTTCCTGACGATACTTGGTCGAGTGAAGCACAACGCTGAGGGGAGGTAAGATAGTGGCAGGTACGTCTCCCGGCTATGAAGAGCAGCCATTTCGATGTCATCGTGATAGGTGCAGGTCCAGCGGGATCCATGACGGCCTATCGTCTCGCAAAGGCCGGAGTCCGTACCGCTCTAGTGGATGCTAGCCCGTTTCCGCGAGCTAAGGCTTGCGGTGGAGGACTCCAAGCGCGCGCCCTACCTGAGATACCATTTGATGTCAGCCACCTTTTCCGGGGAGCACTGAGCGGAATCAGCTTGAGTTTCGGTCTCGGGGATCGCTGGACAAGAGCCTATCGCGAGCCTCTGGTGCACACTCTCCTTCGCACCGAATTCGACCATTACCTGCTACGCCAAGCGGAGGGCGCCGGGGCCTTCATTCACATCGCGAGTCCGCTGAGGGGCCTGGAGGTCGAGGAGCACGGGCCTGTGTCGGTTCGACTTGACGGTGGTGAACTCCGGGCGGCGTGTTTGGTGGGTGCGGACGGCGCGAACAGCGTTGTGCGCGCTCTTCTGAACAACCGCCAGGACTACTTCTGGCAAGCGGCGGTCTACTGTGAGATCCCAGAGGAATTCGTAGACCACCGGACATTTGATCCTGAGAGCATGATCATTGACTGGGGGACCCTTCGTAGTGGCTACGCTTGGCTCTTTCCGAAGCGCGGGTACGTGAACGTCGGCGCAGGCGGTCCCGTGAGGATCGCAAAACACCTAAGGAGCTACGTCATGGATTTCGTCCGAGCAATCGGCCTACTGAAGTCTCATGCCGTTGAGCGATTGAGCCTCAAAGGTCATCTTCTGCCGACGCTGACCAGGAGAGCACGACTGGCGGCAAGACGGGTTCTATTGGTTGGCGATGCCGCAGGAGTTGTAGAGCCCTTCACGGGCGACGGCATCTCCTTCGCCTGCCAGAGTGCCCGAATCGCATCTGAATGCATCTTCCGCGCTTTGGATACGGGGCCTGTGGATTTGACCCAGTACGGGCCCCTACTCAGCGAACAGATTGGAAGCGAGTTGCTTTGGGCCAGAAACTTATTGTCGATTTCCGCAATCTGTCCCCGCCTAATATACCGATTGTTCAGGAGCAACGACCAAGTGTGGGAAACATTTTGCCGGACGTTGCGCGGCGAAGAGTCATTTCGCATCCTGAAGCAGGATATTTTGGGGCCCTTCGAATTTGCATGGAAGTTTATCGACCTGTTTACTCAGTTCCGTCAGCGGAATATCCTGACGTCGAGGTCCTCCTTGGCCCGCCGCTCCAGAGAACTCACTTGATCGCGCGGCCCATCTCGAGTTCAAATGGGCCAGCCCCTAATCTTGAATATTGTGACCAGTACGATGGCCACTTCGTTCACGCCCACCAGCAATATTCCCGCACGATAGCCCCAGAAGAGCTGGTATGCCTTTGCTAGGTGGTGGCGCTTTGCAAAATAGTGTTCGCGCTGCATCGCGTGATCGGCCATGTTGCGAAATTGCCGCGCAACACATATCGCAATTATGTTTAGGGTGCTGAACAGGATGGCCAAAAAGTACGCTCGAGGCTCGGTTTTCGCATCGAGAAGCTCCCGAAGAGCAAAACCAGAGAGAGCTAGGTAGAGGCCGACAGCCTGCATATATCTGCTCATAACAAACTGGCGTTCGAGCAGAACCTGCTTGTATTCTTCTAGTTCGAATTGCGGGCTCGCCTCCTCAGGCGGCTGATCTGCTGTGGTTGCCGTGATCGCTCCTTCGCGTGATGATTCGCTCGTCTCGGATGGCTCAACACATAAAGTATATTGGACACACTTGGAAGTCAAGGGTGGTGGTGTGGGGAAGCCGAGGTGACTAATCGACCGTTTGGCGCTTGGAGAGCGCTCTTCGGCTTCGGATATCGGTCGAGAGGAAGCTGACGAGAATTTCGCGTAAACTCCGGTTCAGGTTTTGGTAAAGTCGGCGTTTCAGCCCTCGGTAGCCCTGCTGCCCAGAAAACAAGTCCTGCATTATATCAGCGAAGTGCTCGCTGCGGCGCGTAAACTGCACCATCCTGTCAGTCACGCCACCGAGCAAGAATCGCCCGAGAAAAAAACGGTCTGCCAATCGCGATCCGAATTCCAAGTCTGAGGCTAAATCGCGCCTCAATATCTGCCGATAGTGAGCTGCTCTGTCGGGTGGAGCAACCTGAGCGCTAAGGAGAACGCCCGCCGCCAGATCAGCCGAGCGGATTGCGTAGTATATACCTTCACTCGTGATGGGATCCACCAGGCCGGCGGCGTCTCCCACGGCCATCCAGCCTTCGCCGGAGACGCGGTTGCCGCGCCACGAAGCGGCGTCGAGCGAGGGCAGCAGATGGCTGTAGAAAGTGGCGTCCTTCCAGGAAATATCGTGCTGGCTCATGTACAATTCCAGGCGGCGGCGCAGGGAACCGGCGGCTTCTCCTTTGCCGCAGATACCTACGGACAGATGGCCGCAGCGCGGGAAAACCCAGATGTAGCCTTCCAGGTGCGGCAGGAATTGAATGTCGATGCGCGTCTGGTCGCCGGGGACGTAGTAGCCTAACGCGGACATGGTATCTTCGGCGCGGAGTTCGGTCCCGACGTCGCGCAAGGGGTTGCGCGCGCCGGTGGCGACGATGCAGAAATCGGCCTCGGCGATTCCGGCGTTGGTGCGGATCTGCCACCGGGAAGCGCCGCGCGAGAGGGACAGGATGCGGGCCTTTTCGATCTGTGCACCGGCGTGTTCGGCGCGCTCCAGCAGCAGCCGGTTGAGATCGAAGCGTGAATAGATGAGCAGCGGCTGGTCGAGCTTCAAGGTGACTTC